>CAYVPC010000259.1:0-4925 GCA_964453555.1 uncultured Hyphomicrobiales bacterium | reverse complement strand
ACATCGTCAACTGCACCAACTGGGTGATCAACGGCATCGGCGAGCGCTTTCCCAAATTGCCGGTGATCTGGATGGAATCGGGGCTCGCCTGGGTGCCGTTCCTGATGCAGCGCCTCGACCACGAATACATGCTGCGGCCGTCGGAAGCGCCGCTGCTGAAGAAAAAGCCGTCGGATTACATGCGCGAGATGTTCTACTCGTCGCAGCCGATGGAGATTCAGGATTACGGCGCGATGGAGACAACGTTCCGCATGATCAACGCGGAGACGCAGCTTCTTTACTCATCCGATTATCCGCACTGGGACTTCGATTTGCCATCGACGATCTGGGATTTGCCGTTCCTGTCGGAAAAGGCCAAGCACAATATCCTCGGCGGCACCGCCGCGCGGCTGTTTAAGCTGCCGCCGCGCAACGACAAGCAGCGGGAGAACTTGAAGAAGTTCGGCAATCTCGCGGCGGCATGAGATGAAGCTGCCGTCCTGGATCACGCTGCGCTACCTGCGGACGCCGCCGGAAAAAAGCCTCGCTGACGAAGTGCCCGGACTGCGGCCGCGACATGATCCTTGTGGAACGAACCTCCATGTCGGGCGACGACATGCGGACCTATCGCTGCAAGCATTGCGGCAAGGACCACGTCCGCGATTTCGGCGTCGCCGCCTGGAAGACGCTGTCCGACGCGCAAAACGCCGACCCCGACAAATAGCGCGGAATGGTGGCGACCGGGCAAGCGACGGTCGAATTTCCCCCCGCCGCGGCCTATAATGAACCCGCCACAAGGAACCGCAGCGCGCGAGCCGGCTCATGAAGCTTCCGATCAAGGGCGCGATCGATTGCGACCTGCATCCGGCCATGCCCAGCATGGCAGCGTTGAAGCCGTATTTCGACGATTTTTGGCGCGAGCATTTCGCCGAACGACACATCGACCAGTCGCCGTTCACGCTGATGAGCTATGCGCCGAACCTGCCGCAAACGGCGCGGCCGGATTGGCGCCCGGCCAAAGGCCTGGCGGCGGCGAACCTCGACGCGGTGCGGGCGCAGGCGCTCGACGCCTTCGGCACTCGCTACGCCATCGCTAACGTGCTGCACGGCGCGCTCGCCTTGTTCAACGCCGACATGGCGGCGGCGGTATGCCGGGCGGTGAACGACTGGATGGTGCGCGAATGGCTCGATTGCGAGCCGCGGCTGCGTGCCTCGATCCTTGTCGCGCCGCAGGACGCCGAGCTCGCCGCCGCCGAGATCGAGCGCCGCGCCTCCGATCGGCGGTTCGTGCAGGTGCTGCTTCTGGTAATGGGCGACCGGCCGCTCGGTCATCGGACCTATTGGCCGATTTATAGCGCCGCCGAACGGCACGGGCTTGCCGATCGGCGTCCACGCCGGTTCGACGTTCCGGCACGCGCCGACCGGTTCCGGCTGGCCGTCTTACCATCTCGAAGACAGCATCCTGCAAAGCACCGCGTTCGAAGATACGGTGGTGAGTTTTATTGCCGAGGGCGTATTCCAGAAATTCCCCGGCACCAAGCTGGTGCTGCTGGAAAGCGGCTTCACCTGGCTGCCGCCGCTGCTGTGGCGGACCAACCGGAGCTGGCGCGGCATGCGCACCGAAGTTCCCTGGATCGATCGGGCGCCGGCCGAGATCGTGCGGGATCATGTACGGTTTTCGCTACAGCCGGTCGATGTTCCCAATGCCGAAATCCTCAACCGGATCATGGATCACGCCCGCTCGGATGAACTGATCGTGTTTTCGACCGATTATCCGCATTGGCAATTCGACGGCATGGACGCGTTGCCGGACGGGCTTTCCGATGCGATGATCCGTAAGATTCTGATCGACAATCCGCTGGCGACCTATCCCCGCCTGCGCCCGGCGGCCGAGGTGGAACCTGCGGTGCGCGAGGAGATGGCGCCATGAACAAGCCAGTGCCGGAACGCGAAACCAAAACCGGGCAGCGGCTCGCTTTCGTCGATTGCGACATCCATCCGGCACAGCGCACGCCCAAGGAACTCCATCCCTACATGTCGGCGCAATGGCGTGAGCACAACGAGACGTTCGGCGGCCATCTCTGCCAAGGCGTGATCGGCCAGCTTGCGGTTCCCCGCATGATGGCGGCGGGCATGCGCGCCGACTCCTACCCGGAGGGCGGTGGACCGCCCGGCAGCGATCTCGCGATGATGCAGAGTCAGCATCTCGATCTCAACGGCTGCGAAACCGGCAATCTGGTGGTGCTGGGCCGTTCCGGCACCGACGAGCGCAACCTCGAATTCGCCGCGGCGCTCGCGCATGCCGCCAACGACTGGCAGCTGCAAGAATGGGTGGCCAAGGACAAGCGGCTCAAAGCCGGCGTTGTCGTGCCGCAGGAATATCCGGAATTCGCTGTGCGCGAGATCGACGCCCGCGCCGCCGAGAGCGATGCTTTCATCCAGGTGATTATCTCGCCGCGTTTAGCCGCTTGGTCGGCGCAAATACTGGCCGATCTACGAAGCCGCCGCCCGCAACAATCTGGTGCTCGGCCTGCATCCGGCCGGCGCGTCGGGCGGCCATGCCACTAGCGGCACCGGCTGGGGCACGTATTACATGCAAGAGCATTATGCTTTCGGCACCGGCATGGTCGGCAACGTCGTCAGCCTAATCATCGAAGGTGTTTTCGAACAATTCCCCGGGCTAAGGGTGGGGATGATCGAATCCGGCTTCTCCTGGGCGCCCTCGCTCGGCTGGCGCATGGACAAATTGTGGGAGCGCAACCGCAAAGAAACGCCGCACCTGAAGCGCCCGCCGTCGGAATACCTGCGCGAGCATTTCTGGTTTTGCACCCAGCCGATGGAGGAAGCCGAAGATCCGGTGCATTTGCAGGACATCATCGGCTGGATCGGCTGGGACCGGCTGATGTATTCCAGCGACTATCCTCACTGGGACTATGACGATCCGCGTCAAGCGCTGAGCTTCCACATGACGCCCGCGCAGCGCGACGGCATTCTGCGCGACAACGCCAAGGCGCTGTACCGCCTGCCCTGACCTCAATGAGCCGTCACATCGTCGCCGGCGTCGCCGAGGTCCCGCCGGGAAGCGCCAAGCGCGTCACCGTCAAGGGCCGCGACATCGGCATCTTCAACGTCGCCGGCAAGTTCTACGCGCTCGCCAACAAATGCCCGCATAAAGGCGGCCCGCCGTGCAGCGGCCGTATCACCGGACTGGCGCTGTCGGACGGCCCCGGCGATTACCGGTTGGTCCGCAGCGGCGAATTTTTGCGCTGTCCCTGGCATGGCTGGGAATTCGAGATTGCCACCGGCCAGAGCTATTGCGATCCCAAAAGCATGCGTATCCGCCAGTTCGACATCAAGGTCGAGCCCGGACAGGAACTGATCAAAGGTCCCTACATCGCGGAGAATTTTCCGGTCTCGGTCGAACGGGACTATCTGGTGGTCGAAATGTAGGCCGCGCCCTTGCACCGGCCATCGACCGCGCCGCCGCAGCCCGCTAGTTTAGCCCCGACAACAAAAACAGGCGCCGCCGTGCGCGGCAGGCGCCGCAGGGAGGGATTGGCGATGGCGCAGTTCTGGGAGAAATCCTATCCGCCGGGCGTGGTTTGGGACGCGCCGCTGCCGCCGCCGGTGCCGCTGGAAAGCCTGCTGGAAACCGCCGCCGCCCGCTGGCCCGACCGCGTCGCGCTCGACTTCTACGACCACACCTTCACCTTCCGCGAATTCCGCGATCTTGCCGCGCGCGCCGCCAAGGGCCTGCAGGCGCTCGGCGTCGGGCCGGGCGTGCATGTCGGCCTGCATCTGCCGAACACGCCGCATTTCGTCATTTCGTTCTTCGGGGTGCTGATGGCCGGCGGCCGGGTGGTCAATTTCAGCCCGCTGTCGGCGCCGCGCGAGCTCGCCTACCAGATTGCCGATGCCGAGCCCAAAGTGATGATCACGCTTGGCCTGCCGATGCTCTATCCGCAGATCGCCGCGCTCAAGGGCACCGGCAAATTCGACACGTTGGTCGTTTGCAGCATTGCGGATTTCCTCCCCGCCCCGATCCCCGCTGTGTTCGGCCCGCCGGCGGAGCGCGTCGGCGGCGCCGGCCGCGAGATCGATTTCTCCGCGCTGATCGACAACGACGGCGCCTATACGCGCCATCCGCACGGCCCGATCGCGGACGAGGTGGCGGTGCTGCAATATACCGGCGGCACCACCGGGCAGCCGAAGGGCGCCATGCTCACGCATGCCAATTTCTGCGCCGTGCTCAATATCTACTCCTACTGGAACGGCTTCGGCCCGGACGAGCCGCCGGAAAAGGCGCTTGCGGTGCTGCCGCTGTTCCACATTTTCGGCCTGACCTTCCTGATGCTGATCGGGGTCGCCAACGGCGCGCAGCTCGTGCTGCATATCAAGTTCGATGCCGACCGCGTGCTCGCCGACATCGCCCGCAAGAAAATCACCGTCTTCCCCGGTGTGCCGACCATGTATACGGCGCTCGCCAATCATCCGAAGGCGAAGGAAACCGATTTGTCTTCGGTGACGATGTGGGTGTCCGGCGGCGCGCCGCTGCCGCTCGACGTGCAGCACCGATTCGAGGCGCTGGCCGGCCGCGCGCCGCGCGAAGGTTACGGCCTGACCGAAACCGCGCCGCTCGGCACATTACAGCGCCGCGACGTGTCGCCGCGGCAGGGCAGTGTCGGGCTCCCCGCCCCGCGCAGTCTGCTGGAAATCGTCGATCTGGCGGACGACGGCAAAGTGCTGCCGCCCGGCGAGCGCGGCGAGGTCTGCTTCACCGGCCCGCAGGTGATGAAAGGCTACTGGAACAAGCCGGAAGCGACCGCGGACGCGTTCCGCGGCGGCCGCTTCCACACCGGCGACATCGGCTATCTCGACCAGGACGGCTATCTCACTTTGGTCGACCGCAAGAAGGACATGATCCTGTCCGGCGGCTTCAACGTGTT
>CAYVPC010000258.1:0-4929 GCA_964453555.1 uncultured Hyphomicrobiales bacterium | reverse complement strand
ATCGGCTTCATGTTCGCGCCCGCGCATCATCCGGCGATGAAGAATGTCGCGGCGACCCGCGTCGAAATGGGCACCCGCACGATTTTCAATCTGCTCGGCCCGCTCTCCAATCCCGCCGGCGTCAGGCGGCAGATGATCGGCGTATTTTCCAAGCAATGGACGCAGCCGCTGGCGCAGGTCTTGAAGAATCTTGGCGCCGAAAGCGTCTGGGTCGTGCACGGCTCCGACGGTCTCGACGAGATCACGACGTCGGGCCCGACTACCGTCAGCGCGCTGCAGGACGGCCAAGTGAAGACCTTCGAGATTGCGCCGGAGGAATTCGGCTTGCGCAAGGTCAAGCCGGAGGCGCTGCGCGGCGGCGACGCGGCGGCGAACGCGGCGGCGGTCAAGAACGTGCTGGAGGGCAAGCCGTCGGCCTTTCGCGACGTAGCGCTCTTTAACGCCGCGGCCGCGCTGGTGGTCGCCGGCAAAGCGAAGGATCTCAAGGACGGCCTGCATGCCGCCGCCCATTCGGTCGATTCCGGAGAAGCGGAAGGACGGCTCGATCGGCTGATCGCGGTTTCCAACGATGGCTGACATTCTCGCCGAAATCGCCGTCTATAAGCGCGCGGAAATCGCCGCCGCCAAACGCGCGCGCCCGCTCGCATCACTCGAAGCCGAGGCGAAAGCGCAGAGCCCGCCGCGCGGATTTCTGGCCGCGATCGAGCGGCGGCTTGCCGCCGGCCATTACGCGCTCATCGCCGAGATCAAGAAGGCGAGCCCGTCGAAGGGATTGATCCGGGAGAATTTCGATCCGCCGGCGCTGGCGGCAGCCTACGCCGCCGGCGGCGCGACCTGTCTGTCGGTCTTGACCGACACGCCTTCATTCCAGGGCTCGCTCGATCATCTGCGCGCGGTGCGCGCGGCCTGCGCGTTGCCGCTGCTGCGCAAGGATTTCATGTATGAGCCCTATCAGGTGATCGAGGCGCGCGCCGCCGGCGCCGATTGCATCCTGATCATTATGGCGGCGGTCGGCGATGCCGCAGCCGCTGATCTGGAAGCGGCCGCATTCGCGCTTGGCGTGGACGTGCTGGTTGAGGTGCACAACGAAGCCGAGCTTGAACGGGCGCTGCGGCTCAAATCGCGGCTGATCGGTATCAACAACCGCGACCTGAAGACTTTCGTCACATCGCTTGCGACCTGCGAGCGGCTGGCGAAATCGATTCCGCCCGGCTACGCCGTGGTCGGCGAGAGTGGCATTTTCGCGCCCGACGACCTGGCGCGCCTTGCCAAGTCCGGCATCGCGACCTTCCTGGTCGGCGAAAGCCTGATGCGCCAGAGCGACGTCGCCGCGGCAACACGCGCGCTGCTGGTCCGCAATGCCGCGCTCGCATCGGCGCGGTGACGCCGTGGCGCGGCGCAAGGCGCTCACCCATCTCACCTCCGGCGGCGAAGCCCGCATGGTGGATGTTTCCGGCAAGCCGACGACCGAGCGCGAAGCGCTCGCCGAAGGGCTCGTCGTGATGCAGGACGCCACGCTCGACATCGTGCGCAGCGGCAACGCGAAGAAAGGCGACGTCTTCGCCGCCGCCCGTATCGCCGGCATTATGGCGGCCAAGCGTACGCACGCACTGATTCCGCTCTGCCATCCGCTCGCCATCTCGCAGGTCGAGGTCGACGCTGTGCCGGACGCCAAGCTGCCGGGTGTTAAAGTCACCGCGCGGGTCAAGGTCGCCGGCCAAACCGGCGTCGAGATGGAAGCGCTCACCGCGGTTTCGGTCGCCTGCCTCACCATCTACGACATGGTGAAAGCGGTCGACCGCGGCATGCGCATCGAAGGCATCCGCCTGATCGAGAAAACCGGCGGTCAAAGCGGACACTATCGCGCGAAGGAGTAGACCGTGGCGGCGTTATTGTCGGTCGCAGACGCGCTTACCCGCGTGCTTGAACATGCGCGTCCGCTGCCGGCCGAAGAAGCGCCGCTTTCGGAAGCCGACGGCCGCGTGCTCGTTTATGCGCTCAAAGCGCGCCGCACCCAGCCGCCGGCCGACCTTTCCGCCATGGATGGCTATGCGGTCCGTGCCGCCGACATGGCGAACGCGCCGGTGCGGCTGAAAGTCGTGGGCGAGGTCGCCGCCGGCCGGCTTCTTACGCGTGCGATCGGTCCGAACGAGGCGGCGCGGATTTTCACCGGCGGGGTGGTGCCGGAGGGCGCCGATACGATCGTCATCCAGGAACAAGCCAGACGTGATGGCGACAATGTCGTGGTCGAGAAACCGTCGGCGAAGGGCCGCCACATCCGCGTGCAGGGCCTCGACTTCAAGGCGGGCGAGGCGCTCCTCTCCGCCGGCCATCGGCTCACCGCGCGCGATCTTACGCTCGCGGCCGGCATGAACCATCCGTTCGTGCCGGTGCATCGGCGGCCGAAGATCGCGCTGTTTGCCACCGGCGACGAATTGGTGCCGCCCGGTATCGAGCCCGGCCCCGGCCAGATCGTCTCCTCGAATACGTTTGCGCTGGCGGCCCTCGCCCGCGGCGAAGGCGCGTTCGTCGACGATCTCGGCATTGTCGGCGACCGGCTCGACGACACCGTCGCGGCGGTACGGCGGGCGCGAGAAAGCGGCGCCGATATCCTCGTCACCAGCGGCGGCGCCTCGGTCGGCGACTACGATCTGGTGCAGAAGGCGTTTGCCGCCGAGGGCATGGCATTGTCGTTCTGGCGGCTGGCGCTGCGGCCCGGGCGTCCGCTGATGCATGGCCGGCTCGGCGCCATGCAGGTGCTGGGCGTTCCCGGCAATCCCGTTTCGGCAATCGTCTGCGGCTTTCTGTTCCTGTTGCCGCTCATCCGCCGCCTCGCCGGCCGCAATGATCTTATGCCGCCCGTCGAATCGGCCATCCTCGGCTGCGACCTCCCCGAGAACGACGAGCGCGCCGATTATCTGCGCGCGACGCTCAAAGACACACCGCAAGGTCCGGTCGCGACCCCGTTCCCGATTCAGGACTCCTCGATGATGGCGCCGCTCGCCAAGGCTGATTGTTTGCTGATCCGCGAGCCGTTCGAGCCGGCAGCGACAGCCGGCAGCGCGTGCCAAGTCATTAAATTCGGGAATTAGACGCCGGTTGCGTGCCGCGCCAACAAGGTCAATGTAAAGTCGGCCAGTTGAAGCGCCACACCAGCGATGTAGTGACCGACTGCTCGTACATAGACGAGTGCTCATAGGCGCCGGTAAGCGCGCCAGTCGCCGTGACGACGATTGGCACGTCCTGGGAGCAAGGCTCGCGTAGCGGTACTCGGTTTTCAGAAACAGGCCGCGCGGTAGAGCGCTGAACAAACCCGATAGCGAGGTTTCGAAGCAGCCGCCGACGAACCAGCCGTTGTAGGTGGCGGCCCCCTGACTGGCCGGCAAAAGGACCCCCGGCACGAAACTTGTCACAAGCCCGAACGAACCGAAGCGTGCTTGGGAAAAGCCGCCGTCAACGTAGGTCAACGCACCAGGCGCGAAGGCAACGCCAATGCGCGGACCGACACTAAAGCTACCGGTTTCGGTCTCACTACCAGTAAACCCGGCGGTTTCGTTCCAGACACCCGACAGATTTTTCACATCATAATCGGCGAAAGCGCCGGCAACGAGGGTGTGACCAGAGACCGTAAACTGATAATCGCACCCGCCGCCGAACCGGCCCAGCCAGCCATTGCCGCCTCCGGTCTGGTTGCCCGTGACCGGTGTGAAGGTCGGCGTTATCGGCGGACCTGTTTCGAAGAAATGCTCTTGATTCCACATCCCGTAACCGGCGCCGGCACTAACGTAACACCCGGTCCAGTTAGTGGCCGGTGGTGCCGTCATCGGAGGCGCTTTCAGCGGCAGAAATGACGGAGGGGCGGAAAGCTCGGAACCAATCGCGTTCTCCCAGTTGAAGCGCCAGAGGAGCCCCGTCGTAATTGTCTGATTCTGCTTCAGCATATGCTCGGCGACGCCAAAGGGCGCGCCCGTCGCGGTAATGAGGACCGGTACATCGACGGCCTGATAGCTCGCGTAGCGGTATTCGGTGCGCCAAAACAGTCCATGGATCGGCATCCACGGCATGGTGAGAGCATATTCAATGCCGCCGCCGATGAACCAGCCGTTATAGGTATTGGCGGGAAGACCAATGCCGGTAGGTGCGGGGGATAACCGCCGCGGTAAGAAAATTTAACTGGCTAAAGCGTGTTTGCGTGTAGCCGGCATCCACGTAGCTCAGGAGCGAAGGCGTTATCAGATAGCCGAGCCGCAGGCCCGCGTACCAAGCGCCCGACTCAGTTTCGCTGCCGGTAACAGGTCCAGACGGATCGCTGAACGTACCGTGCAGGTTCATGAAATCGTAGTCGGCGAGCGCGCCGACGACAAAATTTCCCAGATAGGGGACGACGAACTGATAATCGCAGCCGCCGCCGAGCCGCCCGAGCCAACCGCGGCCGCCATTCGTGACGGTGACTCCGATCGGGGCAAGCCCGGAGAGGTCTCCGAGCTGTCAGTCTGGTTGTACATGCCGTAGCCGACGCCGGCATCGACATAGCAGCCGGTCCAATTCACGGCAGGCTGAGGCGCCGACGGCGGCGCCTTGACTGGAAGATCGGCTGCTAAAGCCGAGCCCGAGACAAATACGAGTGCTGCCAGCGATGTAAGAAAAGTGCGCAGAATCCCCAGATTCACCTACGCCCGCACAAAGCCAGGTGGCCGGCAGAATAGCACCGGCGGAACGCGCGTGGCCATTGCACGCCGGACAGACCCGCCAATAATCGGCAAGGCACCGAACATCTCCCCGAAAAATCGCGTGCGCCGGAAGGCATGGGGGACTGAAATGTCGATGGAACCGTTAAATTCGACCGTTAAGCACCCCTTTGGCCGGACGCGCGTTTTCTTCACTTCAAATTAAATGGTTGCGGAACACATATGGAACGGATAGTGTCTG
>CAYVPC010000257.1:0-4934 GCA_964453555.1 uncultured Hyphomicrobiales bacterium | reverse complement strand
CTTGGTCGAGCCGCGCATGTCGACGAACATGCTGACGACGTAACGCTCCTCGCCGATGTTGAGGCGATGCCTGCCGCGGACAAAACCGGCGCCGACATTCGGGGGCAACAGGGGGATGACCGCCACATCGGTCTTCGGGCGCAGCTGACAGGCGAGCCGGATCGCGGAGTCTGCGCTGGCGCCGACGCGCGAGAGCACAAACGCTTCGCGGCCGGATGGCCGCGGCAATGCGCGGCGATCGCTGACGACGCGAACGCGGCAGGTAGAGCAGCGCGCCCGGCCACCGCAAACGCTTGCGTGCGGGACATTGAAACGCAGGCTTGCCTCCAGCACGCTCAAACCTTTCGGCACGCGCACCTGCCGGTCGGGATACGAGACCGTGATCATCCCGCGCCAGCGCTCGCGCAGCGCACGCACGCCACGCGCGACAAAAACCAAACCGATAAGGCCGAGGTAGCCGATCGGAACGTAAATGAATGCGGTATGTTCGACAAATGATGCCTGCTCCGGGGGCACGGGCTTTACATGCTCGGCGCGCCATTGCGGGTCCTTGGCGAGGTGGATGACCTCGCGCGCGCCGTTATTTGCGCCGAGCATCGCCAGCGCCGGCAGCAGCACCGCCGCCGCCAGCAAAAACGGCGCCGCCCATTTGAAAAACGGTTTCAGCCGTAGCCAGAAATAAAGCCCAATGCAGCCGTGCGCCCACGCTACAGTGAGCAGAACCAACTGCACGGCGAGCATTTCCGGGCGAAACACCCAATAGAACAGCAATACCGGTGCGTAATAAGAGATAGCGCGTCCGAATAGCAGTTCCAGGCCGCGTATGGCGGCAAGATGATAAGCAATCAAAAGCGGAATGCTCAGCCCCAAGACGAGCTGGGTGATCTCGGCGGCGGTGTAGCGAAAATGCCGGCGGCGGTAGAGCGCCCAAAGTCCGAGGCCGGCATGCGTCATCGCGGCGGCATAGAGCAAGAAACTGACGACCGGAATTCGCCAAAACCAGATGTGGTACGACAGCCACGTTTCCATCGTGGCGTACGAGATGTTGCCGAGCGCGTGATTGAAGAAATGCGAGAAGATGTAGGCGAACAAGACGAGGCCGGTGGCGAGGCGTACCTGTCGCACGCCGATGCCGCGCAGCCAATTTGTAATCCCGGCCGGCGCCTTCTTGCCGGCCGGGTGCACGTCAACGATTGCCGCTGCCGCTGGCGTCATACCGGTTCAGCTTCACGGGTTGCATACCGCCGTCCCCGTTCCCCGTATCGTAACGCTACGCAGGAGGCCAGATCTTAAGCTCTCAGCTCTTTTTGAGGCGATATTGCTCGTGGCAACCGCCGCAATCGTTCTTGCCGATGTTGCCGAACGCCGCCTTGAACGAATCCAGGTCTTTCACCGACGCAGCGGCCGCTTTGGCGTCGTCGCCGAACTTGGCGAACCTGGCCTTGAAGTCTTCCATGTTCTCCCAGATTTTCGGATTGGCGGTAAACGGATCGTCCGCTGTCGCTTCGTCGATCGAATTCGCCGGGAACAGCGCCGGCGCCTTTGCCGACGTATCCGCGAAGGTCGCGAAGATTTTTTGCGCCTTATCGAGATAGAACGGCGTTTCGCCCTTGGTCATGGCGGCGCCGATTTTGGCCTGATCGAAAGTGGACTTCATCAGCGCCTTGCGCGCCGCAATCGGATCCTGCTGGGCGGCGGCGAAGCTGACGCCAAGCGCGATGGCGGCTAAGACTAATAAAAACCGGATCATGGAACGTCCCCCTTCCCGGTGGCACGGCGCACGACCGTCACTCGACATTCGTTTCCCGCGCAAGCAAGATTATGCCCAATTCGCGGGTGGGAGACATCAAGAATTGGAGGAACGCGAACAACGGGCGGGTCTCTCATGTGGGCTGGCTCTGATCGGCGGCCTTGATAGTGAGGATGCCCATTGCCAAAATCCCCTGGGCGCCTTGTTGGCGATAACTTCATGTCCGGAAACAATAAAGCCGCAACGCCAGCCAAATCGGCAGTCACCCGCCGCCTGTTCGTTGCCGGCGCGGCGCTGGCTGCGATGTCGACGCAGGCGGATCGGCTGCCCGCCGCTACCGCACCGGCCGGCAGAGCGACGCCCGGGATTTATCGCTATCGGATCGGGACGTTCGAACTCACCGCGCTCTACGACGGCATCTGGTACCGCCCGATCACCGACAAATTCATCCGCAACGCGCCGTTCGCGGAAGTCGAAAGCGCGCTCGCTGATGCGTTCATGCCTGCCGACAAGCTGACAACGCCATTTACCACTTTGGTGGTGAACACCGGCAAGAAGCTTATTCTCCTCGACACCGGCACCGGCGGCCAGATCGCACCCAGCGCCGGCGTGCTGCGCGATAATCTTCGAGCCGCGGGCATCGAGCCGGCGTCGATCGACCTTATCGCGATCTCGCATTTCCATCCCGATCATATCAACGGCATCAAGGGCAAGGACAACGACCTCATCTTTCCCAATGCCGAGATTATGGTACCGGAGGCGGAATGGATTTTTTGGATGGACGACGCCAATATGGGCGCGGCGCCGGCGGATCTGAAAATCGCCTTTCGCAATCAACGGCGCATCTTTGCCGACATCGCGCCAAACGTCGCGCGTTTTGCGCCGGGAGCGGAAGTAGCACCAGGCATACTCGCGCTGCCGGCTCCGGGTCATACGCCCGGTCACACCGTGTTCGCTGTTCATTCGGCCGATCAATCGCTCCTGGTGCTCGGAGATACCGCGCAACATCCCGCCGTGTTTGCCCGGCATCCCGATTGGCAGGCGGCCTTCGATATCGACGGCGATGCGGCGGTGGCAACACGCAAAAAGCTGTTCGATCGCGCCGCCGCCGACCGCATGCTGGTGACCGGCTATCATTTCCCGTTCCCGGCCTGCGGTCATCTCGTCAAAACCGCTAGCGGCTACGAGCATGTCCCGGTCGAGTGGCAGCCGAATCTGTAACGGCTCGCCTTGCGGAGCGCGGTTATTCCCGGCTGCGTATGTTTTTGACGGTCCCGATCACTTTTGCTCGATGGCGCCGGGCGTCACAGCAAATCCGGACGGGGCGGTGTATCATTGCCCTTTGACCTTGCGGAGAGGCCGCCATGATCTTGTCCCGCTCGCTAGCCGCCGTATTCCTGCTGTCCGCCCTTCTCGTCGCTCCCGGGCTCGCGATCGCGGCGGGCGAAGAAACTCCTGCCCCACCTCCGCCGCCACCGAGCCAGGACAAGGAGAAGCCGCAGACCAAGAAGCCGAAACCGGATAAAAGCAGCTCTGCGGCAGACTTTCTGGTCGGCTATCACGCCGCTTATAAACTCATCTACGATCAGCACGATTATGTCGGCGCCATCGCGGCGCTGCGTGCGCTCGGTCACGACGATCATCCGGACGTGGCGACTTTGATCGGCTACGCCAGCCGCAAGCTTGGCCGCTACGACGACGCCAAAGTCTGGTACGAGCGCGCGCTCGCCACCGATCCCGACCACGCCGTGACCTGGTCCTATTATGGCATGTGGCACGCCGAGCAGGGCAATGTGCTCAAGGCCAGGGACGACCTGGAAAGAGTTCGGCTTATCTGCGGGACCGACTGCCGCGCCTACAAAATGCTCAAGGACGTGATCGACGGCACGGCGACCTACTAGGCCAGTCCGCGCACGAGCTCCGCGATCCGCGCGATCGAGCGGAAATTCGCCGGCGTCATCTCGCGCTCGGGGATTTTCACGTCGAACTCGGTCTCCACCGCCAGCATCAGATTGACGATGTCGAGCGAGGCAAGCCCGGCGTCGCGCAGATCGTCGTCGGGGCCGGCCGCACGCGCGATCGCGCGTTTGTCCAGCATCCGGCGCACGATGCGCGCCACGCGCTCTGTCACGTCGGGATTGGCGCGATCAAGCACGGTTAACAGTCTCCCACCGCACGGCCGCAAATTCGAGCGATCGTTTCGCGCCGGCGCCGATGGCGGTGAATTAGCACGCCAAGTGTTTGCGATTGGTAACCTTTATGCGAAAGAACAGCGGCAATTCCCGCCGATCGTCCGGACGTTTTGCGCTTTTTTGAACGCCTCCTGCCTATAGCTGCCGGCAACGACCAAGAAATGCGGCAAGGCAGGCGTGAGCGTTTCCGTCACCATGACTCCCGCTAGGCTCCAAGCCGGACGGCGCGGGGCGGCGCGGGACCCCGGCATCGCCGGCGACACCGTGTCCCCGCGCGATCTCGCCTCGCGGGCCGAACGGGTCGCGGTGGTCGCGGCCGAACACGCCGCGGCGGTCGATGCCGACTCGCGGTTCCCGGCCGAGGCGATCGCAGCGGCGCGTTCCGAGCGGCTTCTTGGCGCCATGCTGCCGCGCGAATTCGGCGGCGAAAGCGCGCCGATCTCCGACATCGTCGATATCTGTTACGTACTCGGCCGCGCTTGCGCATCAACGGCCATGATCTTCGCCATGCATCAGACCACGGTGGCCTGCCTCGAGCGCCATGGCGTCGGCAGCCCCTGGCATCGGGACTTGCTGCGCCGGATGGGCGCCGAACAACTGCTGCTGGCGTCCTCCACCACCGAAGGCGAGCGCGGCGGCGACGTGCGCAACAGCAGGGCGCCGGTCGAATCGCGCGACGGGCGCATCGCGCTTACGCGCGCCGCGAGCGTCATTTCCTACGCCGAAACGGCCGACGGCATCGTCACCACCGCGCGGCGTTCAGCCGGCGCCGCCGGATCGGACCAGGTGCTGGTAGTATTCCTCAAGGACGACTACACGCTCGAACGCCGGGTCGGCTGGGACGCGCTCGGCATGCGCGGAACATGCAGCGCCGGCTTCAACCTTGTCGCTGATGGCGCGGCCGAGCAGGTCCTGCCGGTGAGCTACGACGAGATCCACGCCCGCACCATGATGCCGGTCGCGCATCTTCTGTGGAGCGGCGCCTGGGCCGG
>CAYVPC010000256.1:0-4950 GCA_964453555.1 uncultured Hyphomicrobiales bacterium | reverse complement strand
CTTTGAGCGTGCCCTCGCTGATGGGGGCAATCATGGCGATCGGCGTGGCCTCGGCCAATTCGATCCTGCTCGTCACCTTTGCGCGCGAGCAGCAGCTTGCCGGCATGCGCGCGTTTGATGCGGCGATCGCCGCCGGCCGCACCCGTATCCGCCCGGTTCTGATGACCGCGGCGGCGATGATCGTCGGCATGATTCCAATGGCGGTCGGCGGTGCGGGCGAGGAACAGAATGCCGCGCTGGCCCGCGCCGTGATCGGTGGCCTGCTTTTTGCTACGCCGACCACATTGCTCGTCGTGCCGTATCTGTTCGCGATGCTGCGCAAAGGTAACGACGGAGTGCCCGCGCGCGGCGTGTTCGCCGAGGATCCGCAATGAATGACGTCGAGCATCCTTCTTCGTCTCAAGCGTCCGGCGAAACCGTTCCTGCTGCGGCGACGACGCCCGGCAACCAGCCCCGCATCCTGGCCGTCGCCGTCCTAGTGCTGCTGTGCGGGGCGCTGGCGATCGGATTCTGGCGGCACTACGCGCTGCATGCCCAAGTTATGTCGACGGCGGAACAGCGCGGCGAGTTCGTGCCGAGCGTGCGCACCGCGCAGATCAAGGCGAGCGGCGGCACGATGTCGGTGACGTGGCCCGGTACCACCGAAGCGTTCGAGCAGGCCAATATCTACGCGCGGGCGAGCGGCTATATCTCCAAGCGCGCGGTCGATATCGGCAGCCACGTCAAAGCCGGGCAGTTGCTCGTGGAAATCACGGCGCCGGAGCTCGAGCATCAGATCGCGCAGGCCGAGGGAACGCTGGCGCAGTTGCAGGCCGCCCTCCAGCAGGCGAAGGCCAACCGCGACCTCGCCCAGGTCACCTGGGACCGCGACAGCACGCTGCTCCAGCAAGGCTGGGTCACCAAGCAGCAAGGCGATACCGACCGCCTCACCCTCGAGGCGCGGGAAGCGGCGGTGGCGGTCGCCGCCGCCAACATTACGGCGCAGGAAGCGCAGTTGCGGGTGTTAAATCAGCAAAAATCGTATCAGAGCGTGATTGCGCCGTTTGACGGTGTCATCACGCAGCGCAACATCGATATCGGCAGCCTCGTGCAGGCCGACGCGACCAGCGGCACGTTCCTGTTCACCCTGATGCACAGCGACGTGATCCGCATCCAGCTCTACGTGCCGCAGGACGAAGCGTTCGGTCTTGCACCGGGCGTGGAGGCGGTGGTGCGCGTGCCCGAAATGCCGGGCCGCGACTTTCCCGGAACGGTGGCGCGGCTCGCCGACGCGTTGCAGCCCGGTACCCGAACGCTGCTGACCGAGATCGACGTGCCTAATCCGGATCACGCCTTGACGCCCGGGGTCTATTGCACCGTCGAACTGAAAATCCCGCGCAAGACGCCTTCGCTGGTGGTCCCGTCCGAGGCGATCATCTTCAACCGGGACGGTCTCAGTGTCGCCGTGGTCGAGGACGGGGTCGCGCGCATTCACCCGGTAACCGTGGTGCGCGACTTTGGCACGACCGTCGAGGTGAGTGCGGGAGTCAAAGACGGCGACCAGGTGATCCTCAATCCGCCGGTTGATCTAACCGACGGCCGCAAAGTGAGAGTGCGCCCGGGTCCGCCGGCGCAGCTGTCGTGAGGCGTCGCGCGGCTTTAAGTCAGCTTGGGAACGCCAGTCTGCACGCGCCCCCTTCGGCGGGTTCGGCGGCCTGATCGCCCCGCACGGTCTCGCGCGTCGTGAACACATCGAAGGCGTCGTTGCGCGGGGCGTGCACTTCGCCGACCAGGACCGCGCTTATCAGCTGATGGTCGCGCTCGCGAAAAAACGCGCTGTCGGGTCCGAGCGCTATCTCGGCCGGCAAGGTGTAGTGCTGCAACGCGCGGGCGAGGGCCACCGGATCGAAGGACTTTTCCTGGTTAACGACGCCCGCGAGTGCATGGACCGCGGCATAGCCGAACCAGCTGCGCGCGCTTGCCGCCTTGCCGGTGCGGTTTCGGATCGCGTCGTCGAATGCCTTGACGTTGGCAATGCCGGGCTGATCCCACCACCATTCCATCGTCCACCAGCCGATCCGCGCCGCGTCCGGAACGGCCAGGATGCTCTCCAGTTCGAACAGTGCACCGCCGACGGCCATGTCCTGGTTTAGGCCGAAGCGGACGATCTGCCGCAGGCTGTTGACTTGGTCGTCACCGCCCATGAGGTCGATCAGGACTTGCGGCCGAAAGTTTCCGGCGTTGTTCAGCGACCGCGTGTAATCCACCGTCCCGAGCGGAAGGCGATCGCCCGCCCAGGTGCCGCCGTGCGCGCGCAGCTTGCGCTCGAAAGCTGCCTGCAGCGCGTAGCCGTAAACATAATCCGGAGTGAGAAAATACCATCTCGCGCCGAATTTCCGGATCAGCGTATCGGCGATCGCGTTTGCCTCCATTGTCGCGCTCTTGCAGATCCGAAAGACGTTCCAGCTGCAATGATCGCCGGTGATCTCGTCGGTGTGGCCGCCGGTCACGATATGGAGCTTGCCCTTTTCAGCCGTGACCCGCATCACCGCAAGCGCGACCGCCGAATTGACGTCGCCGAGAATGAAATCGGCCTGATCGCGGTCGATCAGCTGGCGGGCTTTTGCGGCGCCGACGGCGACGTCGTTCGCCGAATCCTCTACCAGCAGTCGCGCCTCACGGCCGAGCATGCCGCCGGATTGATTGACTTCCTCGAGCGCGAGCCGGGCGCCCGCCAGTTCGGCGCCGGCGAGCTGCGCGTAACTACCGGTGAGCGGCTCGATCATTCCAAATATCACCGGCTTGTCGGCGCGGGCACGGATGCGAAAGGGTGAGGCTACCGTCAGCGCGCCCAACGCCAGAGCGCCGCTGAGCACGGTTCGGCGTTTGACGTGCCGCGCACGGCTCTGCGTAATTCTCCCCATAGCCGGCTCCAGGCTGTCAGCGCCCGTCTCAGCACAGATACCCAGTGTACAGTATATTCCCCGGCGCGTGATCGCGTTCTGGAATATTTGGCGCGCCCGAAGAGATTCGAACTCCTGACCCCCAGATTCGTAGTCTGGTGCTCTATCCAGCTGAGCTACGGGCGCGTTGCGAGGCGTAGCTATCGCCTTCGCCGTCTATTGGCAAGCGTACGGGCTTTGGGCCCGCGCGCCCTCGCCGGTATGTTATAAGCGGTGATCGTGATCGGCCAAGATGGCAATACGAGATGTGGCGACCGCCGCAACGGATCCGATACGAGGCGACCGCCGGTCGCATGCCGTCGGCGGTGGAAGCCGCCGCCTCGCGCCTGTTCTCGCCGGTCGACGTCGGCCCGGTGATGCTCAATCAGCGTACCTGGGTTCCCGCCATGGTGCCGTGGCGGGCGACCGAGGAAGGCTATGTCACCGAGGAAGTCATCGACTGGTACGAGCGCTTTGCGCGCGGCATGCCGGGCGCCATCGTGCTGGAAGCGACCGGCATCCGCGACGTGCCGAGCGGCCCGCTTTTGCGGATCGGCCACGATCGCTTCCTGCCCGGATTGCGCCGGTTGGTCGATACCGTGCGGCGCGCGAGCGGCAGCCGCACCCGCCTGCTGGTTCAATTGATCGACTTTCTCGCCGTCCGCCGCCGGCCCGAACCGAAGAAATTCTTCCAGCTCTTTCTCGCCGTGACCGACCGGCATCGTGCGGCGCTCGGCGCGCCAGGCTCCGACATCGAGGTGCGCGCCCGCCTGGTCGCGATGAGCGAGGATGAACTCAAGCGCGTGCTGGCGCCCGACGAATGGGAGGCGCTGCAATACGGCTATCGCGAGCGGGTGACCGACATGCATCTGCCGCACATCCGCAATCTGCCGCAAGTGCTGCCGGGCTTGTTCGCCGAGGCCGCCCTGCGCGCGAAAGCAGCGGGCTTCGACGGCGTCGAGCTGCACTACGCGCACGCGTATACGATGTCGTCCTTCCTCTCGCGCACTAATACGCGCGACGACGGCTACGGCGGCTCACGCGAGAATCGCGCCCGGCTGCCGCTTGAAGTGTTCGGCGAGATACGCCGCCGCGTGAGCAGGAAATTCGCCGTCGGCGTGCGCTTCCTCGCCGACGAATGCATCGCCGGCGGCAGCGACGTGAGCGATGCCAGTCATTTCGGCGTCGCTTTTGCGCGCGCGGGCGTCGATTTCATCTCGTTGTCGCGCGGCGGCAAATTCGACGACGCCAAGCAGCCTTCGGTCGGCGACGCGATCTATCCCTACACCGGGCGCAGCGGCTACGAATGCATGCCGCAATTTATTTCCGATGAGCGTGGGCCGTTCGGGAGAAACGCCGAGCCGACGGCGGCGATCCGCAAGGCGGTGCGCGATGCCGGCAGCCAGGTTCCGATTGTCTGCACCGGCGGCATCCACAACTTCGAAATGGCTGAGGATTATCTCGCGCGCGGGGTCTGCGACATCGTCGGCGCCGCGCGCCAGTCGCTGGCCGATCCCGACTGGTTCCGCAAAATCAGGCTCGGACTGGGCAACGACGTGCGCGTCTGCGAATACACCAATTATTGCGAAGGACTCGACCAGAAGCACAAGCCGGTCACTTGCCAGCTCTGGGACAAGCTTCCGTCGGCCGCCGGCGAGCGGCGAACGCCGGACGGCAAACGCCGCATGACCGCGCCGGCCTGGCAACCGCCGGAATGATCTTGCAGCCCGGACCGTGCGGGCTACCATGAAAAAAATCGGGAGACGCTAAATGGATGCGCGGAGCAGGGCGGATCAGTTGCGCGAAAGCAGCAATCCGCTGTTCAACAACCGCAAACTGAAACTCGGCACCTTTTGCACCAATTTGAGCGGCGGTTGCACCATGTCGTCGATCGACGGCATCCTGCAGGCCAAATGGGAGAGCACCGAAACGCTGGCGCGGATGGCGGATGCGATGGAGTTCGAAGCCATCGTTCCGGTCGGGCGCTGGAAGGGTTTTGGCGGCACGACCAATTTCAATGGCGAAGGCT
>CAYVPC010000255.1:0-4993 GCA_964453555.1 uncultured Hyphomicrobiales bacterium | reverse complement strand
GCGCGATATGCGAGGCGAGCGCCGGATAGCCCTGCACCACCGGCACCGGGCGCGGGCCCCAGCCTTCGTCGGCCGGCGGAAATTCCGCGGCGCAGCCGAGCGCGAAGGTCGGGATCATCTCGACCGAGAACGCCGAAGCGTGATCGTTGTAGACGATGATGGCGACGTCGGGCTTGGTTTCGCGCATCCAGGCTTGCGATTTTTCGAAGCCCGAGAATACGCGCTTCCAATACGGTTCCTCGGTCTTGCCGTTGTCGATCGCCGCGCCGATGGCCGGCACGTGCGACGAACCTACACCTGCGATGATCCTGGCCACGACTTCACTTCCGTTTTGCTGACTTGGACTTGGATTTGGACTTCGGTTTCGACTTCGGCTTGGTGGACTTCTTCGCCGCCCCGCCGCCGGCGACAAACGCCGACGGGGCGTCCTTGCCGGACCGCGAACGATTGCCTTCGACCGAGCGGCCGCCGCCCAGCATCATCTTGGCGTAGCCTTCCTGCGTGTTGCCGGTCATCAGCGCGGCCAGGTGCTGGAAGGAATGTCCGTCGGTGGCGCCGAGTTTGGCGGTGAAATAGATGTTGCCGCCGAGTTCCAGCATGCGGTTGTAGTCGCGCTTGAGGATCGCTTCGGTCTGCGCCGGCGTCAGCCTGAACCTTTTCAGATATTCCGCCTCGTTCGCCTTGAAGGCTTTGCGGTTCTCGTCCTTCATCAGCGACATGCAGAACATGTTGATGCCGAAGCCCTCGCGCGAGCGCTCGGCGTCAAACACGAATGTACCGGGAATATCGTCGTAAACCTGCTCTTTGCGAGGCATGGGCGTTTCTCTAAACCATCTCCCTAAGGGCCTCACATATATAACGCGATAAAGCTTGGCAACGTAAGCCGGTGCCGCAGCTTCGAACGGTTCCAACCACCAGCCGTTAACCGGTCGCGCCGGCCTTGCGCCAGACCAAATGGCGGCGGGCTTTAGGCCGCTTCCTGCAATATTTCCGTCAGGCGTTCCGGCTGGTCGAGCATGACGTCGTGACCGCACGCCACCTCATGCGTGCGCCAACCGCGTTCGCGCGCCATCGCCAGCCCGCGGTCGAAATACGGGCTCTCGTAACCCGCCGCCCGGATATACGTCTTGTTGGCGATACGCTCGCGGGCGCCGCCGAGCGTCAGTTTCTGCACAAAGGACCGGAACGGTTGCGGCGTGCATTGCGCATCAACCCAGGCGCGATCTTTTTCGTTGACATTGAAGGCCGCCGCGGAACGCGGCGGCAGCGAGGTCGCGCCGCTTTTTTGCGCGGCCAGCACTCCCTCGCGCACCGGCGCCGATACTATATCGACCAAAGCCTGGCCATTCTCCGGGAAGAACGCGTCGAGCAGCACGAAAGAAGCGATCGCCTTTTCGATTTTTTCGACGGCGCCGGAAATCACCATGCCGCCATAGGAGTGGCCGACCAGGACGACGTCATTGAGGCCCTGCCACTTTATTCCGTTGACGACATCGAGGATGTGGGTGTCGAGATCGATCGCGGGCGTCAACAGATGCGAGCGTTCGCAAAGCCCGGTCAGCGTCGGGGCAAAGACTTCGTGGCCATTGCGGCGGAGCATTTGCGCAACCCGGCGCCAGCACCACGCGCCGTGCCAGGCGCCGTGAACAAGAACGAAAGTGGCCATGCTCCCTCCCCGAACGCGCCATCCTTATCAGAGCGCGCTAGATATTAGTCTAGCTCGGCGGCGTTTGTTCGAGTGGCAACATGGCTTGCTATCGCTCCTCCAATGAAATGCACGGAATTTTGCTTTGTTGTACCACCGGTATCACATGTCTGTGTCACGGCCCGTTATTCCCGTGACAACATATCGCTACCTTCGTATGCGGTGCCCCGGCAATTGCTCAATCGCGCACGAGGAGAACGGTGATGACGTTGTTGCTGTTGGCCTATCTGGGCGGCGCACTGACGATCATCAGCCCCTGCATTCTGCCGGTGCTGCCGTTCGTATTCGCGCGCGCCGATCGGCCTTTCGTGACATCCGGTCTGCCGATGCTGGCGGGCATGGCGGCGACTTTTGCCGTCGTCGCGACGCTCGCCGCCGTCGCCGGCGGATGGGTCGTCGAAGCCAACCAATACGGCCGGGGTGTTGCCATCGCGCTTTTGGCAGTGTTCGGCCTCACGCTCATCTTCCCGCGTCTCTCCGACCGAGTGATGCGGCCGCTTGTCGGTCTCGGCGCAAAGTTGTCCGACGCAGCCGAAGGCGACGCCGACCGTGGGCGCTCCGGTATCCTGCCTTCGGTTTTGCTCGGTGTCGCGACCGGGCTGTTGTGGGCGCCGTGCGCCGGACCGGTGCTCGGCCTCATATTGACCGGCGCAGCGCTCAACGGCGCCAATGTTGGTACGTCGCTGTTGCTGTTTGCTTACGCCGCCGGAGCCGCGACGTCGCTCGCCCTCGCGCTTGCCGTTGGCGGACGGTTGTTCGCGGCGATGAAACGATCCCTCGGAGCGGGTGAATGGATCAGGCGCGCACTTGGCGTTGCGGTGCTGGCTGCCGTCGTCGCCATCGCGCTGGGCCTCGATACCGGCTTTCTCACCCGCGTTTCGCTGTCGAACACCGCTTCGCTGGAACAGAACCTGATGGATCGGCTTCGACCAGCGTCACCATCGGCTGACGCCTCGACGAAGCTTCCCGTCGTCATGAGCGAAGGGCCGGCCATGATGATGAAGGCGAAACCCGACGCTCACGAATCGAACCTCGCGGTCGAAGGCGGCTTCCCGCCGCTGTCGGGCGCGGTGGAATGGCTCAACTCGCCGCCGCTGACGCGGGAGGGGCTTAAAGGGAAGGTCGTTCTGATCGACTTCTGGACCTACTCGTGCATCAACTGCCTGCGCTCGATTCCCTACGTCAAGGCGTGGGCCGAGAAATACAAGGACCACGGTCTGGTCGTCATCGGCGTGCACACGCCGGAGTTCGCGTTCGAGCGCAAGGTCAGCAACGTGAGGGCAGCCGTCGCTGACTTGAAGATCGAATATCCGGTCGCGATCGACAACGAGTACGGAATCTGGCGCGCCTTCGATAATCAATTCTGGCCTGCGCATTATTTCATCGATGCACGAGGACGCATTCGCTACCACCATTTCGGCGAAGGCGAATACGACGAGTCGGAGCGCGTGCTTCAGCGGCTGCTCGCCGAAGCCGGCGACAAAGACTATTCGACGGACTTCGTCACGGTGTCGGCTTCGGGCGCGCAGGCAGCGCCCGACACGAACGACGTTCGATCGCCGGAGACCTATATCGGCTACAACCGGGCGGACAACTTTGTGTCACCGGGGGGCCTCGTTCCAGACGAGAGGCACGACTACGCGGAAGTTTCGCTGGCGCTCAACCAGTGGAGCCTGGCGGGCGATTGGACCGTCGGCGCCGAGGAGGGCTTACTCAACAAACCGGGCGGCCGCATCGCCTATCGGTTTCACGCGCGCGATCTGCATCTTGTTCTCGGACCAGCCGCCAACAATGAACCGGTACGGTTTCGCGTGACGATCGACGGAGCGCCCCCGGGCGAGGATCACGGCGCCGACATTGACACGAACGGCCGCGGCATGGTCGACGGGCAGCGTTTGTACCAACTCATCCGGCAGAATGGCGCGATCTCGGATCGCACCTTCGAGATCGAATTTCTCGATCCCGGAGTGCAGGCTTACGCTTTCACTTTTGGCTGACGCCGCCCGCCGGTCATTTTTATGGGGCCGGGTTTGGTTCAGGTTCAATCTGTTAGCTCCAGTAAAGCTGCATCGGATTGTCGACCAGAAGTTTCCGCTGCGCGGCCGCGGTGGTCGCGATTTTGGGAATGTAATCGACCAGCACGCCGTCGTCGGGCGCTGTTTTCACATTCGGGTGCGGCCAGTCGGTACCCCAGATCACGCGGTCGGGAAACCGCTCGACCAGCGCACGGCCGAACGGCACCACGTCGTCGTAAGGCGGCCCGGCCAGACTCATGCGCTCCGGGCAACTGACTTTCACCCAGAAGTTCTTCTGCCGGTCCATCAGCTTGTGAAAGCGCTGGTTCTCCGGGTGATCGACGCCTTTGCTCACGGTCGGCGTGCCCATGTGATCGACCACGACAATGGTCGGCAGCGAGGTGAAAAAATCCTCAAGCTCAGGCAAATCCGGCATCTCGAAATAAACCACCACGTGCCAGCCGAGCTTTTCCGCCCGCCTGGTGATGCGCTCAAGGACGTTGCGCGGCGTGAAATCGACCAGCCGCTTAAGGAAGTTGAAGCGTACGCCGCGCACGCCGGCCTTGTTCATCCATTTCAGCTCGGTGTCGGTGACCTCTTCGCCGACAAAGGCGACACCCTTGGCGCGGCCGGCCGACGCATCGAGCGCATCGACCATCGCGCGGTTGTCTTTCGAGTGGCAGGAAGCCTGCACGATCACGTTCTTGTCGAAGCCGAGGAAGTCGCGCAGCGCGAACAGCTTTTCCTTCGGCGCGTCGCACGGCGTGTATTTGCGCTCCGGCGCGTAAGGAAATTTCGCCTCGGGGCCGAACACATGACAATGCGCGTCGACCGCGCCGGGCGGCGGTTTGAATTTCGGCTTCGATGGATTGGGATGGAACGGAACGTAACCGGGCGACATCGGCAAGGCTTGGTCTCCACTGAAGTCCTGGACCGATCGGCTAAACCTGTTCCAGCGCCAGCGACACGCCCTGGCCGACGCCGACGCACATGGTGGCGAGCGCGCGCTTGCCGCCGCGCTTCTCAAGGCCGTGCACCGCCGTCAATGCCAGCCGCGCCCCCGACATGCCGAGCGGATGACCGAGCGCGATGGCGCCGCCGTGCGGATTGACGTGCTCAGCGTCGTCGGCGACGCCGAGCTGGCGCAGGCAGGCAAGCCCCTGCGAGGCGAACGCTTCGTTGAGCTCGATCAGATCGAAATCGCCGATCTTGAAGCCGAGCCGCTCCATCAGCTTGCGCGTCGACGGCACCGGCCCGATGCCCATGATGCGCG
>CAYVPC010000254.1:0-4996 GCA_964453555.1 uncultured Hyphomicrobiales bacterium | reverse complement strand
GCTTCAACCAGATCAACCGCGAGACCGGCCACCGCATCCGCTATCGCAAGGTCGATGCCGAGACCGGCGAGGAAGTGCCGTCGGACCAGATCATCAAGGGCTACGAAGTCGCCAAAGGCGAATATGTCGAGATGACCGACGAGGAACTCGAGTCGGTTGCGCTCGAAAGCACCAAGACGATCGAGATCGACGAGTTCGTGCCGCGCAACGAGATCGACGAACTCTACAATATCCGACCGTATTACATCGCGCCCGACGGCAAAGTCGGCCAGGACGCGTTCGTCGTCATCCGTGACGTGATCGAACAGATGAAGATGGTCGCGATCGGCCGCGTGGTGCTCACCAGCCGCGAGCATATCGTTGCCATCGCCCCGCGCGGCAAAGGACTGATGGGCACGCTGCTGCGCTTTCCCTACGAGGTACGCGATTCCGCCGAATATTTCGACGACATCCCGAACGTCAAACTCACCAAGGACATGATGGATCTGGCGCGGCACATAGTCGAGACGAAGAGCGGGCATTTCAAGCCGGCAGCGTTCGAGGACCATTACGAGGACGCGCTCAAGAAGCTGATCGAGAAGAAGGCCAAGGGCGAAAAGATCGAAGTCCCGAAGGAACGGCCGAGCGGCAAGGTTATCAATCTGATGGACGCGCTCCGCCAGTCGGTGCGGGCGGAGACCGGCAACGGGCGTACCGCCCGCGCCGGCGGCAAAAAGGGCCGCAAGAAGATCGAGGGGCAAAAGGAAATGCTGCTCCCGATCGCCGGCAAAAAGGCCGCGCGGGAGGAACCCGCCAAACCGCAGCGGACCGCGGCCAAGCACCGGAAGGCCGGATAACCGGCCGCCCGCCCGCTTGCCGCTGCATCGGGCAAGATGGAACTCGCCGCAGTACCGCCGCATTCCGGCTTTTCGCTCAGCGACGATGATCGGGTCGTGGGATGGGGTTTCGGCCGCCCGGCCGCGCTCATGATGGCATGCGGATGCTGCAACGCAGGCGCGCAAGAGCGGCCGCCGCAGGAGGCGTTTGCCTGCGGCGGCGCGACGATCGCGGGTGGCACCGCTAACCGCGCGATCGACGGTCGCATTTTCACGCTCGACGACAGCCGCGAGGTCCGGCTCGTCGGCATCGAAGTGCCGCCGTTCGCGCCGGCGGAAGATTCCCAAGCGGTGCCCGGTGGCGTGGCGGCCAGGGACGCACTCGCGGGGCTCCTCGCGGGCGCCGAAATCGTGCTCAAGCAGGCCGAACCGCAACAGACTGATCGCTACGGCTGCCTGGTTGCTTACGGCTTTACCACGCACTACGGCATCGATCATTCGGTGCAGGCGGGTTTGATCGCGGCCGGATACGCGCGCGTCGCGGCGCGCGCCGGCAGCCGCGCCTGCGCCGCGGAGCTGTTGACGCGCGAAGGTGCTGCACGGACGGCCAAGCTTGGCCTTTGGGCCAGTTCGTATTATGACTCGCTCGACGCCGATAACCCTGCCGATGTGCCGGCCGAGCAAGGCCGTTTCGCGCTGGTCGAGGGTTAGTGGCTTCGGTACGCGAAAGCGGGGCGACCATCTACGTGAATTTCGGGCGGCGGTGGAGCAGGGACTTCACTGTTACGATCCTGAAGCGAAATGCGCGTAGTTTCACGGCAGCGGGTCTCGAACCGAAGATGCTCGCCGGCCGGCGCGTGCGGGCGCGCGGATGGATCGAGGCGCGCGGCCCTGGATCGAGGCGGCGCGGCCCGAGCAGATCGAGTTTACCGACCGGCAGCAAATGGACGAGCGAGGGTGATACTTTCGGCGACCAAGGCGACGGCAAGGCTTCGGCTTGCGCATGCGGGCCTGGCCGCGCTCGCGCTGGTGCTGGCGGCCTGCACAGCTTCACCGCCGGCTGTCGAGCCGCAAGCTTCGCTGCCGGCACCGGCGAAGCCTGCCGAGACCGCCGACATGTCGCCGGCGGTCTTGCGCGAACATCAGCGCATCCTCGCCGCCTATGGCGGCGTCTATAACGATCCCAAGCTGCAAGGCATGATCGAGCAGACCGTCGAGCGCCTGGTGGCTGCGTCCGAGCGGCCCGACCTGCATTACAAGGTCACCATGCTCAACTCGCAATCGATCAACGCTTTTGCCCTGCCGAGCGGGCAACTCTATGCGACGCGCGGCCTGATCGCGCTCGCCAACGATGAATCCGAGCTTGCGTCGGTGCTCGCCCACGAGATGGGGCATGTGATCGCGCGTCATGCCGCGATCCGCGAGGAGCAGACCAAGCAGGCGGCGCTGGTCGGCCGCGTGGTCAGCGACGTCATCACCGATCCGGAAGCCGGCGCGCTGGCGCTGGCCAAATCGAAACTCGCGCTGGCAAGCTTCTCACGCGCGCAGGAATTCGAAGCGGACGCCATCGGCATCGGGATTGCGTCGCGGGCCGGCTACGATCCCTACGGCGCGGTGCGTTTCCTCACGTCCATGGAGCACAATTCCGAGCTCAAGCCGCAGCAAAACAGCGCCGCGATCGATCCACGCGCGCCGGATTTCCTGTCGTCGCATCCGGCCACCCCAGAGCGGATCAGCAACGCCACCGCCAATGCCCGCCAATATAGCGGCCGGCCCGCGGCCGCCACGGGTCCGACCGGCACGATCGGCATGCGGGACCGGGACGCCTATCTCGCCGGCATCGACGGCATCGTGTTCGGCGAAGACCCGAGCGAAGGCTTCGTGCGAGGCCGCCGCTTCCTGCATCCGCGGCTGGGCTTCACCTTCACCGCACCGGATGGCTTCACGCTCGACAACACCGCGCAGGCGGTGCTCGGCGTCAAGCGCGGCGGTGGCCAGGCGCTCCGGCTCGACGTCGTGCGGGTGCCGTCGGAGCAGACTTTGGCCGGCTACCTGACCTCCGGCTGGATCGAGAATATCGATCCCGGCACCGTGGAGGAGATCACCGTCAACGGCTTCCCCGGCGCGACCGCCGCGGCCAAGGGCGACCAGTGGGACTTCCGGCTTTACGCCATCCGCTTCGGAAGCGACGTCTACCGCTTCATCTTCGCCAGCAAACGCCGCACGCCCGACACCGACCACGTCTTCCGCGAGTCGATCGGCACGTTCCGTCGCATGAGCCTCGCCGAGATCGAGGATGCGAAGCCGCTCCGCCTGCAGGTGATCACGGTCGCGCCGGGCGATACGGTCGAGAAGCTCGCCACCCGCATGGCGGTCGCCGACCGGCAGGTCGAGCGCTTCCGCGTGCTGAACGGGCTCGAACCCGGCGAACGCCTGAGGCCCGGCAGTGAGATCAAGATTGTCGTCGAGTGACGCGGCGCATCACATATTGATCGCGCGTTTGGCGACCGCGAGCGCCGCTTCCTTCACCGCTTCGCTCAACGTCGGATGGGCATGGCAGGTGCGGGCGATGTCCTCCGACGACGCGCCGAATTCCATGGCGATGGCGGCCTCGGCGATCATCGCCTCGGCATCGGGGCCGAGAATATGCACGCCAAGCACGCGGTCGGTCTTGGCGTCGGCGAGGATTTTCACGAAGCCGTCGGTGGCGAGGTTGGCGCGGGCGCGGCTGTTCGCGGTGAACGGAAACTTGCCGACGTTATAGGCGACGCTGGCGGCTTTCAGCTCTTCCTCGGTTTTTCCGACCGCGGCGATTTCCGGCGATGTGTAGACGACGTTCGGAATCACCTCGTAATTCACATGCCCGGCCTGGCCGGCGATGATTTCCGCCGCCGCGACGCCCTCGTCTTCCGCCTTGTGCGCCAGCATCGGGCCGGCCACCACGTCGCCGATGGCGTAGATGCCGGCGACATTGGTGCGGAAATGCGGATCGATGGCGACGCGGCCGCGATTGTCCTTCTTCACCCCGGCCGCTTCGAGACCGAGGCCGTCAGTAAAAGGCACGCGCCCGATCGCCACCAGGACGATATCGGCTTCCAGGTTTTCCGCCGCGCCGCCGGCGGCGGGCTCGACCTTGACCTTGAGCGTCTTGCCGGAGGCGTCGATCGCCGTGACTTTGGAGGACAGTTTGAAAGTCAACCCCTGCTTTTGCAACAGGCGCTGAAACTGCCGTCCGATTTCGCCGTCAACGCCGGGCACGATGTGATCGAGGAATTCGACGATCGTCACCTGGGCGCCGAGCCGCCGCCAGACCGAACCGAGCTCGAGCCCGATGATGCCGGCGCCGACCACGAGGAGCTTGTCCGGCACTTTGGCAAGTTCGAGCGCGCCGGTCGACGACACGACGCGCTTCTCGTCGATGTCGATGCCGTTCAACCGCGCGACGTCCGAGCCGGTGGCGATGACAATGTTCTTCGTTTCCAGCGTCTGGGTCTTGCCGTCGGCGCCCTTGACCTCGACCTTGCCGGGCGCCGCGATCCGGCCCGCGCCGAAAAAAGCGTCGATCTTGTTTTTCTTGAACAGAAAATCGACACCCTTCACGTTGCTGTCGACGTTCTGCTGCTTGTATTTGAGCAATGCTCCGAGATCGACGCTCGGCGTGCCGACCTTGATGCCCATTTGCGCGAAATTATGTTCGGCCTCCTCGTAAAGCTCGGATGCATGCAACATCGCCTTTGAGGGGATGCAACCGACATTGAGGCAAGTGCCGCCAAAGGTCGCGCGCTTTTCGACCACGGCGGTCTTTAGTCCGAGCTGCGCCGCGCGCACGGCGCAGACATAGCCGCCGGGCCCCGTGCCGATCACGATGAGGTCGTAGGGCATAATAATGACTCCGAACTCTCAATCGTCATGGCCGGGCTTGACCCGGGCATGACGGAATTACAAATCCAGCACCAGCCGCGCCGGCTCCTCAAGGGATTCCTTGACCCGCACCAGGAAGGTGACCGCCTCGCGGCCGTCGACGACGCGGTGATCGTAGGACAGCGCGAGATACATCATCGGCCGGATTTCGACTTTGCCGGCGACCGCCATCGGCCGCTCCTGGATTTTGTGCATGCCGAGAATCCCGGATTGCGGCGCGTTGAGGATCGGCGTCGACATCAGCGAGCCGTAGATGCCGC
>CAYVPC010000253.1:0-5021 GCA_964453555.1 uncultured Hyphomicrobiales bacterium | reverse complement strand
AGGAAGCCGAGCGGTGCCTCAATTGCGACGTGCAGACCGTCTTCACCGGGCAGCTTTGCATCGAGTGCGACGCCTGCGTCGACATTTGCCCGATGGACTGCATCACGTTCACCGCGAACGGCGAGGAGGCCGATTTGCGCTCGCGCCTGGAAGCGCCGGCCAACAATCTCACCCAGGACCTCTATATCGGCAATAGTCTCAAGACCGGCCGCGTCATGGTCAAGGACGAGGACGTCTGCTTACATTGCGGGCTGTGTGCCGAACGCTGCCCCACGGGCGCCTGGGACATGCAGAAATATCTCATCGACATGACGCACGCAGAACACGCATGCCAATTGAAAGCATAAACGACTTCGTCGTCCGGTTCGCCAACGTCAACGGCTCCGGTTCCGCCAGCGCCAACGAACTTTTCGCCCGCTCGGTGCTGCGCATGGGCATTCCAGTCGCGCCGCGCAATATCTTCCCGTCCAACATCCAGGGCCTGCCGACTTGGTACGAGGTGCGCATCTCAGAGGCCAATCATCTTGGCGCGCGCGGCGGCACCGACCTGATGGTCGCGATGAACCCGCAGACCTGGGACAAGGACGTGGCCGGCATCGAGCCTGGCGGCTACCTGCTCTACGATTCCACCAAGCCGCTGCCAAAGTCGAAATTCCGCGACGACATTACCGTCATCGGCGTGCCGCTCACCGCCATCTGCAACCGCGAATACTCCGACCCGCGCCAGCGCCAGCTGTTCAAGAACATCGTCTATGTCGGCGCGCTCTCGGCGCTCCTTGATATGGACGTCGCCGAGATGGAGAAGCTGATCGCCGAGCAATATGCCGGCAAGGAGAAATTGTTCGACGCCAACAAGCACGCGCTGCATCTCGGCCGCGACTGGGTGATGATGAATCTCGATCACCCGATCGGCCTGCGGTTGAAGCGTGCCGCCGCGGTCGGCGACCGCATCTTCATCGAGGGCAATTCGGCCGCCGCGCTCGGCGCCGTCTATTCCGGCGCCACCGTGTGCGCCTGGTATCCGATCACGCCTTCGTCGTCGCTTGCCGAGGCGTTCACCCGGCACTGCAACCGGCTGCGCGTCGATCCGCAAACAAAGAAGAACAAATTCGCCATCATCCAGGCCGAGGACGAGCTCGCTTCGATCGGCATCGTGATCGGCGCGGGGTGGAACGGTGCGCGCGCCTTCACCGCCACCTCAGGGCCCGGCATTTCGCTGATGCAGGAATTCCTCGGCCTAGCCTATTTCGCCGAAATCCCGGCTGTGATCTTCGACGTGCAGCGCGCCGGGCCGTCGACCGGAATGCCGACACGGACGCAGCAGACCGATATCATCTCTTGTGCCTACGCCTCGCACGGCGACACCAAGCATGTTCTGCTGTTCCCGGAGGATCCGGCGGAAGCCTTCGAATTTGCTGCGGCGGCGTTCGATCTCGCCGACCGGCTGCAAACGCCGATCTTCGTGATGCTCGACCTCGACATCGGCATGAACCATCGGCTGTCCAGGCCGCTTGTCTGGGACGACAGCCGCAAGTACGACCGCGGCAAGATCATGACCGCTACCGCGCTGGAAGCCGGCGCCGATTTCGGCCGTTATCTCGACGTCGACGGCGACGGCATTCCCTACCGCACGCTTCCCGGTACCCACCCCTCGAAAGGCTCGTTCTTCACCCGCGGCACCTCGCGCGACCGCTATGCCCGCTACACCGAGGAAGGCCCGGCCTATGCCGACAACATGCAGCGGCTGCTGCGCAAGTTCGAAACCGCCAAGGACATGGTGCCGCGACCGTTGCAGGCAAACTCGGACAAGCCGACCAAATACGGCGTGATCTATTTCGGCTCGACGTCGCCGGCGATGCATGAGGCGATCGAGCTTTTGGAAACGGGCGGCCACGCGCTCGACCGACTGCGCGTGCGCGCCTTCCCGTTCCATTCCAGCGTGACTAGCTTCATCGGCGAGCAAGATTTCGTGTTCGTGGTGGAGCAGAACCGCGACGCGCAGCTTCGCTCGCTGATCGTCAACGAATGCAATATCGAACCGGTGCGGCTGGTGCCGATCCTGCATTACGACGGCACGCCGATCACCGCGCGTTTTATCGCGCGCTCGATCGCCGACCGTCTCGACGCGCTCAAAGTCACGCCGCTCCGCAAGGGCAAGGTTGTGTCATGACCTATGTCGTCAAGCCGAAATTCCACCATCCCGAGTTGCCGAAAAATGAGCTCGGCTTCACCCACCGCGATTACGAAGGCGCAGTATCGACTCTATGTGCCGGTTGCGGCCACGATTCGATCTCGTCGTCGATCATCGAGGCTTGCTTCGAGCTTTCGATCGCCCCGCACCGGGTCGCCAAGCTTTCCGGCATCGGCTGCTCGTCCAAAACGCCGACTTATTTTCTTGGCTCTTCGCACGGCTTTAACTCCGTCCATGGCCGCATGCCCTCGGTGCTGACCGGCGCCAATCTCGCCAACCGCGACCTGATCTATCTCGGCGTGTCCGGCGACGGCGACTCCGCCTCGATCGGCTTCGGTCAGTTCGCGCACGCCATCAGACGCGGCGTCGATATGGTCTACATCGTCGAGAATAACGGCGTGTACGGCTTGACCAAGGGGCAGTTCTCCGCCACCGCCGATCCCGGCTCGAAATCGAAGCGCGGCGTGGTCAACACCGACAACGCCATCGACCTGATCGGCATCGCGCTGCAAGTCGGCGCTACCTTCGTCGCCCGCTCGTTCTCCGGCGACAAGAAACAGTTGACGCCGCTGATCAAAGCCGCTCTGGAGCATCGCGGCGCCGCCTTTATCGACGTGATCTCGCCTTGCGTCGCCTTCAACAATCACGCCGGCTCGACCAAGAGCTTCGACTACGTCCGCGAGCATAACGACGCGGTCAACAAGCTCGATTTCGTCACCGGCCGCGACGCGATCAAGGTCGACTACGCGCCCGGCAGCGTCGAGTTGGTGCAGCAACACGACGGCTCGACCATCGCGCTGCGCAAGCTCGACGCCGACTACGACGTGCATGACCGGCTGGCCGCCATGAGCTTCCTTCAGCACCACGCGGCCAAGGGCCAGATCGTGACCGGGCTGCTTTACGTCGCGCCCGAGGCCGAAGACCTGCATGGCCACCTCAACACCGTCGAGACGCCATTGAACGCGTTAGGCGAGAAAGAGTTGTGCCCCGGCTCGGCGGTACTCGACAAGTTCAACGCCAGCCTGCGATGACAAGTTACTCCTCTGGCGCCTCGACGATTGGGTCGTAGCGCTTGGCATCGAAGCCGAGCAGGTTCCACGATTGCACCATGTGCGGCGGCAGCGGAGCGCTGACGTCGACGATGCCTCCGCGCGGGTGCGGCACCACGATCCGCCGGGCCAGAAGATGCAGCCGGTTCTGCATGCCGCCCGGCAATTGCCAGTTTTCCAGCGAAAAATACTTCGGATCGCCGACGATTGGATGGCCGATATGCGCCATGTGGGCGCGCAATTGGTGGGTGCGGCCGGTCACCGGCTTGAGCGACAGCCAGGCGAGAAGCGGCCCGGCGGTTTCCACCACCGCATAGTAGGTCACCGCATGGCTCGCGCCCTTTTCGCCGTGGCGGGCGATGCGCATGAAAGACTCCTCCTCGCGCTCTTCCTTGGCGAGGAAGGTCGAGATGCGGCCCTGCGCCACCTTCGGCACGCCGGCGACTAGCGCCCAGTAGATCTTGCGTGCCGAGCGCGAGCGGAAGGTCTTGGCGAGCGCCGCCGCGGCAAAGCGCGTCTTGGCGACCAGGAGACACCCGGCGGTGTCCTTGTCGAGCCGATGCACCAGCCGCGGCCGCTGGCCATGCGTGTCGCGCAAGACTTCGAGCATGCCGTCGAGGTGACGTGTCGTGCCGGAGCCGCCCTGCACCGCAAGCCCCATCGGTTTGTTGAGAACAAGCACGTCGGCATCTTCGTGCAAGGTGATAGAGCGTAGAAACTCGCGCGTCGTCGCGTCGGCATCATTGCCCGGCGCGCGTTGCCTGGGCGCGTCAAGGCGGAGCGGCGGGATGCGCACGATCTGTCCCGTCTCCAGCCTATTTTTGGGCTGGGTGCGCTTGCCGTTGACCCGCACCTCGCCTTTACGGATGACGCGCTGGATGTGGGAGAAGCTTAGCCCCGGAAAACGCGCCTCAAGGAAGCGGTCGACGCGCATGCCGGCTTCGTCGGCGGTGACGGCAACGTTCTGCACGCTCGTGGGCATTGCGGCCGCGGCGCCACTTCCTTTTCCGTCATCCTGAGGCGGCCGCGAAGCGGCCCTCGAAGGATGCGGCTGAGGAGTCACGGGCCGTCGCCCTTCGAGGCTCGCTTGCGCTCGCGCCTCAGGGTGACGGAATGGGCGGTGCCGATGCCGCGGCCCGGCGGTCTGGCGTCCGCCGCCCGGCTGGCGGGGACCGCGGCTTCCTCTCAAGATCCGCTCCGCTCTTTGCGCAGCTTGGCCCAGTATTCCAGATGCTTTCTGATCTCGCGCTCAAAGCCCCGCTCGGGCGGATCGTAGAAAGTGCGGCGGCCAAGTTGCTCCGGGAAATAATCTTGCCCGGAGAATGCCTCCTCGGCACCGTGGTCATATTTGTAGCCCGCGCCGTAGCCCTCGCTCTGCATGAGCTTGGTCGGCGCGTTGAGGATATGCTTTGGCGGCAGCAGCGAACCCGCTTCCTTGGCGGTGCGCATCGCTTCGCCGAACGCCATGTAAGTCGCGTTCGATTTCGGCGCGGTCGCCACGTAGAGCAGGGCTTCGGCGATCGCGAGTTCGCCTTCCGGCGAGCCGAGAAAGTCATAGGCGTCCTTGGCGGCATTGGCGACCACCAGCGCCTGCGGATCGGCGAGCCCGATATCCTCGACCGCCATGCGCACGATCCGCCGCGCCAGATACAACGGATCCTCGCCGGCGTCGAGCATTCGGCAAAGATAATAAAGTGCGGCGTCAGCATCGGAGCCGCGCACCGATTTGTGCAGCGCGCTGATCAGATTGTAGTGGCCGTCCTGCTTCTTGTCGTAGATCG
>CAYVPC010000252.1:0-5053 GCA_964453555.1 uncultured Hyphomicrobiales bacterium | reverse complement strand
CCGAAGCGATCAGGACGGCGACCACGTACTTCAACGGCGCCGAGCATTTCCTGATGACCGACCGCGCGATTGAGCGCGCCGATGCAATACTCACTTACGACGGGCCGTCGCGCGCGGCTGGCGACCGTATCAAAACCATCGAGGCCGGGATCGCCGCGGCCAAGGCTTGTCCGGCGCTTTATCGAATCTGCCGCGATGCCTATCCCAAACTGTGCAGCGACCCGCTCCTATCCACAAACTGATCCGTGGCCAGCGGGACAGCCCGCACGCGTGAAAGGAGGAAGTCATGAAACTGGTCTTCGCCGCATGCCTCGCGGCGCTGCTCGTGGCGTCCAGTGCGGGCGCTCACGATATGACCGTGCATGCCGGGACAGATGATCAGCCCTATACGCCCAAGATCGACGACATCATGGCGGCGCAGCAAATGCGCCATATCAAGCTCTGGTTCGCCGGCCGTGCTGGCGATTGGCCGCTTGCGGATTATGAAATCGATAAACTCAAGGATGCATTTGACGAAGTGAACAAGCAGCTCGGCGGCGATACCGTCGAAAAAGCGATTGGACCGGGGATCTCCGCGCTTGAGAAGGCGGTCGAAGCCAAGGACCGCGGCGCCTTCACGAACGCTTTCGACCAACTCACCGCCGGCTGCAACAACTGCCACCAAACGCTCGATCACGCCTATATCGCTATTCAGCGCCCGGTGTTGCTGCCGTACAGCGACCAGTCTTTCGCAACGCCGAAATAAGCGGGGGGAAGGCCGCGTCATCGCGCCGCGCCATCCCGGCGCGACACAAGGGTGGCGCATTTCGCTCCGATGTTAGGTCCCTGGGACGATATTTGCTGTCCAAACAGGAGGCCTGACGATGACCTATCGCGTCTATTCCGGCCCGCGCGGCTCGCAGTCCATTTCTCCACTTGAGAAGGATCGTCACCTGTTCAAGGAGTTCAGCAGCCTTGACGAGGCGATGGGCTGGGCGCGGCACATCAACGACTGTGGCCGCGTCGTCTTGCTGGTTGAAGGGGACGACGGCACCCGTCTGACCAAGCAGCAAATCGTGACCGCGCTTAGGAATCCCGACGAATCGCACGGGCACGCGGCCTAGGTGAGGATCGCCGTCAGGCCGCCCGGGCCAAATTCGCCATCTGTCTCGCAAAAAAGCGTGTTTGGACGGCACTTTCCGTGAAAGTGACGTTATGCGTACCCGCTTCCGGCCTTGAACTGCCGACCATAGCCACGATACCTTGCCGGCTCGTTGCGAAGACGGCAGGGCAAGGGGTTCCTTGAAACACTTGAAACAAGAGACTAGCCAATTGTCGGCTCGCTCCGCGTTGCGCGATTGCAACGTGCTGATGATCTATCCGCGCTTCCAGGCGAATAATTTCTGGAATTATGTGGAAACCTGCAAATTGATCGGCGCCCAATGTCCGACCGCGCCGCTCGGCTTGATCACCGTTGCCGCCATGCTGCCGGCGAACTGGCACGTGCGCCTGGTCAACCGCAACAGCGAAGAGGTCGCCGACGAGGATTTCGCCTGGGCCGACATGGTCATGACCGGCGGAATGTTCAACCAGCAGCTCGACACGTTGCGGCTGATCAAGCTCGCGCACCAGCACGGCAAGCCCGTGGTGGTGGGCGGGCCCGATGCGACGTCGAGCCCGCACGTCTACGCAGCGGCCGACTTCCGCGTGCTGGGTGAAGTCGAGAATGTCCTTTCGCAGTTCATCTCCGCCTGGAACGCCGGGGAGCGCGGCGGCTGTTTCACGGCGGAAAAGTTTCAGGTCGATGTTACCAGGACGCCCGTGCCGCGCTTCGACCTGCTCAAGACCGGGCATTACATGTACATCGGCGTGCAATATTCGCGCGGATGTCCATTCACCTGCGAGTTCTGCGACATCATTGAGCTTTACGGCCGCGTGCCGCGCGCCAAGACCCCGCAGCAGATGCTGGCCGAGTTGCAGTCGCTCTACGATCTGGGCTACCGCGGACACGTCGATTTTGTCGACGACAATCTGATCGGCAACCGCAAGTCGCTGCGGATCTTCCTGCCGGAGCTGATTGCTTGGCAAGAGGCGCACGATTTTCCGTTCGAGTTTTCGACAGAAGCCTCGGTCAATCTCGCCGACGACCACGAATTGCTACAACTGATGCGCAAGGCCAACTTTTTCGCCCTGTTCGTCGGTATCGAGAGTCCGGATCCCGAGACTCTCGTTCATACCCGGAAGAAGCAGAACACGCGGCGCAATCTGGCCGACAGCATCCACAAAATCTACAGCGCTGGCATGTATGTGACCGCGGGCTTCATCGTCGGCTTTGATACCGAAAAGGTTTCGGTCGCTGACGCGATGGTGGAGTTGATCGAAGATGCCGCCATCCCGGCGGCCATGGTCGGGTTGCTTTGCGCCTTGCCGAACACGCAACTTACGCGCCGCCTCCAACAAGAGGGGAGGTTGCACGCCGACTTCGACCGCTGGACCGACACAACCAGCGACCAATGCGCGCTCAGCGTCAACTTTGACCCGCTACGGCCGGAGCGCGAAATCCTGCTCGACTACCGCCGCATTCTGGAACGCGCCTACGATCCCGCCGCCTATGCGCGCCGCATCGAACGCCTGATCTCCAAGCTGGATCGTTCGGGCCGACCGAAGGGACTGGCCGAAGGCAACAGACTCCGTAACGTCGCTTTTCTCGAACTTGTCTACGGCATTTTCAATCGCGTGCCGGAGGCGCGCGAGGAATTCTGGCGCGTGATCCAGAAATGCCGGGAGACCAATCCGGGAGCGCTCCATTATGTGCTCGGGCTGATGGGACTTTATGTCCATCTGGGACCATTTTCGCGCTTTGTCATGCGCGAGATCGACCGTCGCATCGCGGCGCTTGATCTTACGGCTCCGCCGATTGCCCAGAGCCGGCCGGAAATCGCCGCGGCGCTGGCATAGGTCTTCTGCGCCCGGATCAGCCGGCAGCGCTCGGCAACGCGGCGAGGCCGGGAATCTCCCGTAGCGGCGCCATGTCGCCGTACTCGTCCGGCGCATGGCTGCGGTTGGCCCAAAAGGCCCTAAAGCCAAACGATACGGCGCCCATCACGTCCCAGCGGTTCGACGATACGAACGCGGTGTCCGGGGCGGCGACGTTTAGGGCATCGGCGACGAGTGCGTAAACCTCCGGCCGCGGTTTGTAGCGGCGCACGGCATCCACCGACAGTACGGCGTCGAGCAAGCCGCCTATGCCCGCCGCGTCGACCGCGGCTGCCAGCATGCGCGGCGAGCCGTTCGAGAGGATCGCCAGGCGTGCGCCGCGCGTCTTTAGATCAGCGAGCGCGGGGCGGACGTCGGGAAATGTGTCGAGCGTCAGATAAGCCTCGAGCAGCTTTCCCCGTAGCGCGCGGTCGACCGATGGAACGCGCGCCAACGCAAAGTCGAGGGCGCGCTCGGTCAACGTCCAGAAATCGAGGTAATGTCCGGCCAGCGTGAGCGTCCATGTGTATTCGAGCTGCTTGGTTCGCCAGATTTCCGAAAATCGATCCGCATCGGGGCCGGCTGCCGCCCGGTGGCGCGCGATTGTGGCATGGACGTCGAACAGCGTTCCGTAGGCATCGAAAACGTAAGCACTCAACATGGCCCGATCTCCTGGCGGCATGGTGACAAAGGCCCCGCCGATGAGGCAATAGGACGGCGAAGGATGATTCGATGAGCCGCCCCGTCGCTTGGTCCAAGACCGTAACGTATTTCGAGGATGACTGGCATGACGGCAACGTGCCGATCATGGGCGTGCGTACGCAAGCGGCTTGGCTTTGCACGTCGGTGTTCGACGGCGCTCGCGCCTTCGAGGGCACCACGCCCGACCTCGATCTGCACTTTGCGCGCGTTAACGCGTCCGCCAGGACCATGGGTCTCAAGCCGCTCGTTGCGGCGGATACCTGGCTAGGTCTCGCGCGCGAGGGCTTGAAGCGCTTCGATCGAGGCGCCGAGCTTTACATCCGGCCGATGTACTGGCCCGAGGACGCGATCGGTGGCGCCGTGCGACCGGATCCGGAAACCACGCGCTGGTGCCTTTCGCTCTACGTCGCGCCGTTGCCGAAGCCTACGGGCACGGCGATCACCATGTCGCCGTATCGTCGGCCGACCCGCGAAAGCGCTCCGGTCGACGCCAAAGCCGGCTGTCTTTATCCCAACAACGCACGCGCCATGGTCGAAGCGCGAACGCGCGGCTTCGACAGTTGTCTGATGTGCGACATGCTGGGCAACGTGGCCGAACTCGCCACTGCTAATATTTTCATGGTGAAAGACGGCATGGTCTTCACGCCGTCGCCCAACGGTACGTTTCTCGCGGGCATCACGCGGTCGCGGGTGATCGCGCTCTTGCGCGCCGCCGGCGTAACCGTGGTTGAAACGACGCTGAGCTACGCGGACTTTCAATCGGCCGACGAGATTTTCTCGTCCGGCAACTACACCAAGGTTGCGCCGATCATCCGCATCGACGAGCGCAACCTGCAACCCGGTCCGCTCTATCGCCAAGTCCGCAAGCTCTACTGGGAGTTCGCGCACGCGACCGCGTAGGATCAGCCGGGGCCGCAAGTGTTATAGACGCGCGCTATAGATGACGCCGTCGCGCGCCACGTCGAATAACGCCGGCGCGGGCGCGCCGGCGTTAGCGGTCGGCAGTTGCTCGGTGGCGACGTTCAGCAGACGGGCTATTTCATCGCCGCTTCATACATCTCGGCGACGTAGTCCCAATTGACCAGATGATCGAGGAACGCCTTGAGGTAATCCGGGCGCCGGTTGCGATAGTCGATGTAATAGGAATGCTCCCACACGTCGCAGCCGAGGATCGGCTTGGCGCCGTGCACCAGCGGATTCTCGCCATTTGCGGTTTTCGTGACGGTGATCTTGCCGTCTTTGACCGCAAGCCAACACCAGCCTGAGCCGAACTGGGTGACGCCGGCCTGGGCGAAGTCTTCTTTCATCTTGGCGATGGAGCCGATGTCGGCGGTGATCTGCTTTTCCAGCTTGCCGGGCAGCTTGTCGCCGCCGCCGCCCTTCTTCATCCATTTCC
>CAYVPC010000251.1:0-5111 GCA_964453555.1 uncultured Hyphomicrobiales bacterium | reverse complement strand
AGCTGCTTTCGCCAGGCTCGCCGACGACGGCACCGCGGGCTATCGCGTGTTGGCGCGGCTGCGTGAAGCGGCCGAACTCGCTTCGACCGACCGTGCAGCCGCCATCAAAGCCTATGACGAGATCGCCAATGATCCGAGCGCCGGGCAGGTGATCCGGGATCTCGCCACCTTGCGTGCCGGATACCTGCTCATCGACACGTCTTCTTACGCCGATATGCTGGCGCGGCTGGAACCCCTCACCAGTACGGATCGCGCTTTTCGCTACAGCGCGCGCGAATTGCTGGCGCTCTCCGCCTGGAAGGCGGGCGATATGGCTGCGGCGCGGAAATGGGCCGATTTGATCATCGGCGATCCGCAGACGCCGACGGCGGCGCGCAGCCGCGCCGAGGTGTTGAGCGAACTCATCGCTGCCAGCGGCAAGGGCTGAGCGAATGCCTAAGCGAAACCGTCCGCTGCTGGTTCGGGCCGGTTCGGCGCTGACGCTGGTCCTGATACTGGCTGCGTGCACGCCGGGCGGCCAGTTCGATCCGACCGAATTGATTTCGGGGGACATGTTCAACAGCAAGAAAAAGATTCAAGGCGAGCGCGCGCCGCTTTTCCCGGAAGGCGTGCCGGGCGCGGAGACCGGTGTGCCGCCGGATTTGGTGAAGGGCTATCAGCCGCCCCCGGATCAGCCGGCCGCCAGCGCCGACGCTACGCCAAAGCCTGCCACCGCGGAGGCTAAGCCGAAACCGAAACCAAAGCCGAAAGTTGCGCGCGCCGCGACTCCGCCGGCGCATGATCCGGCCTTCGACCAGAAGCCGGCATCGGCGGCTCCGGTTCCGGCACCGCAGATGCAGCAGGCCGCGCCGCCCGCTTGGCCGAACCCGCCCGCGGCACCAACCGCGTCGACTAACTGGCCGGGTCCGCCGCCTGCCGGTCAAACCCAGCCGGCCGCCCAGCCGGCACAACCCGGACAAACGGCTTGGCCCGCGCCGCAACAGCCGCAGGCGCCGACGAGCTGGCCGGATCCCTCGGCCTTGGGAAAGAAACAGAACTAATCGCTTCGATGCCAGGCGCCGCGCGCATTGCCGGCGTCACGCTGGTAATGACCTTTGTCTTTCAGATCAGCGTGTCATGTCCTTCACCGTCACCATTGTCGGTCGGCCGAATGTCGGCAAGTCGACCCTGTTCAATCGCTTGGTGGGACAGCGCCGGGCGCTGGTGGATGATTTACCGGGGGTGACGCGCGACCGGCGCGAAGGCGCGGGCAAGCTGGGCGACCTGACATTCACGGTCATCGATACGGCTGGGCTCGAGCACGCCGACCGGGAAAGTCTTTCCGGCAAGATGCAGGCGCAAACCGCCGCCGCCATAAGGCACGCCGACGCGGTGCTCTTTTTGATCGATGCGCGCGCCGGCGCGACGTCCGCCGATCGCGGCTTCGCTGACCTCGTGCGCAAATCGGGCAAGCCGGCGATCCTTGTCGCCAACAAGAGCGAAGGGCGGGCCGGCGAAGCCGGTATTTTGGAAACGTATGCGCTTGGACTTGGCGATCCAATTCCGATCAGCGCCGAACACGGTGAGGGATTGGCGGACCTCTATGAAGCGCTGCGGACGGCGCTCCCCGGCGCGACCCGCGAAACCGGATCGTCACCGGTGATGGTCGCCGACGAGCCCAGGCCGATCCGCATCGCCGTCGTCGGGCGCCCCAACACCGGCAAGTCGACGCTGATCAACCGCTTGCTTGGTGAGGAGCGACTTCTGACCGGGCCGGAAGCCGGCATCACGCGCGACGCGATTGCGGTCAATCTTGACTGGCGGGGGCAGCCGTTGCGCATCCACGATACTGCCGGGTTGCGCCGTCGATCACGCGTCGCGGAAAAGCTTGAAAAGCTTTCGGTTGCCGACGCGCTCAACGCCATCCGCTTTGCCGAAGTGGTGATCGTGCTGATCGACGCGCAAACGCCCTTCGAAGAGCAGGACATCCGCATCGCGGATCTGGTCGAGCGGGAAGGGCGCGCCATCGTTATCGGAGTCAACAAGGTGGATTTGATCGAACGGCATCTGGGCGAACGCCGGGGGCTTCGCGAAGAGGTCGACCGGCTACTGCCGCAAATTAAGGGCGTGCCGGTCGTCGCTTTTTCGGCGCGCGGCGGCGAGGGCATCGACCGGCTGATGGCGGCGGTGACGGATGCTTACGCCATCTGGAATCGGCGGGCGCCAACGGCCGCGCTGAACCGCTTTCTGGCGCAGGTGGTGTCCGAGCATCCACCGCCGGCCGTGGGCGGCCGCCGCCTGCGGCTCGATTACATCACCCAGCCAAAATCGCGGCCACCGACCTTCGTGTTGTTCTCCTCGCGGGCCTCGTCGCTCCCGGAAACCTATCGGCGCTATCTGGTCAATGGTTTGCGCGAGACGTTCGCGCTGCCCGGCACGCCCATCCGGCTCAACTTGCGCGCCAAAACCAATCCGTATGCCGGCCGAAAGCGCCGATGATGGATGAGTTGGTGGACGAAACTACGGCGAAAGTCGGCACCGCGCGGCGTGACGCCGCTTTCGTTTTCATTTTCGCGACCGTATTTCTGGACATGCTGGCCATCGGCATCATCATTCCGGTGCTGCCCCGGCTGGTGGTCGATTTTGTCGGCGGCGACACGCAGCAGGCGTCGGAATTCCTCGGCCTTTTTGGGACCGCCTGGGCGTTGATGCAGTTCTTGTTCTCGCCGATTCAGGGCGCGCTGTCGGATACCTTCGGCCGGCGGCCGCTGATTGTGATCTCCAACATCGGCGTCGGCCTCGACTATGTGCTGATGGCGCTTGCACCGTCGCTGCGCTGGCTGTTCGTCGGCCGCCTGATCTCCGGCATCACGGCGGCGAGCATCTCGACCGCCTACGCTTATGTGACGGACGTGACGCCGCCGGACAAGCGAGCGGCGCGCTTCGGCCTTCTCGGTGCGGCGTTTGGCGCCGGATTTGTGCTCGGTCCGGCGCTCGGCGGACTAGTCGGCAGCATTTCTCCGCGGCTGCCGTTCTGGATCGCCGCCGGATTGAGCCTCGCCAACGCCTGCTATGGACTGCTGATACTGCCGGAATCGCTGCCCCGGTCGCGCCGGGATACCTTTAGCCGCGCCAATCCGTTCGGGGCATTGGTGCTGTTGCGCTCCCGCGCCGGGCTGTTCGGCTTAGCCAGCGTCAACTTCCTCAGCGATCTCGCACACGCCGTTTTGCCGAGTATTGCCGTCATCTACATGCTCTACCGCTATGGCTGGGATCAGCGCACGGTCGGACTGACCATGGCCGGCGTCGGCGTGGCGTCCATCATCGTGCAGGGTTCGGTGGTCGGATCGGTCACCAAGCGGATCGGCGAACGCGCCGCGCTCTTGCTTGGGCTTGCCTTCGGCGTGTTGGGCTTCGTGCTGTTTGCGTTCGCTCAAACGGGATTGATGTTCTGGCTTGGAATCCCGCTGCTGGCGTTGTGGGGGTTGGAGAGCCCGGCGTGCCTTTCCCTGATGAGCCGTCTGGTCGGTGAAACGGAACAAGGCCAGCTGCAGGGCGCCAATTCCAGCACCACCGGAATCGCCATTCTGTTCGGGCCCGGGCTCTTTACACTGGTGTTTGCCTTCGCCATAGCGCCGGCGCGCGACTGGCAGCTTCCCGGAGCGCCGTTTTTGATCGCGGCGCTATTGCTGGCCTTCTCCGGCATCATCGCCTGGCGGGTCGCGCGCGTCAGGCAGGCGGCATGAAGTCCTGGAGCTTGCCGGCGCGAAAATCGTAGAGCTTGCCCGTTTCGGTAAAGCCCGGCAGACACAGATCGAGAATCTTCGCCGCCACTTGGTCGGGTGTCGGCAATGTCATGGGGTCTTCTCCCGGCATCGCCAAAGCGCGCATGCGCGTGCGGGTCGCGCCGGGATTGAACAAATTGACCCGCACCGGCGTCGAACTCACCTCAGCGGCATAGGTTCGCGCCAGCACGTCGAGCGCCGCCTTCGAAACCGAATAGGGCGCCCAATAGGCGCGCGACAATGCCACAATTCCCGACGTCACGAACACGGTGCGGCCGGCATTGGAGCGTTTGAGCAGCGGGTCCATGGCGCGGATGAGATGCCAATTGGCGGTCACATTGACCGCCATCGTGTGATCCCAGGCTTTCGGCTCGATATGGCCGAGCGGCGAAGGCACGCCGGCGACGGCTGCATTGCCGAGCAAGATGTCGAGCCGGCCGTAACGCTCATTGAGGGCGGCGGCGAGCCGGTAAAGGCCCGGATAATCGCGCATGTCGAGCGGCGTCAGCGTGGCCGAGCCGCCGGCGGCTCTTATCGCGTCGTCGAGTTCCTCAAGCCCGCCGACCGTGCGCGCCACCGCAACCACGTGCGCACCTGCGCGCGCCAGCCCCAGTGCGGCCGCGTAACCGATGCCGCGCGAGGCGCCGGTGACAAGCGCGATGCGATCAGCAAAGGGAAGCGGCATCCCTCAGCTCGCCTCGGCGAGCAGCGAGAGTTGGTGCGCGGGAGCGTCCTGCGCGGTCCGGTCGGTGAGGGGAGTCGGGTATTCGCCGGTGAAGCAATGGTCGGTGAATTGCGGCCGGTCGGGATTGCGGGCTTTCTCGCCCATGGCGCGATAGATGCCGTCCACCGACAGGAAAGCCAGCGAATCGGCGCCGATGAAATTGCGCATGCCCTCGAGGTCATGGGTGGCGGCCAGGAGCTTATCCTTTTCGGGCGTATCGATGCCGTAATAGTCGGGATGCGTGATCGGCGGCGAGGCGATGCGGAAATGCACCTCACGCGCGCCGGCGTCGCGCATCATGCGCACGATCTTTACCGAGGTCGTGCCCCGCACAATCGAATCGTCGATCAGCACAATACGCTTGCCTTTGACGACGGCGCGGTTCGCGCTGTGCTTGAGGCGGACGCCGAGCGCGCGGATCTGCTGGGTCGGCTCGATGAAGGTGCGCCCGACATAGTGGTTGCGGATGATGCCGAGCTCGTAGGGAATGCCGGATGCTTGCGCGTATCCGATTGCGGCCGGGACGCCGGAATCGGGAACCGGGATGACCACGTCGGCGTCGGCGGGCGCCTCGCGCGCGAGTTCCGCGCCGCAGGTCTTGCGCACGTCGTAGACGCTGCGGC
>CAYVPC010000250.1:0-5161 GCA_964453555.1 uncultured Hyphomicrobiales bacterium | reverse complement strand
CCAGCGCCCCATCATCGGCGCAAGGTCGAGCCGGTCGCCGTATTTCAGCGCATGCACCAAAGCGCGCGAAATCTCGTCGAAACGGACGGCGGCGCGCGCGCGGCGGTAGGCCGGCGGGTCGGCGATTGCTTCCATCGAAAGGATGCCGGGGCCCGGATCATAGACGAAGGGAACGCCGAGCCGCTCGCAATAGGGCCGGGTGATGAAGGAGAGCTTCGACCAGCACCGCGGGCAGAGCCCCTGGCCTTCGACCGGCTCGCGGCAAGCGGCGCACAAGCGCGGCAACGCGAGATCGAGCGCGGCGCGCAGAAAAGCGCGGGCAACGTCCGCCGCGCCCTTGCGCCGCGCCGCCGAAACATCCGCCATGTCCCCGATCACGTTCCCCATGGCGACACGCTACCGCCGGGCGGCGAAGTTGTCATCCGGGACAGCCATATTGAGACATGAGACAATCGCGCTATGAGCGGGAATCCGCTGATCTTCGACCGGAGTCTGATCCGCGCCCGCCGCCGCCGCGCGGCAGGATTGCGGCCGGTGTCGTTCTTGCTCGATCGCGCCGCCGCCGATCTCGCCGACCGGCTGGCCGCAGTGCTGCGGCGATTTCCGCTCGCCCTCGATCTCGGCACGCCCGGCCCTGCGGTGCGAAACGCGCTCGCCCGTCTCGGTTCGATCGATGCGGTCGTCACGGCAAACCTCGCGCCGGCGCGGGATGGAACATCCGCGTCGCTCGCCGTCGTCGCCGACGAGGAAGCATTGCCGTTTCGCGAGGCGGCATTCGATCTGGTGGTCTCGGCGCTGGCGTTGCAGTTCGTCAACGACCTGCCGGGAACGCTCATTCAAATCCGCCGCGCCCTCAAGCCCGACGGCTTGCTGCTCGCCGCTTTGATCGGCGGCGAGACGCTGACCGAACTTCGCCAATCGTTCGCCGCGGCCGAGAGCGAAATCGAAGGCGGCGTCTCGCCGCGGGTCGCGCCGTTCGCCGATTTGCGCGACCTCGGCGCGCTGTTGCAGCGCGCCGGCTTTGCGCTGCCGGTATCCGACGTCGACCGCGTCGCGGTGCGCTATGATTCCGTCTTCGCCCTGCTGCACGATCTGCGCCGCATGGGCGCGACCAATGCGCTGATTGATCGTCGGCGCACGCCGCTGCGGCGCGCGACGCTCCTGCGCATGGCGGAAATTTACCGGCAGCGCTTTGCCGACGATGACGGGCGCGTGCGCGCGACCTTCGAGATCATCTGGCTTTCGGGCTGGGTCCCGCATCCCGGCCAGCAGCAGCCGCTCAAGCCCGGCTCGGCGAAGACGCGGCTCGCCGACGTGCTCGGTACGCGCGAACTACCGGCGGGTGAGAAGGTGAAGCGTTAGCTGAAAGCAGCTATTTCAACGCCGTGGAGACGCTGGTGAACAGCGTCTTGACGTTGGAACCGAGCGTCGCGACCGTGCCGACGATCACGATCGACAAGCCGGAAGCGATGATCGCATATTCGATCGAGGTCGCGCCGCGCTCGTCGCGGACAAAGCGCCGGAGCGAAGTTTGCATTGCCTGCGTCGAAGATCTGAACACGGCCTTTGCCCCGTTTTCATAACAGCGCGATGAGATACGGTATCAGCGGTTCGTCGGCAGGCGGCATCGGAAACTTGCGCAGATCGTTCGGCCGCACCCATTTCAGTTTCTGCGCTTCCCTTGCCTCGACAATTCCTTCCCAGCGCCGGCAGACGTAAAGCGGCATCAGAAGGTGGAAGTCGGGATAAAGATGACTCGCGAAAGTCAGCGGCGCGAGGCACTCCTCGTTGACGACGATTCCAAGTTCCTCCTTCAACTCGCGGATCACGCTTAGTTCCGGCCGTTCGCCAGCTTCAACCTTGCCGCCGGGGAACTCCCAAAGCCCGGCCATCGGCTTTCCGTGCGGACGCTGCGCGATGAGCACGCGACCGTCGGCGTCGATGAGCGCGCAAGCGGCAACAAGGACGAGTTTGATGCTCACGGCCGGCCTTCAATCTAGGCAACGCATGGTAAATGCGCGTTCAAGGAGAGTCCCTACATCGCTGAAATCGCCGCGAAGGTAAATTGCAAGTTAAGCGGCGGCTTGTGCGATAACCGCGTCAGCTCCGATTTTCGGCGCTCCGGCGGTGGGTTGTCGCCGATCTTCGCCAGTACGCCGCGCCCTTCCAGCCGCTCAAGAGCGATAATCGCCGTTGATGGCGATGTACTCCCTGGTGAGATCGCAGGTCAGGACGCGGTCGCGGCCCTTGCCGATGCCGAGCGCGACCCTCACGGCGATCTCCGGCTTGCGCATCGTTGCCGAGACGGCGGCTTCGTCGTAGCCCGGATCGCGCGCGCCCTTGTGGGCGACGCGGATGCCGTTGAACCAGATCGAGAGCCGGTCCCGGTTGGCCGGCTCGCCGGCTTTGCCGACCGCCATGACAACCCGGCCCCAATTGGCGTCCTCGCCGCCGATGGCGGTCTTGACCAGCGGCGAATTGGCGATCGAAAGCGCGATCCGTCGCGCCGATTTTTTCGATTTGGCGCCCTCGACCACGATCTCGACCAGCTTGCGCGCACCCTCGCCGTCGCGGGCGACCTGCTCGGCGAGATCGGCGAGCACGGCGTTGAAGCCTTTGCGGAAGGGAGCCAGGCGCGGATCGGAAAGGCGCACGATCTTCGCCACGCCCTGTGCCGCAGCCGCGCCGGTCGCAAACGCGAGCAAAGTGTCCGAGGTCGAGGTGTCGCCGTCGATCGTCACGGCGTTGAAGGTGTTTTGGACGCCCTCGCGCAGCAGGGCCCGAAGAACGGCGGGTGCGACCGGCGCGTCGGTGAAAACGAAGGACAACATGGTCGCCATGTCGGGTGCGATCATGCCCGCGCCCTTGGCGATGCCGCAGATCGTTACCGTTTTCGACCCGAACCGCACCAGGGCCGCCGCCCCCTTCGGAAAGGTGTCGGTGGTGATGATCGCCTTGGCCGCCTCGTGCCAGCGGCCGGGTGCCGCATCGGCGACCAAAGCGTTCATGACGCCGGCGAATTTGGTTGCGTCGAGCGGTTCGCCGATGACGCCGGTAGACGCGAGGAACACATCGTCCGGCTCGCATTGCGCGGCTTCGGCGGCGATGTCGGCCGTGAGCCTGGTCGCAGCGCGCCCAGACTTGCCGGTGAACGCGTTGGCATTGCCAGAGTTGACGACCAGCGCGCTGGCGCCGCCGCCTTTGAGCCGGGCGCGGCACCAGTCGACCGCCGCCGAGGGGCATTTCGAGCGCGTGAACACGCCGGATACGGCGGTGCCGGCATCGAACAAAGCGAGCAACACGTCGGTACGCCCGGCGTAGCGGATTCCCGCGGCCGCGGTCGCGATTCGCACGCCGGCGACCGGCGGCATTTCGGGGAAGGCCTCGGGCGCGAGTGGGGAGATGGCGGTGGACATGAATTCGTCATGCGCGGGCTTGACCCGCGCATCCATGCGGCGATTGAGCGTTCCGTTAGGTGCGATGGATTGCCGGGTCAAGCCCGGCAATGACGACGAGCGCGACGGCGCTTTCGGTTACTTCTTCGCCGGCGCGGCGGGATTGAGCGAGGGATCGGGTGCGACCGGCTTGTCGAGGCGCTCGATTTTGGCCGACTTGCGCAAATTCTCCACCAGCTCGGTTTGCGCGCGGTGCGCGACGAATTTCTCGATCTGCGGCTTCACCTGCTCGAAGGTCGGCGCCGGCCTGGTGCGCTTGTCCTCGACCTTGATGATGTGCCAGCCGAACTGCGTCTTCACCGGATCGGAAATCTGTCCCTTGTCGAGCTTGAAAGCGACCTCGGCGAATTCCGGCACCATTTGGTCCTTGGTGAAATAGCCGAGATCGCCGCCGTCGGCGGCGCCCGGATCTTTCGACTTCTCCTTGGCGAGAGTGGCGAAGTCGGCGCCGCCCTTCAGCAGGACGATGATCGCTTTGGCCTCGTCCTCGGTGGTGACGAGGATATGGCGCGCGTGCACCTCTTCCTCGGGCTTCGCCTGCTTGATGGCCTCGTCATAGACCGCGTGTTCGGCTGCATCCGTCAGTGCGGCTTTACCGGCATCCTGCAGGAGCGTTTCCATCAAAAGCCGGTTGCGGTCGAACGCGATCAGGTGCTTGACGTCAGGACGATCGCCGAGCTTCTGCTGCTCGGCGGCCTGCGCCAGCACGATGACGTCGATGAGATAATTGACGAGATACTCGCGCTTCTGCGGCGGCGGCAAGTTCGGGATGTTGCCGCCGATCTCTTCCTCGGCAAAAGTCACGTCGCTCTCACGAATGTCGACGCCATTGGCGCGCGCGACGACCGCGTCGGGGTCCTCCGCGCGGGAGACGCCGATCGACGCGTCTAAAAGCGCCGCCGCTAGCGCGACAACAGCGAGCGCGCCGAGCGCGCGGCGGACGGATAGGCGAGTGAAGTCCATGGAACGTTTTTCCTTCGGATAAGGGGCAAATCGTCGCGCTTTGGCGCGGCTCAGTTGGCGCGGACACTCGCCGAAACGCCCCGAATTGGCAATGGCCGAATCGGAAGCAAGCCTAACGAGCGCGTGAAGAGCCGCGTCGCATTGACAGGAAACCTACCCCCTCTTATGTCTCGCTCAGAATTTACGCGCCCATGCCGCCTTACAGAAACCAAAATAACGCTGCATTCTCCGCTGGTTGGACAAGCGCCGATGGTCCGTTGAACAATCCAGCGGCGTGGTCCGAAGAGGCAAGGATGACGCCATGATCGGCGGAGTTGCCCGCAAGCTGTTCGGTTCCTCCAACGACCGGCGCATCCGCACCTATCGTCCGCGCGTGGACGCGATCAACGCGTTGGAGCGGGAACTCGAGCAGCTTTCGGACGATGCGCTGCGCGCCCGCACCGACGATTTCAAACAGCAGATCGCCGGGGGCGCGACGCTCGACGATATTCTGGTGCCGGCATTCGCCACCGTGCGCGAGGCCGGCAAGCGCACGCTCGGCCAGCGCCATTTCGACGTTCAGCTGATCGGCGGCATGGTGCTGCACGAAGGTCGCATTTCGGAAATGAAGACCGGCGAGGGCAAGACGCTGGTCGCCACGCTTCCGGTCTACCTCAACGCGCTGTCCGGCCGCGGCGTCCACGTCGTTACCGTCAACGATTATCTTGCCAAGCGCGACGCCGAATGGATGGGCCAGATCTACA
>CAYVPC010000249.1:0-5171 GCA_964453555.1 uncultured Hyphomicrobiales bacterium | reverse complement strand
TCGTTGCCGCCGCCCGCCGCGCCGGCGTGACGCTGATGGTCGGCCATGTCGAGCGGTTCAACCCGGCGGTCGAGTCGATCAAGCGCGCGATCAAGGACCAGGACATCCTGTCGATCGCCATCACGCGCGTCGGGCCGTTTCCGCCGCGCATGTCGAATGTCGGCGTCGTGATCGATCTCGCGGTGCATGACATCGACCTGATCCGCTGGTTCACCGATTCGGAGATCGTCGAGATCCAGCCGCAACTGTCGAGCGCCGTCGCCGAGCGCGAGGACATCGCGCTATTGCAGTTTCGCACCGCCTCGGGCGTACTCGCGCACATCAACACCAACTGGCTGACGCCGTTCAAGGCGCGCACCATCCACGTCGCCACCCGGGACAAATATCTGATCGGCGATCTCTTGACGTTGCAGGTCACCGAATGTTTCGGCTTCCAGCCGGACGGCAGTTATTCGATGCGGCACCTTTCCGTCGGCTATGCCGAACCGTTGCGCGCCGAACTGCTTGCTTTCGCCGGTGCCGTCCGCAGCGGCCGCAGGCCGGCCGTCACCGGCGAAGAAGGCGTGGCGAGTCTCGAAGTCGCCATTCGCTGCCTCGACGCGCGCGCCGGCCGCGCCAGCGCGACGCAGCGCAAAGGCCCGCGGCGGGTCGTCGGCTAAGCCGCCTGCCTTCGTGCCGGAATCGAGTCAGGATCGCCAGATGAATAAGCATGCCCGCCTTGATGCGCGGCCGATTCCGTTCATCGACGTCGCCGCGCAGCGCCGCCGGCTTGGCCGCGCGGTTGATGACGCGATTGCGCGGGTACTCGAGCATTGCCAGTTCGTGCAGGGTCCGGAAGTACGCGCGCTCGAGGCGGAGCTGGCGGCGTTCTGCGGCGCGCGCCATGCGATCGCTTGTTCGAGCGGGACTGACGCGCTGCGCCTCGTGCTGATGGCTTGGGAGATCGGGCGCGGCGATGCGGTGATATGCCCCGCTTTCACCTTCTGCGCAACCGCCGAAGTGGTGGCGCTCGCCGGCGCGACGCCGGTTATGGCCGATGTGCGGGACGGCACCTTTAATCTCGATCCGGCGAGCTGCGAGCGCGCGGTTGCCACCGCAAAGCGCCTCGGCCTGAAACCGCGCGCGATCATTCCGGTCGATCTGTTCGGTCTGCCGGCGGATCACGCCGCCATCGCCGCCATCGCGAACACGCATGGCCTTGAGGTGCTCGACGATGCCGCCCAGTCGTTCGGCGCCACCTACCGCGGGCGCAAGCTCGGCACGCTGGCCGGCGCTACCGCGACTAGCTTTTTTCCGGCCAAGCCGCTGTCCTGCTACGGCGACGGCGGCGCCATTTTCACCGAGGACGACGCGCTCGCCGCCCGCATCAGGAGCCTGCGCGTGCACGGTGAGAGTCCGAACGACAAATACGACGCCCTGCATATCGGCATCACCGGCCGGCTCGACACGATCCAGGCGGCAATCCTGCTGGAAAAGCTCAAAATCTTTCCAGAGGAGATCGTGGCGCGCAATGCGGTGGCGCAGCGTTATGCGGCGGGCCTTGATCGCGTCGCCACGGTGCCGCGCGTCGGTAACGAAGCGACCTCGGTCTGGGCGCAATACACGATCCGGCCGGCGCCGGGCCGGCGCGACGCGCTCGCGGCCGCACTCAAGGCGCAGGGTATCCCGACCGGGATCTACTACGCCAAGCCGCTGCATCGCCAAGCCGCCTATCGCGGCTTTCCCGTCGCCGATGGCGGCGTGCCGGTCAGCGAGCGCCTAGCCGGGGAAGTGATCAGCCTGCCGATGCACGCTTACCTCGAAGCGCCGGTTCAGGATCGAATCATCGCGGCGGTCGGCGGCGCGCTGGCGGGATAACGGCCGCACCTTATCCCCTCTGCGTAGCGAAGCTGGGCGTGGGGGGATAAAAGAATCAAATGATCAACCGGATTCTCACGGTCGGCGGCTTTACGCTTCTGTCGCGTCTCACCGGCTTTCTACGCGACATCATGCTGGCGGCGATCCTGGGCGCCGGCCCGGTGGCCGATGCGTTCTTTATTGCCTTCCGGCTGCCCAACCATTTCCGGGCGATTTTTGCCGAGGGCGCGTTCAACGCCGCCTTCATTCCGGCTTATGTGCGCATCCGCACCCAAAGCGTCCCGCCATCGGCGGCGCTGTTCGGCGACCGCATCTTCACCTTGCTGATCGCGACGCAAGCGGTGCTGCTCGCGGTCGCGCTGCTGTTCATGCCGCAGGTGATCGAGCTGCTCGCGCCCGGGTTTTCGCGCGAACCGCAGCAGTTCGCATTGGCCGTGACGCTGACGCGCATCACCTTTCCCTACCTTCTGCTCATCACGCTGGTGACGCTGTGGGGCGGCATCCTCAACGCGCTGCACCGTTTCGCTGCGGCGGCGGCGGCGCCGATCCTGCTCAACGTCGCGATGATGGTAACTCTGGCACTGAGCGCCTTCTTCGGCGGCGCCGGCTATGCCGCGGCGTGGGGCGTGCTGATCTCCGGCGTTTTGCAGGCGTTGCTGGTCGGGGGCGACACCCTGCGCGCCGGCGCGTTTACCGCTTTTCGCTCGCTCCGCCTCGACGCCGACGTGCGGCGCTTCTTCCGGGCGCTGGTGCCGGCGACCATCGGCTCGGCAGGCACGCAGCTCGCCCTGTTCGCCGACACTATTATCGCGAGCCTGTTGGCGACCGGCGCCATCTCGGCACTCTATTACGCCGACCGGATCGACCAGTTGCCGATCGGCGTTATCGGCATTGCCGTCGGCACCGTGCTGTTGCCGGAGATGACGCATAAGATCGCCGCCGGCGACGACGCGGGCGCGCGCTCAGCGCAAAACCGCGCCATCGAATTCGCGCTGCTGCTCGCAATCCCCTGTATCGTCGCTTTCCTGGTCGTGCCGGACGTGATCATGCGCGGCCTGTTCTTGCGCGGGCGCTTTACCGCGGGCGACGCGGATGCGGCGGCGCAGACGTTGATGGCTTACACCGTCGGGCTTATTCCTTTCGTCCTCATCCGCAGCGTGGTCGCTCCGTTTCTCGCGCGCGGCGATACGCTAACCCCGATGAAGGCCGCGCTCATCGGCACGGCGGTCAATATCGTGTGCAAGGTCCTGCTGATGGGGGCGCTGGCTCAGGTCGGGCTTGCGCTCGCGACCTCGATCGGCGCCTGGGTCAATTTCATCGTCGCGCTAAGGCTCGCCGCGCGCGCCGGCCATTTCGCCGCCGACGCTGCGCTGAGAAACTCGATCGTGAAGCTGGCAATAGCGGGTATTGCCATGGCGGTCCTGCTATTCTTCGCCACGCCAGTCGCCGTCGCATGGATCTCGTCGTGGCCCAAATTCCGCAACGAATCCGAACTGCTCGTACTGGTGTTGCTTGGCGGCCTGTTCTATGGAGCGCTCGTGCTCGCGCTGTTCGGCCGCCGATGGCTGTCGCTCATGCGCAAGCGTGCGCAAACCGCGCCGGGAGCGCCGCTCGAGGCGTTCGAGGGCACCTGCGCGCCGCCGGCCGGCCCCGATGAGTTATGAAACGGCGCCCGGCCTTGGCTTCGCGGCAGGTTGCATCGCCGCAATGAATTGATAGGCTCGCCGCCGACTCACAGGGGGCGTTGTGGGCCGCTAAACCAGGAGCTTTCATGTTTCGTCGCATCATTGTCATTGCCGCGATGCTCGCGCTCGCCCTGCCAACCGTCGCGGTCGCCCAGCATCCGCCCGGCAAGCCGCCGCCCGGAAAGCCGGCACCCGGCGGCAGGCCAGCTGTTGCCCCGCATGGGCCGCCGCGCGGTCCAGTGGGGGGTGGTCCGCGTCCCGGCTTAGCCGGTCCGCGTCCCGGCCTAGCCGGCCCACGCGGGCCTGGGTTTACGTATCGCGGCCGTTCGTTCAGTCGGGTCCATCTTGCGCCGTTTATCTACCCGGCCGGCTTTGGCTACCGCCGCTGGGGCGCCGGCATGATCCTGCCGCCGCTTTTCCTGGTGCCGGCCTATTACTATGCGGATTGGGCAACGATGGGATTGCCGCCTCCGCAACCCGGCTTCCAGTGGGTGCGCTACGGACCCGACCTCCTCCTCGTCAACGTGGCGACCGGCGAGGTGGTCGATGTGATCTACGGGGCGTTCTACTAGCCGGCGATCGACGCTCGGTAAAGCTTCGGCCAGCCAATCGAGGCGCCCTTGCGGGGGCGCCTCTTTCTTTTCGTTCGGCGGCTCCTATCGCAATTGGAAAAATTCTAATGGATTATGGCAATCATTTTTTGAAACTTTGCGCGACACTCTTTCAGTACAGCGCCGATGGCTCCCGGCATGAGCCGCCGAGACGCATGGATGGGGGATCGCCATGCTCAAGTTCTGGAGCGATTGTTGTGAGGCAATGCGCTTCACCTGCGAGGCGCAAGCCGTCATCTCGGCGCGGCTGATGCTTTTTGCCTCGAACGATCCGAGCGCGGCGGCCGAAGCGAGCCGCATGATCGCCGAGAAAATGCTCGCCTTCGCCGATGCGCAGGCCGCCGCCGAACGGGCGTTGGCGGACGGACGCGGAATTTACCAAGCCGCCGAGGAAGCCTATCTGCCGCTCCGGCGTCAGGTGCGCGCCAACAGCGAAAGACTGTTGGCCGCAGCGCACTAAGCGGCCAGTCGCCGGCTCTTCGTCATCAGCGCGGATTGATCGGCCGGTTTTCGGTCCAGTCCCAGGTACCGGCATCGCGCTCACGCACCGCCGTCTTCCAGCCGGCCGCCTCCGCCCGGTGCTTGAAGTTCAAGCCTTCCGGCGAATGCCGGGTAATGCCGTCGAACACTGTAGCGATCATTTGCGTCGTGTGCAGGCCCATCGCCTCGATGGCCTGGTTGATGACGAGCTTTTGCATCATGAGCTGGTTGACGGGCACGGTCGCCATGCGCTGCGCTAGCGCCTCCACTTCGGCGTCGAGTTCCGCCGGCGGCACCGCCTTGAGGACGAGCCCGAGTTTCTCGGCTTCCGTGCCGGTGATCTTGTCGCCGGTGAACATCATCCGCTTCGCCCGTTCGGGTCCGAGCCGATAGACCCACATCGCGGTTGTCGGGCAGCCCCACACCCGCACCGGCATGTAGCCGATGTGCGCGTCTGTGCTCATGACGACGATGTCGGCGCAAAGCGCGATGTCGGAGCCGCCGGCGACCGCGTAGCCGTGCACCTTGCAGATCACCG
>CAYVPC010000248.1:0-5214 GCA_964453555.1 uncultured Hyphomicrobiales bacterium | reverse complement strand
CCACAATTGCTCGTTGATCAGCGCGACGAGCTGCTGCACCTCGGACAGCCGCGGCTCCGGCACGCGCATGTCGAAGGCGCAGGCCAGATGCAGCGCCTCGATCTCGCTCATCCAGGTGAAGGAGACCTGGTAGTTGGTCCAGCGGCCGGTGACGACGATCGCGATCTCGTCCTCGCCGGCGCGTTCGAACGGCCAGCTGTTGCCGGCCGCCATATGCTCGACCACATCGAGCGGGTTGCCGCGGGAATCGTGTGCGATCTCGATGAGGGACATGCCGCCTCCACAGCGCGGGTTGAAGTGGAAATGCGCACGCCACGGGACATCGGCAGAACCGGGCTGCGATTTGCCGCAGGAACAACCGGTCCCTGCACATTGACTCATCCGCGAATCAGCCCGCAGCGCCGACTATAAACGGCCGGATTCCGCCGCCAAAGCCTTCGATGGAGTCCTGTGCGAGCCCCTGCTGGCACTGATGATGTGATTTGCCGCCTTCGCACAATGCGGGGGTGACTCTTCGTCCACAGGCCCGGCCTGCGACAAGTTGACTCGGGGGCAGGGAAAATTCGCGGGAGGGCGAATAACGCGGGCTAGTCGAAGAACAGGCTCGAAACCGATTCCTCGGAGGCGGTGCGGCTGATGGCTTCGCCGATCAGGGTCGCGATCGACAGCACGCGGATATTGGTGGAATTTTTCACCGCTTCGGTCGGCTGAATCGAATCGGTGATGACGAGCTCTTTCAGGTTCGATTTGTTGACGCGCGCGACCGCGCCGCCGGACAGCACGCCATGGCTGATGTAGCCGTAAACAGCATTGGCGCCCTTCTCCAACAGCGCGTCGGCGGCGTTGAGCAGCGTGCCGCCGGAATCGACGATGTCGTCAACCAGGATGCAGACGTGGCCGTCGACCTCGCCGATCACGTTGGCCACTTCCGACTCGCCCGCCCGCTCGCGCCGCTTGTCGACGATGGCAAGCGGTGCGTTGATGCGCTTGGCAAGGCCGCGCGCACGCACCACGCCGCCGACGTCCGGTGACACCACGATGAGCTTGCCGAGATCGAAGCGCTGCTTTATGTCGCGGACCATGACCGGCGAGGCGAACAGATTGTCGGTCGGGATGTCGAAGAAGCCCTGGATCTGGCCGGCATGCAAATCGAGCGTCAGCACGCGATCGGCGCCGGCGCGGGTGATGAGGTTGGCGACGAGTTTGGCGGAAATCGGCGTGCGCGGACCGGGTTTGCGGTCCTGCCGGGCGTAGCCGAAATAGGGAAGCACCGCGGTGACGCGGCGCGCCGACGCGCGGCGCAGCGCGTCGATGATGATCAGCAACTCCATCAGGTGGTCGTTGGCCGGAAACGAAGTCGACTGGATGACGAAGACGTCGGCGCCGCGCACGTTCTCCTGAATCTCGACGAAGATCTCCATATCGGCGAAACGCCGGACCACGGCCTTGGTCAACGGGGTGCCGATATAGGCGCCGATACCCTCGGCCAGCGTAGGGTTGGAATTGCCGGCAACGAGCTTGATCGCTCCGTTGTTGCTCGCCATTCCGCTCTCCTGCGCGCCCTAAATCATGCGGCAAAAACAACGCCCTGATACAAGCCGCTCGGGGGGCTGGCAACATGAATCAGGGCCTTGTCCCCGCAGGATTTTTCGCCGTCTTCCGGCTGCCGATTGGCGGCTTTAGATCAGCGCAATTGCGTTGACGTGGCGGCCGTAATCGGCCTCGCCGCGATGGGTGGTGCGGCGGAAGCTGAAAAAGCGGGCAGGGTCGGCGTAGGTGCAAAGGCCGAGGTCTTCGAACTGCCGTACGCCGGCGCGGCCCAGCCGCGCCGCTATGTAGCCCGGAAGATCGAACAAGGCGTGACCGTCGCGTGCGGCCGGCCGGAAGAACCGATCGGCATCCGCGTCTTCGACGGCAAAGCGCGCCATCAGATCGCGGCCGACTTCGTAATTCGCCTGCCGGATCGTCGGACCGAGCGTGGCTCGAATCCGCCCGCGCTCGGCGCCCAGCCGCTCCATCGCCGCGACGGTTGCCTCGGCGACGCCGGCGAGCGCGCCGCGCCAGCCGGCATGGGCGACGCCGATCACGCGCGCCTGCGGGTCGGCGAGCAGGATCGGCCCGCAGTCGGCGGTGGTCACGCCGATGGCAACGCCCGCCGTCCGGGTCACGATGGCGTCGGCGCGCGGGCGGGAATTTGGAGACCAAAGCGCTTCGGCGACCACCACCTGCGGCGAATGAATCTGGAAGGCAGTGAGCAGACGGCTTGGTTCGACCCCGAGCGACGCCGCCATGCGCGCGCGGTTCTCGCTCACGTTTTCGGAGCTGTCATGCGAGCCCAGCCCGCCGTTGAGACTGGCGTAGACGCCGGCCGAGACGCCGCCCTGCCGGGTGAAGAAGCCATGCCGGACACCGGACAGCACCAGCGTTGCGGCCGTAATCATCGCCGCTCCTGCAAGGCCGGTAGCGGCCCGATTTTCGGGTCGGCGATGGCAAGCACCTTGAACAACGCGCCCATTTCGTTCGGCCCCGTTCCGGTCAGGCGGGCGAGCGCCGCGTCGACTTCGGCGGATTTTTCTGGCCGCGACGCTTTGAGCGCGGCGGCGCGCTTGTCGATGCCAAGCCGTTGAAGGAAATCGCGCTGCGAGACGGGACCGTGGCTGCGCGCGCCGATGATCTCGGCGGAAAGCGCCAGCGAGGCAAAATCCACATGCGCGGTAAGGTCCGCCTCGCCCGGCGCATGCAGCGGATCGGCAAAAGCGTGTCCGGCGACCGCCTGCAGCGTCTCGCCCAGTCCCTGCCGGGCGTGGCCGTAATCGATGATGAGGGCGACACCGTCGGTGCGCACGCGCTTGCCGATATCGAACGCGACGGTATCGGAGCGCCATTCGTAGATCGAGCCCTGTGGCGAGGCGCGCAGTTCCCGCGGCAAGGTTGCGTCGAAATTCGGCAGCGGATCGCGGTCGGTGCCCATCGCGAGGCTGCCGCCGGCATCGATCTCGATGACGCGTTCGTACCACCCGTCCGCCAGTTTGACCGCCTGGTGCACCGGCAACGCGTCGATGAATTCGTTGGCGACGATGATGACCGGGCCGGCAGGAACCTCGTCGAGGACGGCGTGCCACAGGGTCGGCACACCGCGCCCGTCAAGCACGCGCTGCTGCACGGCTTTCAATTGCGGGCTGATCTCGACCAGATGCAGCACGATGGCGGCGTGGAAGTCCCTGGCGACCTTGGCCGCGCGCAGTGCATCGATCATCAGCGTGCCGCGGCCGGGGCCGAGTTCAACCACGCGAACGTTTTCCGGCGCGCCCATTTCCCGCCAGGCGGCGACCATCCACAGCCCGACGAGTTCGCCGAACATCTGGCTCACTTCCGGCGCGGTGATGAAATCGCCGCCGGCGCCGATCGGATCGCGCGTCAAGTAATAGCCGTGATGCGGGTGGGTGAGGCAAAGCCGCATGTAGTCGGCCACCGGCATCGGGCCGGCAACGGCGATCAGGCGGCGGATTTCGCGCTCCAGCGGCGAATAGTCGTCAGCCATGTTCGGCGGCAGGTTTGCGCGCGAATGCCACGGCGAGCGCGGCGATGCCCGCCAGGATCAGCGGAATGCAGAGCAGCATTCCCATGGTGAGTCCGCCCCACAGGAAGCCGAGCTGAACGTCCGGTTCGCGGAAAAATTCGCAGGAAATGCGCGCCGCGCCGTAGCCGATCGCCGCCGCGCCGGTGACGACACCCGGGCGCTTGAGCGCGCCAAGCCGCACGAGCACGCCGAGCACGATCAGAAGGACGACGCCTTCGAGCAGCGCCTCGTAAAGCTGGCTCGGATGGCGCGGCAGCGGTCCGCCGTTGGGGAAAATCATCGCCCAGGGCACGTCGGCCGGGCGGCCCCACAATTCGCCGTTGATGAAATTGGCCAGCCGGCCGAGGCAGATTCCGATCGGCGCGACCGCGGTGGTCACGTCGCCGAGCGACAGCATCGACACGCCGCGGCGCCGCGCGAAGGCAATAACGGCGACCACGCAGCCCAACACGCCGCCATGGAACGACATGCCGCCGGTCCACAGTTCGAAAATCTCGACCGGATGTGTGGTGAAATGCGGGAGATTGTAGAACAGCACGTAGCCAATGCGGCCGCCGAGGATAATGCCGAGCGTGATCCAGATAATAAAGTCGTCGAACGCGGCCGCGGTGAAGGGCGCTTCGCCGCCCCACAATGTCTTCGAAGCGATGATGGCGCGGGCGTAAAACCAGCCGGCGATGATGCCGGCAATGTAAGCAAGCGCGTACCAGCGCACCGCGAACGGTCCGATCGCGATCAGGACCGGATTGATGTGGGGAAACGGCAGGACCGGCAGGATCAGCATCGGGATTCCCACACGCGGCCATCTTGCGATGGCGCCGCACCATTGCCATTGTGTAGGCGCATGGCAAGCGCGGCCGGCGGTAAGCGGCCGCCTAATGAGGCTCGGAGGCGAACATGGTGCAGACCACGAACCGCTTCTTCGACGAAGTCGCTAGGCTGATGAACGACGCAGCCGGCGTGGCGCAGGGCGTCCGGCGCGAATTCGAGACATTGTTCCGCAGCCAGGCCGAGCGCATTTTGCGCGACCTCGCGGTCGTCCAGCGCGAAGAGTTCGAGGCGGTCAAGGACATGGCTCAGCTCGCGCGCGAGGAGAACGAAGCGCTCAAGGCGCGCATCGCGGCGTTGGAAGCAAAGCTCGCGGCGACTAAACCGCCGGCGGAGGGGCCGGGCAGTCCCGATCTGTCCTCTCCGGGCGTCAATCCCGGCGGATTCTGACGCGAGAAGCACCGCTCCGCCTCCTTGTTTTTCACGATCCGCGCCGCTATAAGCCCCGCGACCGCGGCGAAGTTTAGACCTTTGGCACCCCTGGAGGCTGCCGCGGCTGTTAACGACGAGGACACATCATGGCGACCGTCAACCTAATCAAGGCGGCCGCGCGTTCACGGGCAGGCAAGGGGGCCGCCCGGGCAGAACGTCGCGCCGGCCGGGTACCCGGAATCATCTATGGCGACGGCAAGCCGCCGTTGCCGATCACGCTCGAATACGACGATATACGGCTGCGCATCTACGCCGGACACTTCCTCACCACGATTCATGACGTCGAGGTGGACGGCGTGAAGCACCGTGTTATTCCGCGCGACTTCCAGCTCGACGCGGTGCGCGACCTGCCGCTGCATGTCGATTTCATGCGG
>CAYVPC010000247.1:0-5223 GCA_964453555.1 uncultured Hyphomicrobiales bacterium | reverse complement strand
GCTCATAACCTGAAGGTCGTAGGTTCAAATCCTACCCCCGCAACCAATTTCCCGGAAATGCGATATCCCACCTCCGCCCGGTTCAGATTTGTCCCGAGGCGCGGGTGGATTGTGGCTTCGCGGAAGCTTTTTCTGCGCGAAACCATGCATATCTCGCTTGAGCGGCGACCCTGCCGCCGCCGCTGCTTTGCACCGCGAAAGGATCGATTTGCCATGCGCTATAAGACACTCGGTGGTACCGGGCTTCTAGTCTCGGAACTCTGTCTCGGTACGATGACGTTCGGTGGCCGTGGCTTTTGGACGAATATCGGAACGGTCGATCAGTCGGCCGCCGATCGCGTGGTTGGCCGGGCGCTTGATGCCGGCGTCAATTTCGTCGATACCGCCGACGTTTATTCGGAAGGACTTTCCGAAGAGATCACAGGACGCGCCATCGCCAATTCCGGGCGCAAACGCAGCGACGTGGTTCTCGCGACCAAGGCGATGGGCGCTATGGGGACGGGGCCGAATGATCGCGGCACCTCGCGCGGTCACATCGTAGATGCGGTGAAGGGCAGCCTGACGCGTCTCGGCACGGACTACATCGACCTTTATCAGATGCACGGCCTCGATCGCGTTACGCCGATCGAGGAGACTTTGCGTGCGCTCGAAGACCTCGTGCGCCAAGGTCACGTGCGCTACATCGGCCTCTCGAACTGGCCGGCCTGGACGATCATGAAGGCACTCGGCATCGCCGACCGGCATGGCTGGGCGCGGCCGGTAATGTTGCAGGCGTATTACACCATTGCCGGCCGTGACCTCGAGCGCGAGATCGCGCCACTGCTTGAAGCGGAAAAGGTCGGCCTCATGGTTTGGAGTCCGCTCGCCGGCGGATTACTGTCGGGAAAATATGATCGCGAAAGCAAAGGACCGCAGGGTTCGCGCCGGGTTTCTTTCGATTTCCCGCCGGTCGACAAGAACCGGGCATTCACCTGCGTCGACGTCATGCGCGAAATCGCGAAAAATCATCGGGTCTCGGTAGCGCGCATCGCGATTGCCTGGCTGCTGCATCGACCGTTCGTCACCTCGGTCATCGTCGGCGCCAGGAACGTCGAGCAGCTCGACGATAATCTCGCCGCAACGGAAGTCGCGCTTTCGGCCGATGAACTCGCGAAGCTCGATCAGGTCAGCGCGTTGCCACCCGAATATCCAGGCTGGATGATCGAGCGGCAGGGCGCCGAACGTGTGGCCATGGTACGGGCAGGGGTGCGCTAGCGAATCCGTCGGGATCGCTCGAGGCATAAATGCTAGATACATCCTCAAAATCGAAAGGCTCCCCGATGTCGCAACTATCACCGACCACCGAACGCACCGCCCGCCGCGTGCGTCATGAGCTCAAGCGGCGGATGCTGCAGGTACGCGACGCGCGTCCACTTACGCCGAAGATGTTGCGGGTCACGCTCGCCGGTGACGATCTGGCGGGATTTGTCAGCGCCGCTTACGATGACCACGTCAAATTGTTCTTCCCGCTGCCGGGCGAAGAGAAGCCGCTGTTCCCGGCGCAGACCCCTAATGGACCGGTCTATCCCGAGGGGGTGCCGAAACCGGCGTCGCGCGATTACACGCCGCGCCGCTACGATGCGGCTGCCAATACGCTGACCGTCGACTTCGTGCTGCACGGCGACGGACCGGCCGCGGCCTGGGCGGCGCAGGCGCGCCCCGGCCAATTCCTCGGCGTCGGCGGTCCACGCGGCTCGTTCATCGTGCCCGACGATTTCGACTGGTATCTGTTCGTCGGCGACGAGACGGCGCTGCCGGCGATCGGCCGCCGCCTCGAAGAATTACCGGCTCGCACGCGAACGATCGTCGTGGCGGAGGTGGCCGACGCCGGCGAGCGGCAGGATTTCAAAACGCGCACCAAGCTCGAAGCCCATTGGCTCTATCGCGATGGCGCCGCGCCGGGCGTTCCAATGCTGCACGATGCGGTCGCGCAACTGAAGCTCCCCGGCGGCGACGGCTATGCTTGGGTGGCCGCGGAAGCCGCGACCGCAAAAACGCTGCGCCGGCTTCTGGTCGAGGAACGCGGCTTGCGCAAGGATCGGGTCAAGGCGGCCGCCTATTGGAAGCAGGGCGCGGTCGCGGTCCATGAAACCTACGACGACTGAACGTGCAGAAATCGGGTTGCAATAGGTAGCGGCGACGGTACGGAATTCTCCGAAGCATTGCTGCTCGCACCCGCTCGGACCGGCGATCATATTAATCGTTCGATGCGCGAGTCTTCGACGCGGCAAAAAGAGCAGTCGTGAGCAGTCATTCCTCGACCTCCAGGCCGGGTATTTTCTGCGGGTGGTTCGTGGTCTCGGCCGCCTTCGTCGTCATGTTCGTCGGCTTTGGTGCCGCCTATTCGTTCAGCGCCTTCTTGGTTTCATTGCAGCACGATTTTGCCGCTTCGCGCGGCTCGGTTTCATTCGTGTTCTCGCTCGCCGGCTTTCTCTATTTCGGCCTCGGGGTCGTGACCGGACCGCTGGCCGACCGCTTCGGCTCGCGGCGGCTTGCCGTCATCGGCATGATTCTGGTCGGCATCGGGCTCGCTGCCGCCAGTGCGGCGCGCAGCCTGACCGAGGTGTACGCCGCCTACGGGCTTGGCGTCGGTCTTGGCATTGGCTGCTCTTACGTTCCGGCGGTCGGCGCGGTGCAAAGGTGGTTCCTGCGCCGGCGCGGCTTTGCATCCGGCATTGCCGTCAGCGGTATCGGCGTCGGTACGCTGGTGGTGCCGCCGCTCGCGTCGCTGATGATCGAGCATCTGGGCTGGCGCGAAACCTGGCTGATCTTTGGCTTATTTTCCCTCGTCGCCGGTGTGGGATTGGCGTTGTTGATCGAGGACGATCCGAGCGGCCGCGGGCTTGCGCCGGACGGCGACCTGCTGCGGTCGGGCGAACGGCCGGTACCGGCGCCGGGCATGGCGCTCGGCAAGGCGATCACGTCACGGCGTTTCATCGGCTTCTACGCCGCCTGCTTTATCTGTTCGTTCGGGCTGTTTGTCCCGTTCGTGCATCTGGTGCCGTACGCGCTGGAGCAAGGCGTCGGGCAGACCGCGGCCGTGCTGCTTGTCGGCGCGATCGGCGTCGGCAGCACGGCGGGGCGTTTTCTTCTCGGCGGACTCGCCGACCGGCTCGGCCGGCCGCTGGCGTTCTTGCTGATGTTCGTCGGTATGGGGTTGTCGTTCGTCATCTGGCTGTTTTCGGTCAGCCTGTGGCCGCTCGCCGTCTTTGCGCTTGTCTTTGGCGTGTTCTACGGCGGCTTTGTCGCGCTCGCGCCGGCGGTGCTGAGCGATTATTTCGGCGGACGGAATGCTTCGGGCCTGGTCGGCATCGCCTATACCAGCGTCGCCATCGGCACGCTGATCGGACCGAGTGCCGTAGGCTTCGTTTTCGACATAACCCACAGCTACACGCTGCCGATCTTGGTCAGCATCGGCGCCTATGTCGTGGCCATCGCCGTGCTGGCGTTAACGACCAAAGCCGCCTGAGAGGACGCGTCCGCCGCCGTCAGAGCAGCGCCGCGTGGACGAGATTGCGGAACAGTTGCCGGTAATAATCCCGCTGTCCCGGTGCCTGGATCATCATCATCGCGAACAGCTCTTCCTGCGGCGCGATCCAGAACACCGTGCCGGCAAGACCGCCCCAATAGAATTCGCCCGGCGTGCCAGGCGTTGACGCCATTCCGGGCACGAGGCGCACGCAGAAACCGAGGCCGAAGCCGTGACCCGGCGCCAGCAGCGATGGAGTGCCGTTGCGCACATTCGGCCCGAGATGATCAGAGGCCATGAAGGCAAGCGTCTTGCGCCCGATGATACGCGTGCCGTCAAGCGTGCCGCCGCGATAAAGCATCTGCGCGAAGCGCGTGTAGTCGTCCATGGTCGACCAAAGCCCGCCGCCGCCCGACTCGAAGCGCTGCCGTGTCTCTTTCACGACGAGCTGGACCGGTTTGCCGGTATCTGGATCGCGGTCGAACGGCTCCACCACGCGCTCGTATTTGTCCTCCGGTACCAGAAAAGACGTATCGCGCATGCCGAGCGGCGCCAAAATGCGTTCCTGCAAAAAGGTGCCGAGGCTCTGTCCGGAAACCACTTCAACAATGCGGCCCACGACATCGGTGGAATGGCTGTAATTCCAGGCTGCTCCCGGCTGGTCGATCAGCGGCAGCTTGGCAAGCTCGGTGACAAATTCGGCGGTGGTGAGATCGCGAACAAGTTGGGTCTTGGTATTGGCGGGATCCGGCGCGAATAATTGTGAGTCGCGGTAAAGCCGCTGCACGGCCGAATTGCCGGTAAACGCATAGGCCAGTCCGGAGGTGTGGCGAAGCAAATCCTGAATGGTGATTGCCCGTTTGGCCGGGACCACTTCGAGCTTGCCGTCCGTTTCAACGCCGACCTTCACATCGGCGAATTCGGGCAGATGTTTCGCCAGCGGGTCGCTGATGAACAGCCGCCCTTCCTCGACCAGCATCATCAGCGCGACCGAGACGACCGGTTTGGTCATCGAAAAAATGCGGAAAATGGCATCGCTCCCGAGCGCCGGGCCCCCCGGCCGCAACGCGCCGACGTCGCGCCGATAGGCGAGCTTGCCGCCGCGCGCGATCAGCATGGAGACTCCGGGTATGTGGCGCGCGTCGACCTGACGCTGCATCGCGGCGGTCAGTCGCGTGAGGCCCGGGGCGGAAAGCCCGGCCTGTTCAGGGCTGACGGCGGGGAAAACGCTCGCAGGGCCTTCGCTTATGGCCTGATCTTGCGCGTGCTGACGGTGCATAAACCAAGACTGCGCTTATGTCGCGCACACCGTCAAGCCAGCCGGCCGCGCTAAAAAGTGGCGGGCGCGAAGTGATTGAATATGGCGAGGGCGACCAAGAGGACAAGGCCGATCGTAAGACTCCAGCCGATCAGCTTTTTCTCGATCGGCAGGAGTGGCTCGCTGCGGTCGCCGCGTAGTTCTTCGCGAATGTCTGATTGGGTCATGATGCGCTCTTGTCCGGGTTAACTCGCCAGCGGCGGCGTGATCCCGCCGAAGAAAATCCACGAAATCAGCAGGCCGACCCACACGACGAAGCCGAATAGGCTGACCAGATAAACGGCGGCGAGCTTGCCGAAGCCTTCCTGCCAAAGCGTCCTGAAATTTGACAGAACGCCGATGGAGAAGAAGGTGAGGATGAAGAAGATGACGCGGAAGGTGTTGGCTTCGCCGATCG
>CAYVPC010000246.1:0-5249 GCA_964453555.1 uncultured Hyphomicrobiales bacterium | reverse complement strand
TTCGGCGGCGAATCGGTCGCTATCACAGGTCAGGCCGGCCAGGTCAGCGCGCTGTAGCGGCGGAACAACGCGCGGTAAGCGTCCGGCAGCGGCGTATTGTCGAGCGCCGCCTGGCGCGTGAGATCGCGGATGCGGATTTCGGTGCGCAGGGCCGCGAGCCACGCCGCAACGATGAGCACATAGAGCGCAAACGACAGCACGATCCAGAATTCGCCGAACGGCGAAATCCCGATCGCGCCGGCGAGCGCAAATCCGCTCAGCGGCTGCAACGCCATCGCCGCGATCATCACGGTCTTTTCCACACTGACCGCAAAGCGCGACGTCAACGCGACCACCGACGGGTTGTCCGAGCGGTGCGCGAGCAGCATGAAGATCGCCACGCCGAGCCAGGTGCCGAGCATGGCCGCGGCGGCGACGAGATGCACGAATTTGATCGCGAAGATGAGATCGAGCATGGGCGGGCGCGCGCTAGGGCCCGAACACAACGGCGTGCATGATGCGGCCGGGGACGAGCGTGAACGCGCCGGCGACGACGAGCGCGCCGAAGAAGATCGACAGCATCGCGATGCGGTGCTGCGTGACATGGTGTTGGCGCGCGTGCCACACCGCGATCGGCACCATGATCAACGTGAAGATCGCCAACAGATGGATCGGACTCCACGGCCCCCACAACCGGATCTGATGAATGAAAAACGCGCTGATGCTGACGCCGAGCATGAGCAGCACCCAAATCCAGCCGATCGTGCGATGCGGGATGGTCCCCTTCGGCGCACTCAACTGCACGATGCCGAGCGCGAACGCCGCCATCGCCGCGAAGGCGTGCAGCCTGATCGCCGGCGTAGCCTCAAGCAGCGGAGCGAGGGTCATACGACGTTCCCCAGTCTTCATTCCGGCGGAACGAGCATCGCAAGTGAGCGCCGGAATCCATAACCCCTGTGTTGAGGGTCGGCCCGCCGGCGCAATTTTCCGGCTTCGGTGATTATGGATTCCGGGTTCGCGCTTGCGCGCGCTACGGAATGACAATCAGAACGGAATTTCGTCGTCCATGTCGCCGCGGGGCGAACGCGCGCCGGCGCCGGCCGCGGCGGCGACCTTGCGCGTCGGTCCCGGCGAGCCGAATTCGCCGCCGGTATCGTCAGCGCCGAAATCGGAGCCGCCGCCGCTACCGCTGCTGCCGGCGCGGTCAAGCAAGGTGAGCTCGCCGCGAAAACCTTGCAGCACCACTTCGGTCGAGTAGCGGTCCTGGCCGGATTGGTCCTGCCATTTGCGGGTTTGCAGCGCGCCTTCGATGTAAACCTTCGAGCCTTTCTTGAGATATTGCTCGGCGATCCGGCACAGATTCTCGTTGAAGATGACGACCCGGTGCCACTCGGTCTTTTCCTTGCGCTCGCCGGTGGTCTTGTCCTTCCAGGAATCCGACGTCGCCAAACGCAGATTGGCGATCGGGCGTCCATCCTGGGTGCGACGAATTTCGGGATCGGCGCCCAAATTGCCGATCAGGATCACTTTGTTGACGCTGCCTGCCACGATCCACCTCGCTTCCGGACACTTTGCTTCGCTCTATTGCGTGGCCACCAACCTAGTGGCGCGCCCTCCTCCCGCAAGCGCCATCGCGGCGCGCGGCGCGTTATCCACACGCATACCGGCGGAAGGCCATCCGCAATCTTGTTCTTATTTTGTTCTCTTACGAAAAGCAAGGGGATATCTCCCGTAGCGTATTTCCTGCGACGATAATTTAACCACGTCAGCAAGAGCACGCTCCCTTCGCCGAAACGGCATCGCGACGCTCCCGATTTTCGTTAACCAGCCTGTGCGCGGAATTGTCAGAAGAATTGCTTCAATTGCAAAACGCTCGCCCGCGAAATGCGACGTAAAAAAGGCAGATTGACGGGCGCTTTGTCGCCCGCTGTTGCGTTTGTGTAACACCGAAAACGCGCCTCATCGGTTAGTTATGCGGGCACGGGCGGGGCGAAAAGTCACAGAGTGGCGCGACCACTGTAGGCGTGACGATAGGAGAGTTGCATGAAGCGTATTTTGATTGCTGCGGCGCTGGCGCTCGCAGCAGCTGGGGGACAAGCGCTTGCCGCCGATCTCCCGCCTCCCCCTGCTCCGGCCCCGAGGGCGCCGGCGACCTATGTTCCGGTGGCGGTGCCGTTCACCTGGACCGGCATCTATATCGGTGTGAACGGCGGATATAACTTTGGCACCATTTCGCCGGGCGCCATCAGCACCAACGGCTTCCTGGTCGGCAGCACGCTGGGCGGAAACTATCAGTTCGGCTCCTTCGTGCTCGGTCTCGAAGGCGACATCGACTACAACAGCATGAACAACGCGGGCTTCCAGAGCTCGTGGCTCGGTACTGCGCGCGGCCGCGCCGGCTATGCGTGGGATCATCTTCTGTTGTTTGCAACCGGCGGCGGCGCGTTTGCCGGCGCGTCGGTATCCGGCGTGGGCAACACGACCATGATAGGTTGGACGGTCGGCGGCGGGCTTGAATACGCCTTCACCCAGAACTGGACCGCGAAGGCCGAGTATCTGTATGTGACCTTCCCGAATCCGGTGATCGCCGGGGTCGGCTTCAAGGACACCGACAACGTGATCCGGGCGGGCGTGAACTACAAATTCTGGTAATCGCTAGAAACATCGACCGACAGGCAGAAGCCCCGGGTCCTTCCCGGGGCTTCTTTTTTGCCGCCGGGACAACCGCATCCTGAAGGCCGGCCATCGATTTTTTTTGTCGCCCGCGTCCTTTTGGCGTCAAGTTGGGACATAATGCACCCAGATTCGCTGCGTGGCCGGTTCGCCACCCGTTGCCGTTGCGTCCGAACAAATCTAGGCCTATCAAATATTTAGTAGTGCCGACAACGGGACCGTGCAGGCCCTCGGAGGAGAGTTGCATGAAGCGGATTTTGATGGCTGGAGCGCTCGCGATCGGCGGATCGGCCCTCGCCGCCGACCTGCCGCAGCCGATGCCGCCCCCGCCGCCGCGGGCTCCGGCGACCTACATCCCGGCCGCCGTGCCCTACTACAACTGGGGCGGCATCTATTTCGGCGTCAACGGCGGTGGCGACTATGCCTACAGCAACTGGACACCCTCGACGGGGACAGCGACTGGTAATTTTAATCCCACAGGGTTCCTGGTCGGCGGCACAGTCGGCGCCAACTTCCAGGCCGGCGCCTTCGTGTTCGGCATCGAAGGCGACATCGACTGGACCAACCTGAGCGGCAGCACGACCAACGCTAACTGTACCGGCCTTCCGGGTGGACTAACGACCTGCACGACTTCGGAAAACTATCTGGGTACGGTGCGCGGCCGCCTCGGCTATGCCTGGGACCGCGTACTGTTCTACGGAACCGCGGGCGGCGCCTTCGGCAACGTGAAAGCCGCAACCAATATTGGCAGCAATTCTGCTAACGAATTTGGCTGGACCGCCGGCGGCGGCATCGAATTCGCTTTCGCGCAAAACTGGACCGCCAAGGTCGAATACCTCTACGTGAGCCTGCAAAGTGGCACGTGTGGCGTCGCTTGCGGAATAGCGGCGCCAACAACGGTTGGCATGACCTTGAACGAAAATCTCGTCCGCGCCGGCCTGAACTACAAATTCAACTTCTGATTCCATCTCAAACACCGACGAAGGTACGAAGCCCCGGGCCTTTACCCGGGGCTTTTGTTTTCCGATAGTCGCGTACTGGCTCGCGGTCGACATTCCGGGAACAGTTGCGATCCATGACGTCGCTTGCCGAAAGCCCGCGCACCTCCACGCTGCCGCAGCGGATCGTGGCGTCGTGGAACGCCGGCGCGGCGCGCTGGAATCCGGTTGCCGTCATCGTCGCCGCCTGGGCGCTGCTCACGCTGCCGCTCGTCTTCTTCCGCGGTTTTAATTCCGACGAGGGCCTCGCCGTCTCGATCGCGCGCACCGCGCTCGAGGACGGCGATTGGTGGGTCCCGCACATGTTCAACCTGCGCTGGATCGAGCGCCCGGCCCTGCTGTCGTGGATCATCGCCGCCGTCAGCTGGCCGTTCGGCCACGTCAGCCAGATTTCGTCGCGCGCGCCGGTCGTGCTGTTCGTGCTGTCCGGCTGCCTGCTGATTTACTTCCTGCTGCGCAAGGTCGCCGCCAGCGTCCCGGCTTCGCTGCTCGGCGCCGGATTGTTCCTCGCCTGCCCGCTGGTGATCCGCTCCTATGTTTCGATCATCGCCGACTTGCCGCTGGCGGTGATGCTGTTCTTCGCCTTCGTGTTGTGGTGGGGCGGCTGCGAGAAAGGCTCGGTCAGCCTGCGCCGGTTCGCCGCGATCGGCGTCGTGCTAGCGCTTGCCGGCCTGTTGAAGGGACCGCAGCCGATCGCCTATTTCGCGCTCGGCGTCGGCCTGTTCGTGCTCGGCAGCCGCGCCTGGCGGCAAATTCCCGGCCTGATCCTGGCCGGCGCGATCAGCGCGGCGCCGCTCGCGGTCTGGTACGCCTCGATCTATGCGCCGGGCGATGCCGCCGCCTGGGCGGTGTTCATGCGGGTGCGGCCCATTACCCAGCTGCCGGGGCCGCTCGTTGCTACCGTCAAGACGTTCATAGAGACGGTGCCAGCGGCGCTGCTGGCGGCGGCGTTTTTGCTGGCGCAGGGATTTCGCGGCAAGCCGCTGCGGCCGAGCTTTGTCGCCGCGCTCGCCTGCTACGCGTTTGTCGCGCCGGTCTTCATCCTGTTCTGGCCCGGCGGCTCGACGCCGCGCTATTTTTTGCCGGCGCTTTTGCCGCTGTGCGTGCTGGGCGGCCTCGGCTACGACTATCTCGGCGCCTGGCGGCCACAGATCGTGGCGCCGATCCTGGTGCTGACCGCCGTGCTCCTGTTGTATGCGCTGGCCTATTCCGCCGCCTCGCCATTCATGCCGATGCGCTACCGGGAGACGGCGATCGAAGGTGCACGGATCACCAAGCTGGTGCAGGCGGCGCCGGCGCCGATCTACCGCACCGGCGATACCGCGCTCAACGTGCTGCCGTATGTGCCGGGCCGCATCCGCAACGAGCCGCTCGACCGGCTGGCGGCGATTCCCGGGCCGGCGTGGATGGTCTTACCGAACGACGAGGCCGCAAGCCTGCTGGCGCTGCGGCCGGATACCTTGCACGCGGTGCTGCCGGTCGGTGAATCGGGCGAGTGGCAACTCTTATGGCTGGACAAGTGAGGCGGTGGGCGGGACGCAGACGTCGATGGTCAATGTCCGCTTTGTCCCCAAAAGCGCAAATAGGTTGCGGCCTCCG
>CAYVPC010000245.1:0-5263 GCA_964453555.1 uncultured Hyphomicrobiales bacterium | reverse complement strand
CATTTCGGCATCTATGGCGGCCGCTTCGTCGCCGAGACGCTGATGCCGCTCATTCTGGAGCTTGAGAAAGCCTACGCCCAGGCCAAGGCCGATCCCGCCTTCCGGAAGGAAATGGACGGCTACCTCACGCATTATGTCGGCCGTCCGTCGCCGCTCTACTTTGCCGAGCGGCTGACCGCGCATTGCGGCGGCGCGAAAATCTACCTGAAACGCGAAGAGCTCAATCACACCGGCGCACACAAAGTAAACAACGTGCTCGGCCAGATTCTCCTGGCGCGGCGCATGGGCAAGAAACGCATCATCGCCGAGACCGGGGCCGGCATGCACGGCGTCGCTACCGCCACCCTTTGCGCGCGCTTCGGGCTGCAATGCATCGTCTATATGGGCTCGGTCGACGTCGAGCGGCAAAAGGCGAATGTCTTTCGCATGAATATGCTCGGCGCCAAGGTGGTGCCGGTCGAATCCGGATCGAAGACGCTCAAGGACGCGATGAACGAGGCGCTGCGCGACTGGGTGACCAACGTCGACAGCACCTTCTACTGCATCGGTACCATCGCCGGCCCGCATCCCTATCCGATGATGGTGCGCGATTTCCAGTCGATTATCGGCCGCGAGACGCGCGAGCAGATGCAGGCCGCCGAAGGCCGGCTGCCGGATTCGCTCGTCGCCTGCATCGGCGGCGGCTCCAACGCCATGGGGCTGTTTCATCCGTTCCTCGACGAGCGGCAGATCGAGGTTTACGGCGTCGAAGCGGCCGGCCACGGCCTCGATACCGGCATGCACGCGGCCTCCATCGCCGGCGGGCGGCCCGGCGTGCTGCACGGCAATCGCACGTACCTTTTGATGAACGAGGATGGACAGATCGCCGAAGCGCATTCGATTTCCGCCGGCCTCGATTATCCCGGCATCGGCCCGGAACATTCTTGGCTCGCCGACCTCGGCCGCGTCACGTTTCTCTCGGCGACCGACGACGAAGCGCTCAATGCGTTCCAGCTCCTCTCGAAGCTTGAGGGCATCATCCCCGCGCTCGAGCCGGCGCACGCCATTGCCAAGGTGCTCGAGCTGGCGCCGAAAAAGCCGAAGGATCACCTGATGGTGGTTAATCTATCCGGACGCGGCGACAAGGACCTCGATTCGGTGGCGCGGCATCTGCAAAGCAAAACGTCATGACCACGCGCATCGATCGCCGCTTCGCCGCGCTCAAGGCGGAGAGCCGCGCGGCGCTGGTGACCTTCGTCATGGCCGGCGATCCCGACGAAGCCACATCGCTCGGCGTCCTCAAGGCGCTGCCGCAAGCCGGCGCCGACGTGATCGAGCTCGGCATGCCGTTCACCGATCCGATGGCCGACGGTCCGGCGATCCAGGCGGCAGGCCTGCGCGCGCTGGCCTCCGGGCAGACCATGAAAAAGACGCTTGCGCTGGTGCGCGAATTCCGCCGCGGCGACGATGCGACGCCGCTGGTGCTGATGGGCTATTACAATCCGATCTACATCTACGGTGTCGATAAATTTCTGGCGGATGCGAACGCCGCCGGTGTCGACGGGCTGATCGTCGTCGATCTGCCGCCGGAAGAAGACGAAGAGCTGTGCCTGCCGGCGCTCAAGGCCGGCTTTAACTTCATCCGCCTCGCCACCCCGACCACCGACGATAAGCGCTTACCGGCGGTGCTCGCGAATACGTCGGGCTTTGTCTATTACGTCTCGATCACCGGCATCACCGGCACCGCCGCGCCGGATACCGGTAAGGTCGCGGCGGCGGTCGCGGGCATTAAACGGCACACCAAATTGCCGGTTTGCGTCGGCTTTGGCGTGCGCACCGCCGCGCAGGCGCGGGCGATTGCGCAAGGGGCCGACGGTGTCGTGGTCGGCTCGGCGCTGGTCGAAACCGTGCGTGATAGTCTCGGTCGCGGCGGCAAGTCGACGCCGAAGTCGGTGGCCGCGGTCGCCGAGCTTGTCCGCGCGCTTGCCGAAGGCGTTCACAGCGCGCGGGCATCCTGAAATCCCGCAATGGGCGTGGGGCAATTGCCCAACGGCGCGCGCCCGATCGCGCCCCGCCTTGTGGACGGCGAACTGATTTTGATAGCCTTGGCGCGACAGCGTCGGGCGGTGCACGGCGCTCTGCTCGATGCAACGTTCATAAGATTCAAACATTGGGGAGGACCTAGATGGCTAACCGAATCCTGACAACGCATGTCGGCAGCCTGCCGCGCCCGGCGAAGCTGCTCGAATTGAGCCAGAAGAACACCTTGGGCGAGAAGTTCGACGAGGCCGCTTTCGACCGCGAGCTCAAGGGTTCGGTGGCCGAAGTCGTGCACAAGCAGAGAGAGGCCGGCGTCGATCTCATCAACGACGGCGAGCTCGGTCACACCGTGGGATGGGCCTACGATTACGGCGCTTGGTGGTCGTATGTGATCCGGCGCCTCGCCGGTGTCGAGGTCGTTCAGCAAGGGCTCTGGTTCACCAAGCTCTCGGCGCACACCAAGACGCCGATGGCGCCAAAGGATTTCGTCGTCGGCGACTGGGGCGAGCGTCGCGACATGGCCAAATTCCAAGAGGCCTATCTCGACCCCCAATCCGGCTGCGGTCTACCCGAGCAGTTCATGACCAACCACAGCCCGCTGGTTAACGGACCGATCAAGTACAAGGGCCAGGATTTGATCCAGCGCGACATCGCCAACTTCAAGGCCGGTCTCAAGGCGGCGGGGCTGTCGACCGAAGGAGCGTGGATGAATGCAATCGCACCGGCGAGCTGCGCGCGCATGCCGAACGAGTATTACAAGAGCGAAGAGGAACTGTTGTACGCCTGCGCCGACGCCATGCACGATGAGTACAAGGCGATCATCGACGCCGGCCTGACCGTCCAGCTCGACGATCCGGCGATCGGTGAGAACTGGGATCAGCAGAAGAACGAACCGAACGTCGAAGGCTATCGCCGTTATACCAAGATGCAGATCGACGCGGTCAACCACGCAATCAAAGGGCTGCCGCCCAGCAAAATCCGCTTCCATCTCTGCTGGGGCAGCTGGCACGGTCCGCATACCACCGACATTCCGATGAAGCACCTCGTGGACCTGATGCTGGCCGTTAACGCCGACTACTACTCGTTCGAGGCGGCTAACGCCCGCCACGAGCACGAGTGGAAGATATGGAAAGACATCAAGCTGCCCGCCGGCAAAAAAATCCTGCCCGGCGTCGTCACCCACTCGACCAATCTGATCGAGCACCCCGAGATCGTCGCCGACCGCATCATTCGTTTCGCGGAAGTGGTCGGACCGGAAAACGTCATCGCCTCGACCGATTGCGGGCTCGGCGGCCGCGTGCATCCGCAGATCGCCTGGGCGAAGCTCAAGGCGCTGTCGGAAGGCGCCGCGCTGGCAAGCAAGCAGCTCTGGAAAGGACGCGCGGCGGCCGCCTAGCCGCTCGCGCAATAAGGCGCGTAACACACAGCACAAGGTCGGCGGTCATTTCGGCCGCCGATTTTTTTCGCGTTAGCGCATCAGGCAATCCACCCGGTCAGGAAATGACCGCCTTCTTCAGGACACAGGCGCTGATTTTGAGACTTCCATCGTCCTGCGGCTCGAGCGTGTAGATTGCTTCCCACGCCGCGCCGTCCGTATCGATGATGTGGACTTCCTGCACGATCTTGCCGTCCGCGATCTTCGCCTCGCCGAACTCGAAACTCCGGTTACGATAGACCGGCGCGTAGCCGTTGCGGACCATGTACATGAAAGTGTCCGGCGTCCGGTACCAGCTTTTGATGGAAGGAGCGGCAAAGTCGTAAGCCGCCGCTGCGTCGTCGCGGCCAAAAGCCTCTTCCTGCAACCGGATCACGGACTGCGCGGCGGCGACATCGTCCGCAGCGCGGGCCAGTGTCGCGGCGCCAACTAAACATGCGATCAGAAACACAAAAACGCGCATGATGTCGCTCCGCTTTCCGGGCTTCGTCGCCTGCACGCCGGTCATCCTCAGCCGGCCAACACCGGCCAAAGGCCCGGTTCAAGCGCCAAGGCCTTACCGGCATATACGGCCGGGCGTTGAATTTGGCTCACCGGCTGCACACATATTCCACCCGAAGCTGGAGGGAATGTCCCATGGCCCGCGATATGGCCCGCGACTGGATGTGGTCCGAGGCGTGCGAGATGCTCGCGCGCGCCGAGCGCATGCATCGCGAGGTCTTCCGGCCGGCGGGTACGCGCGAGCGGCAGCCGGCCTGGGAGCCGCCGATCGATATTCTGGAGACCCCGTCGGAAGTTTTGGCGTTGATCGCTCTGCCCGGCGTCGCCGCCGATACCGTCGAGGCGGTCATCGAGGACGGCGATCTAGTGATCGCCGGCGCGCGTTCCTACCCGTCGTTGTTGCGCACCGCTGTCATTCACCGGCTCGAACTGCCGCAGGGCCGCTTTTACCGGCGGGTCCGGCTGCCGGCCGGACGCTACAGCACAGATGTGCGCCGCGCCGTCGCCGACGGTTGCCTGGTCATCACCTTGCAAAAAATGGGGGCGAGCCGTGGCTGAGATCGAAATGCGCCCCAACAACGGTCCCGCCGAAGCCGGCGTGCAGCCCTCGCTACCGCCGTTGCCGTCCGACGCGCTCATCATCGTGCCGGTGCGCAACACTGTGCTGTTTCCCGGTTTGGTGCTGCCGGTCACGCTTGGCCGGCCGAAGTCGATCGCCGCCGCGCAACAGGCGGTGCGCGACCAGCGCCAGGTCGGCATCCTGATGCAACGTGATGCCGAGGTCGCCGAACCGACCGCGAACGACATGCATCGCGTGGGCACGCTCGCCAATATCGTGCGCTACATCACCGGGCCGGACGGTTCGCATCATCTTGTCTGCCAGGGCGAGCAACGCTTCCAGGTCGTCGAATATCTGAGCGGCTGGCCGTTCCTCGTCGCGCGCGTGCTGCAAATCCCCGAGCCGCAAACCAGCGGTCCGGAGGTGGAGGCGCGCTTCGTCAATCTGCGCACACAGACGCTGGAAGCGGTCCAGCTGTTGCCGCAGGCGCCGCCCCATCTGCTCGCGGCGATCCAGTCGATCGAAACGCCGGCGGCGCTCGCCGATCTGGCCGTCGCGTATATGGACGTGAAGCCGGAGGAAAAGCAGGAGATCCTCGAGACCATCGACCTGTCCGCGCGCATGGACAAGGTCTTGCGGCTGCTTGCCCACCGCATCGAGGTGTTGCGGCTCTCGCAGGAGATCGGCCGGCAGACCAAGGCCGCGCTCGACGAGCGTCAGCGCGAGGTGCTGCTGCGCGAGCAGATGGC
>CAYVPC010000244.1:0-5278 GCA_964453555.1 uncultured Hyphomicrobiales bacterium | reverse complement strand
CGCGCAGAGCATTAGGGCCAGCGGCCACAACGGCCGCATCAACAGGCCGGACACGAGACCGCACCCGACCAATGCTGCAGAAATGTCAGAAAGTTCTTGCCAGGGCGCCGTCCACACGTGACCCAAAGCGGACGAGCAAGTTCTGCCCATCAAGCCAAACTCCCATTTAGCCTTTATGCAAAGACGCAGGTGATCGCCCAGCGCCTATGTTTTGATCAGCCGCAATTTGGCGCCGGTCTTTGCTGCTGGTGTCCGACTCCATGTTGTTCCACGAAAAATCCGCGAGAATCGCGGCGGCAATCTCGGACGCAGGAATCGGCCGGCCAAAGAAGTATCCCTGAGCCTGATCACCCTCGGCGTCATGGACAAAGGCCGCTTGCTCGGCGGTTTCGACACCTTCGACGGTGACGCGCATGTGCAATTCACGTGCGAGTGCGATAATGGATCTAACCACTGTCTCGGAATTCTGGCCGGCGTGGTCGAGCCCAGCCATGAAGCTTCGGTCGATTTTGATTTTATCGAATGGAAACCGCCACAGATAGCTGAGACTCGAATACCCCGTGCCGAAGTCGTCCATCACGATCGCTACGCCCATTGCTTTAAGCGTCCGCAGCTCCGTCAGGACGGATTCGCTGTCACCCAACAGCAGACTCTCGGTGACTTCCAGCTGGAGTCGGTGTGGCTCTAGTCCAGCCTCGTTGAGAGCGACTGCGACAACGTCGCAGACGCTGCCGACATCGAACTGCGCCACTGACATGTTCACCGCGATCGTCAGATGCCTCGGCCACGCTGCTGCGGTTCGACACGCCTCCCTCAACACCCATGTCCCGATCTTGCCGATAAGGCGCAACTCCTCTGCAACCGGAATAAAGACTAACGGCGAAATGAGTGTTCCGTCCTGGGCGGCGAGACGCACGAGCGCTTCGAAGCCAATAAGACGGTGATCGACGATTTCAAAAATCGGCTGGTAATGAAGTACGAAGCCATCGTGAATAACCGCATTTCTGATCGTCTTTTCGAGCTCGATGCGAGCCCGCAGCGTGACGTCCATCTCCGGCGAGAAGGAGCGGACGCAATTACGGCCGTCGGCCTTAGCCTTGTAAAGAGCTAGATCTGCGCTTTTCAGCAACCGCTCGGAGCCGTTGCCGTCTGCTGGGGCGAGTGCAAAACCAACGCTCAAAGTGGCAGCTAGCTCGTACGCGTTGAACTTGATGGGGGTGGTCAAAGCGGCCACGACGCGGTGAGCAAATTTTTCCGCCTCGTCCCGGCTGTTGACGGCGTTCTGCACCACGACGAACTCGTCGCCGCCAAGCCGGGCTATTAAGTCATCGAAGCGGGTCACCGCGCGCAATCGTTCGGCGAAAGTCTTGAGCACAAAGTCGCCACTGTCGTGACCAAAAGTATCGTTGATATCCTTGAAGTGGTCGAGGTCAATGAAATGCACGGCGAGCGAATTGTCGCGGAACGGCAGCGCAATCAGCGCCTTATCTAGCGTTTCGATCAGCTGGGCGCGATTCGCCAGCCCGGTCAGTACATCGTGATGCGCGAGGTAGCGAATACGCCGATCGGCGCCCTGCTTTTCCTTGGTTCGACGATACCAAGCGATGGTCGGAATCCCGACGGCCCCACTCATGAGCAAACAAACTGCCAAAGCCGCAAGCAAAAAGGCTTTGCGAAAATGATCGCGTTGTTCACTCAAATCGACAAAGGCTGCCACGACAGCCACCGGACGCCCATCGACGATGATCGGCAGATAGGCTTCTGAATAAATTTTTGGACGGACAGGAGGAGTGCCCTCGTCGACCGAGATGATCGGCTTGCCCAGCGTGACGGCACGGGCAGCGGCGTCACTATGCACAGTGCCGTGAATGCTGGAGATCTTTGAACCGTCGGAGATGATCTGCACGTTGCCATAAAAATTGATGATTTCGAACCCGAAGACATTGCGAATCTGCTGGGTCCGTATGAGGAAAGCCATGCTCTCCGCGGACGGTTCCTCGCCGGCGGCGATATCTTCAAGATCGGTGACGTTTTCGGCGACGTATCGGGCCCAACTCTCCGCGGCCGCGGTCGCGTCCCAGTCAAGCAGATAATCGACAGTAGTTTTGAGAACCACACCGACGCCTACGGCGAAAAGCAGCACAATCAAGCCGACGATGGCCGTTCCCTTTAAGGCGGAGAGCGTGAATGGATTGCGCATCAATGTCTCGGCCGCGCATTTAAGAAGGTCGCGCTTAATCAAATGACCGGGGCGTGCGAATGCGGTCCGCCTCGGTGCAGACGTGGTCAACCGCTGGATAATAAGTTCGGTCGCTTTCGCGTTGGACGCGCGGCAACACCCTTCGTACGGGTTCGTACGTAATGAGCGGCGTATTTGTGCATGGTTCGCCAGCGTCGGCGCGGTTGAGCCGTGACGAAGGATTAAGTTCGCTGAGGTAGCGATGTCGTGCGGTGTCAGCTGCAGAGGCTCTCCCGCCAATGGAGGCAGGCATGACAATGCGGTCATCGGCGGTCGCGGCCGTTATCGCGATCGCGGGAATATTCGCCGGCGATCTTGCCGCTTATAGTCAAGCGCCGAAATCGATCAGGATCGGCTATGCGATCTCGCTGACCGGACCTAACGCGCCGGGCGCCGGTATCACGGTCCTGCCCAATTACCACCTTTGGGTCAAAGAGGTGAATGCCGCGGGCGGCATCATGCTCAAGAGCGTCGGCAAACGGGTGCCGATCGAGGTCATCGAGTACGATGATCACAGCAACGTCGACGATGCCCTCGCGGCCGTCGAGCGGCTGATTTCGCAAGACAAAGTCGATTTTATTTTGTCGCCGTGGGGAACCGGACTTAATCTCGCCGTGGGTCCGCTGCTTTATCGCGCCGGATATCCGCATCTGGCTACGACTGCGGTGAGCGACCAGGCTCCTGAACTAGGCAAGCAATGGCCCAACAGTTTCTGGTTCACCGGCACGATGACCGGTGCAGAGCTGGCGCTGGTCGCGACCCTCTCCGAGCTGCGCTCTAAGGGCAAGATCGGCAACACCATCGCCATGGTCAGCGTTGCCGATCAGTTCGGTATCGGGCTCGCGAAGGTCGCCCGCAAGGCTTTTAAACAAAGTGGGTTTGATCTCGTCTACGATCGCGCATATCCGGTCGAAACGGAAGACATGCGCGCAATCATGACGGATGTGAAGCGGCTCAATCCGGACACGTTTGCCGGCTTCAGCTATCCGCCCGACACGATCATGCTCACCGAGCAGGCGCGCAAGTCGAGCTTCAATCCCAAAGTTTTCTATACCGCCGTCGGGACCGCATTTCCACTCTACAAACAGCGCTTCGGTGCCGACGTCGAAGGCGTGATGGGCATCGGCGGCTGGGACCCGGACGCACCGGAGAGTAAGAATTACATTAAGCGCCACCTGGAGGCGACCGGTCAAGAACCGGACGGTTGGGCGAGCCCGATAACCTATGCTTCGCTTCAGATGTTGCAGCAAGCGACAGAGCGCGTTGGCAGTATCGATCGCGCGGCAGTGATAAAGGAATTGCAGACCGGGACGTTCGACACCATCCTTGGCCCTGTCAAGCTGGAGAATAACCTGTACAAACAAACATGGTGGGTCGGGCAATGGCAGAACGGAGAGTTTCACGGGATCGCGCCGACAACCTTGCCCGGCGCGCGGCCGATCATATTCCCGAAGCCGCCGTGGCATAACGATGCCGACCGATAAGTCATTTATTTTCTGTCGAATGCCAGCCGCAATCCGTTCGGTGTTGCGGAAGTGACCGATTCCGCGCGTTGCGCTTAGCGGAAGTCGCGCCGCCTCATTCGTTGTCGCCCGGAGGATCGAGGCAACGAAACCCACGAAAGGCGACAGAACCGCCTGCCCTAGCGTACGGCGGATGTGTTTATTCGCAATAAATGTCGCCTAATGGCCCCTTGCGTCACTTGGTGGGGGTCGGCGCTGTTCTAAGATGGCTGATACCCAGTCCGATTAGAAACGCGTTTTGGCGACGATCGTTTTGCCTTTTGCGCTTTTCGCTTGAGGAGCTTGGTTTTTCGAAGGTGGCTGATCGCCGGGTGAAGAGGCAACGATGTCCGCGTGGCACGCCGCGGATAGCAGGTTCTTATGGAACTCAAGACACTGGAACACTCGCTCGCGGTCGGGGATGGCGTCTAGACATAACCGAAATGCGTCATTCATGCAGGCTTGCTGTCCTTCCTGACTCTGCGCAAACGCAACGGTGGTCCCGCTCAAGGCGATAACAACCGCGAGCACGATTCCCGCGCTGGTAGTTGGTTTGTTGTTCATTGCCTCGGCCAAAAGATCATCCGATCGCCAGAATAATGAATTAAACGGCGCGGCTGCGGACCCCCTCTGCACCTCAATAGCAGGGCGGGTTCGGGTAATATCCGCATACGGCGTTGTTGTAATAACGTGGGGCTACGATTGCTGCGCCGACGGCTGCACCAACACCTACGGCTACGCCGGGGCGAACATAACCTCCGCGATGAACAGCACCGCCCCGGTACACGGCCCTATATGCAGAGGCATCGGATGAAACGCATGCGACGCCAAGAATTGCCGCTGCGGCACCTAAAATCAGTGGTCGACAGGACATGGGAATTTTCCTTTTTCCTCTCTTCATCAAAACCTCATGCCGAGACAATTACTGATCAAAATTGCTCACGCGAAAAGCGCTTTGATTTTTAAATTTGTGTTGATCGCTTGTTTTGGCGTGAATCAATGCGTGCCCTCGCCCTGCCTGCACGCATTGCAACACGTTCGCGTGATCCCGCTGGCATTCGTGCATTGCAACCTAACTGCGAACCACGACCGGACTGGCTATCGCGAACCCTCTCGCATGGTCGTGCCGGAATGGAAGCCCCGGCTTTTCCCCTGTGCCCCCGACAAAGCACCCTGAGCCGGGGCTTTTTTATTTTTACCCGCGGGCCCAGCTGAACACTTTGAATAAAAAGCTTACGCCGAACTGTTTCTTGTTTGCTGTACACGAGTCCGTTGTTGGCCCTTGACGGACTCCCGATCACGCTGGCGAATGTCCGTTATCGGCAGAAGCGGACGTGAGGGCGGACATCGCGTTCCGGTAGCGATTGACCCAAGAGAGACATGGGCGATCCAATTTTGCTGCGACGCATAATCATAATACAGCCCGATGTGATGGTGTGGTAGGCTGTAGTCTTCGCTAGAGGCGAACTATGAGACGGCGGAATTTCAACACGCTTGCTGCGGCGTGGGCCTTGTGCGTTCGCGCCGCATCACCAAA
>CAYVPC010000243.1:0-5303 GCA_964453555.1 uncultured Hyphomicrobiales bacterium | reverse complement strand
TACGTCGCCATCGGGCTCGACCGCTACGGCGGCGACGACGGCCTGACCATCTACAAGCGCAGCCAGTTCGGCGGCGTCCTCGACCTCAATAACAAGAGCTTGTTCTACTATCTGTGCTTCGCGCTGTTGCTGGCGAGCATCTATCTGGTGGCGCGCATCGTCAATTCGCGCTTCGGCCTGGTGATCCAGGGCGCCCGCGCCAACGAGCGGCGCATGCGGGCGATCGGTTTCCCGACCTTCCGCTACAAGCTCGCCTGCTTCGTGATCGCCGGGGCGATGTGCGGGCTGGCCGGCGCGCTGCTTGCCAACCACACCAACTTTATCTCGCCGGCGCTGATGCACTGGACGCGCTCGGGCGACCTCATTGTCATGGTGGTGCTGGGAGGCTTGGGCTCCCAGTTCGGGCCGCTGATCGGCGCGGTGGTGTTTCTGCTGCTGGAGGAGGGACTGTCGCGGCTCACCGAATATCCCGACCTGGTCCTCGGGCCCATCCTGCTGCTGGTGGCCATCTATCTTCACGGCGGCATCGAAGGGCTGCTGAAAGGCCGCCATGGCTGAGCCGCTCCTGCACACCGAGGGCCTCACCAAGCGCTTCGGCGGCGTGGTGCCGGCCGATGCGATCACGCTCGCCATCGCGCCGGGCGAAGTGCACGCAGTGATCGGGCCGAACGGCGCCGGCAAGACCACGCTCATCGGTCTCCTCAGCGGCGAAATCGCCCCGCACGCCGGGAGCATCCGCTTCGACGGCGGTGACGTCACGCAACTGCCGGTGCACAAGCGCAGCCGCCTCGGGCTTGCGCGTTCGTTCCAGATCACCTCGCTGCTGGCCGGCTTCACCGCGCTCGACAATGTCGCGCTCGCGGTGCAGGCGCACCGCGGCCATTCGTTCCGGTTCTGGCGCGACGCCCGCCGCGACGACGAGTTGCGCAAGCCGGCGCTGGAAGCGCTCGATCGCGTCGGGCTGGCCGGGCGCGCGCATGTGCATGTCGACCGGCTGAGCCACGGCGAGCACCGCCAGCTTGAGATTGCGATGGCGCTGGCGACCGGGCCGCGCCTTCTGTTGCTCGACGAGCCGATGGCCGGCATGGGGCCGGAAGAATCCGGCGAGATGGTCAAGCTGCTGCGGGCGCTCAAGGGCAGCACCACCATCCTTCTGGTCGAGCACGACATGGAAGCGGTGTTCGCGCTCGCCGACCGCCTCACCGTGCTGGTCTACGGCCGCATTATCGCCAGCGGCGACCCGGCAACGGTTCGCGCCGACGCCGCCGTGCGCCAGGCCTATCTGGGCGAGAAGGAAAGCGGCGGAACACATCATGGCTGAGCCGCTGCTTGAGGTCGCCGGCATCGAAACCAGATACGGCCTGAGCCGCGTGCTGTTCGGCATTTCGCTATCTATCGCGGCGGGTGAAATGGTCTCGCTGATGGGACGCAACGGCATGGGCAAGACCACGACCGTGCGCTCGATCATGGGGCTGACGCCGCCGGCCGCCGGCGCGATCCGCTTCGCCGGCGCCGACATCCACGCTTTGCCTTCCTACCGCATCGCCAAGCTCGGCCTTGGGCTGGTGCCGGAAGGACGCCAGGTGTTTCCCAATCTCACCGCGCGCGAAAACCTCATCGCCACCGCCGCCAACCGCAGCCGCGTCGCCGATCCATGGACGATCGAGAAGGTGTTCGGATTGTTTCCGCGGCTGGCCGCGCGCGCCAACGCCATGGCGAACCTGCTCTCCGGCGGCGAGCAGCAAATGCTGGCGGTCGGCCGCGCGCTGATGACCAATCCGCGGTTGCTCATTCTCGACGAAGCGACCGAAGGGCTGGCGCCGCTGATCCGCGACGAGATCTGGCGCTGCCTCGAATTGTTGCGGCGCGCCGGGCAGTCGATCCTGGTCATCGACAAGAATGTGGACGCGCTCACGCGCATCGCCGACCGCCATTACATCATCGAGCGCGGCCGCGTCGTCTGGACGGGAAGCTCGCCGGCGCTGGCCGCCGCGCCCGACATCCAGCACCGCTATCTGGGAATCTGAACCAACCAACAAAAACGGGAGGGAGCGATGTTCCGTAACGGATTGCTCAAAGGCCGGCGCATCCTGGTGACCGGCGGCGGCACCGGGCTCGGCAAGGGCATGGCTGAAAAATTCCTTGAACTCGGCGCCGAACTGTTCATCTGCGGACGCAGAAAATCGGTGTGCGAAGCGACCGCCGCCGAATTGACCGGCAAGCATGGCGGCAAGGTCGGCGTTTACGGCATCGATATCCGCGACGCGGCCGCGGTCGATGCCATGGCCGCCGATATCTTCGCATCCGGCCCGCTGACCGACCTCATCAACAACGCCGCCGGCAATTTCATCTCGCGCACCGAGGATCTGTCGCCGCGCGGCTTTGACGCCGTCGCCAACATCGTCATGCACGGCACCTTCTATGTCACCCACGCAGTCGGCCGCCGCTGGATCGCCGGCGGCCAGCGCGGCAACGTGGTGTCGATCGTGGTGACGTGGGTTCATAACGGCAGCCCTTATGCGTGCCGTCGGTGATGAGCAAGTCCGCCGTGCATACGATGACGATGTCGCTCGCGACCGAATGGGCGCCGCACGGCATCCGGCTCAACGCTATCGCGCCCGGCGTGATCCCGACCGAAGGCGCCAGCAAGCGATTGAGCCCGGGCGAGGGGCCGAGCGACCGCACCATTCGCTCCAATCCGATGGGCCGCGTCGGCACTATGGCGGAACTGCAAAATCTCGCGACCTTCCTGATCGCGCCCGGCTGCGAGTGGCTGACCGGCGAGACCATCACGCTCGACGGCAGCCAAAACCACGCCACCGGCTCGAATTTCTATGAGCTGCGCCACTGGACCGACGCGCAATGGCAGGAGGCGCGCGCCGCCATCAAAGCGCAGAACGAGAAGGACCGCGCGCAGCGCGGCGTGTAGCGAGCGGAACAAACAACAAAATTTGTTGCGCGACGTTTATTTGGCCTGCTAACCGAAGCCCGCTGGCGCGAAAAGCTTGCCAACCGAAGTGGCGCGGTTTGGTCCGGCGGCTTCACTGCGAGGTTGGCGTGCCAACCGAAGCAGCGCGGGCTTCAACTAGCCCGCCTTCGCTAAAGCTTCGGCGGGCAACCTTGCGCGGCTTCGCCGCGAAGGTTGGTGGAAGGGGTGGGATTCGAACCCACGAGAGAGCGTGAACCCTCTGCCGGTTTTCAAGACCGGTGCCTTAAACCGCTCGGCCACCCTTCCATCTCATGCACATCGTGCGTGCACACTGCTTTCAGATTCTTCGCCATCACTATTTTGCCACGATTGGCGCCGGCGCGCACGCAGCAAACAAAACGTGCAATGCGTTATAGACATTTTAACGGGCGTGTGATTAAAGCCCGCTCAACCGGCCACGTCGCGCCGGTGACACCCAAAAAAACTCCAGCAAATATCGAGAAGGGCACGATAGCCAATGTCGGCAATTGCAATGACCGTGACTGAGTATCTGCAAGACAAACTGGCCCCACACTGGCCGATCTTTATACGCGTCACCTTCAGAGCTTTCATCGGCGGTCTCGTCATTCTGCTCATCCTGACTTACGCCAACGTGCCGATCGTCAGCGGCGTCTGACAAACAGCGAGCCCGACGACGCACGGGGCGGAGCGGGCATCGCAACTCTCCATTCACTATTCAGATCCACTCGCGCATTTTCGCCACAATCTGACCACGCTCGGGCTTGATACCTTGGTGGTTGGGGATCGGGGACGATGTGGGGTCGGGTTAGCGCGGCAGGTAGACGGTTTGCGCCGGTCGGCGCCGCCGCGGTTGTTTGCATCCTGCTTGCCAATTGCTCCGGAGGCGTCGATTCGCGCTATGGCGTCTCGCCAAGCCCGCGGGTCGTCAGCGACGGCGATCCGGTGCCGAAGGGCGGCGGCGTCTATCGCGTCGGCGCGCCCTACACGGTCGCCGGCCAGACCTATTACCCGGAAGACAATCCGCATTACCGGGCCGAGGGGCTCGCCTCCTGGTACGGCGAAGACTTCCACGGCCGGCAGACCGCCAACGGCGAAATTTTCGACCTCGACGGCATTTCCGCCGCGCATCCGACCTTGCCCCTGCCGAGCTATGTGCGGGTGACCAATCTTTCCAACGGCCGCTCGCTGATCGTGCGCGTCAACGATCGCGGGCCATATCACAGCAACCGGATCATCGATCTCTCGAAGAAGGCGGCGCATCTGCTCGGCTTCCACAATGCCGGCATCGCCCGGGTGCGCGTCGAATATGTCGGCCGCGCGCCGATCGAAGGCTCCGACGACCGCATGCTTGCGGCGACGCTGCGCCAGCACGAGCCGGCGCCGCCGCCGGGCAGCACTAAGTTCGCCACCGGGCCCCTGGTTCCGGCCGGGTGGGATTCGCCGGCCGGGCCGAATCCGCGCTTCGCCAGCGCGACCACCGATGACACGGCGCCCTTGCCGGCAGCGACACGGCCGATGTCGTACGCTTCCCAGCCCGGCGGCGCCGACGGCACCGACCAGTTGCTCAACGGCCGCGGCCTCTACTGAGCTGACTCTTTCGCGTCATTTTTCATGAATTTGGGTGGCCTTGGCTGCGCCCGCTTGCGCGCGCGCAATGCGCGTGAGATTTGATCCGCCGATTGGCTCGAACGGAGGCGGCATGGTTACGGCAAATGCGCGCGCCTGGTCCGCGAACGGGCTTGCCTGCGCCGCCATCGCCGGCGCGCTCGCCGTTGCGATTGCCGCCGCGCACGCCGCCTCCACCATGGCGACGAAAAAGGACGAGGGCTACCAGACCAGTATCCCGAACGCCGTCCTGCTCGATCCCGAAAGTGACAGCCTCCTGCTCGACAAGGGCGGCGATCAACTGGTCGCGCCGGCCAGCCTCGCCAAGCTGATGACGCTGGAATTCGTGTTCAACGAAATCAAGCAGGGCCGCATCAAACTCGATGACCAATTCACCATCAGCGAGAACGCCTGGCGCAAGGGCGGCGCGCCGTCGCACGGCTCGACGATGTTCGCGTCAATACACAGCCGCATCAAGCTCGACGATCTCATCCACGGCATCATCGTCGATTCCGCCAACGATGCCTGCATTGCCGTCGCCGAGGGGCTCGGCGGCAACGAGACGGCGTTCGGGGCGATGCTGACCAAGCGCGCGCGAGAGATCGGACTGGAGAAATCGACCTTCACCAACGCGACCGGCTATTCCGATCCCAATCTGCGCGTCACGCCGCGCGAAATGGCTCAGCTCGCTCGTCACATCATGCAGACCTATCCCGACTTCTATCCGTATTTCGCCGAGCGCGAATTC
>CAYVPC010000242.1:0-5314 GCA_964453555.1 uncultured Hyphomicrobiales bacterium | reverse complement strand
AAGCCGATCGACCAGGCGTCGCGGTAGCCGTAGCTGGTGCCGGTCTTGAACGCGATGCGACCGCCGACGCCATTCTCCGGCGGGGGCGTGCCGATCAAAATATTGCTTACATACCACGCGGCGACCGAGCTCATGAGCCGGGCGCCCTGCCCGACCGGCTGCCGCAAGATTTCATTCAATGGCAGCACGCTGCCAAGCCTCGCAATGCCGGCATAGAGCATCGTCAGATCGGACAGCCTGATGCCGGCGCCGCCGAGGCCAATGGCAAGGCCGGGCGCCTGGCCGTCGGGTAAAACCAATGCCGCACCGGCTTGTGCGAGCCGTGAGGTGAGACGGCTTGCGCCGACCTCATCGAGCACCGAAAGAGCGGGCAGGTTGAGCGAAAGCTGCAGCGCCTTGCGCACGGTCACGGTGCCCTGGAAGGTAAAGTCGAAATTTTGTGGCGCGTAGCCGCCGTAGCGCGCAGGCCGGTCGTCGATCAGTGTTTCCGGATGGATCATGCCGTCCTCGAAGCCCAATCCATAAATGAAAGGCTTGAGCGTCGAGCCGGGCGAGCGCAGAGCCTGGGTCACGTCGACCTGGCCGGCACGCCGTGCGTCGAAGTAACCGGGCGAGCCGACACGCGCCAGCACGTTGCCGGTCGCATTGTCGACGACCAGCATGCCGAGTGAAATATCGGGTCCGAGCGTTGCCGCGAGCGTATGCACGCGCTCGCGCGCAAGCTCTTCCAGGTTTTTTTGCAACTCGGCATCGATGGTGAGGTGGATTTCGCTTCCCGGCGCGGCTGCGGCGATCATCCGGTCGGCGGCGTGCGGCGCCAGCATGGGCATCGGGCGGCGGCCGTTCGGCACCGGCTCGGCCTTGGCGAGGGCAATCTCGTCGGCCGGTACGCTGCCCACCGCGGCGAAGCGGTCGAGCACGCGGTTTCTGGCCGCGCGACCGATCGCCGCTGAGCGGTCCGGCCGCCTCAACTCGGGCGATTGCGGCAAAGCAACGAGCAGAGCGGCTTCGCCAAGCGAGAGCCGGCGCGGCTCTTTGCCGAAATAAGCCAGCGAAGCCGCGCGAACGCCCTCGATATTGCCGCCATAAGGCGCGAGATCGAGATAAAGCGAAAGAATCTCGTCTTTGTCGAGCGCCCGCTCGATCTCGACCGCGCGTACCATCTGGCGCAGCTTGGCCCAGACAGTTCGGCCGCCGCGCGGCTCCAGGAGCCGCGCCACCTGCATTGTGAGCGTCGAGCCGCCGGAACGAATCCGCCCGCTGCTCACGAGCTGGAACGCCGCCCGCGCCAGCGCCAGCGGATCGATGCCGTCATGGGTGAAAAACCGCTTGTCCTCATACGCAAACAGCATGGCGAAGAAGCGCGGATCAACGTTGGCGATGCGCGCCGGCAAGCGCCAGCGGCCTTCGCTGGCCGCATAAGCACGCAGCAAGCGGCCGTCGCGGTCGAGGACGCGGGTCGAGAAGGCGAGATCGCGGCCAAGCGGCGCCGGACCAAGCGCGACGATCCGCCATGCGGCGGCGGAAAGCGCCGCAACGCAAATCAGTGCAGCGGCCGCGATGCCAACGCGAATGCGCCGCCCAGTCATTTCGCCGCCGTCACTTCGACGCTCTCGGTGGCCGTGCGGCCGAAGCGGTCCGGCCGGTACATATCCTCGACGCTCGCCTGCGGACGCACATATTTGCCGGGCGCGACCGCGCGCACGACATAGGCGACGGTGAATACCGGCGCGTCGTCTTTTTTGCGGTCGAAGGCCGCCGTGAACCGATCGTCGCGGAATTCGGCGTTGGCCGGCTCGACCGCGTCGGTGATCCACGGCAGCGTACCGGTATCGCCCGAGGAAACCAGATGCGGATTGTCGATCTCGAACCCGGCCGGCAGATAATCGGCAATGATGACGCGGCCGAATTGCGGTTGCGCTTCGGTGATCTTAAGCACCACCACCAGCCGCGTATTCTGCTTGACGGTTTTGGTATCGACCGGATTGCCGTCAAGCGTCGTGGTCTGGCGCTCGATCTTGAAGCCCTTCTCCGCCGCCGGCTCCGGCGTCACCGGCGCGCCGGTGACCGTTACCACCGCCGATACTTCATCCTCGCCGGTATTGGTGACCCGCAACGGCGCCGTCAGGTCGCCGGCGCGGATGGTGCGGTAGAGCGGCTGCGCTGTCGCCACGCTGCCGACATCGAGTGAGATCTTGCCGGCATCCTTGGCAAGATCGCCGGCGGCAAGGAGGAGCCACGCATCCTCCTGAGTCGAGGTCGGGCGCAAATTCGCGCGGGCGGCTTCGACCCGCTGCACCGCGGCCTGCACGGTGGCCCGTGGCGCGCCGCCTTCGCTTGCCAGCGCCACCAGCGCCGCCGCATCGCGTAACGTCGAACCGTAATCCTCGCGGCTGATCAGATCAGGCGGCGACGACGACGTAATCGCGGCCAGCGCCGCCGCATAAACACGCTCGGCGCGCACGCGGTCCCCGACCAAAGCGAGCGCCGCGGCGACTTGCGCCTTGGCGATCGGCGTCGAAAGCGCATCAAGCTTGGCGTCGGCGAGGTAACGCAAGTCGCCGATCGGCGCCATGCCGTTGCGCGCCAGTACATAGAGCGCGTAAGCGAGGCCCGTCGCGCCGTTCCTGCCCGGGTCGGTGGTGTTGGCGACCACGTTGCGCAACCGCTCCAGCGCGAGCCTGAACGCGGCGTCGGGCACCGCGATCTTGCGCTCGCGCGCACGAGTCAAAAAGTCGGTGACGTAGGCGTCGAGCCAGGTGTCGTCGCCGCCGACGCTCCACAGACCGAAGGAGCCGTTGCTGTCCTGGCGCGTGAGCAACGCCTCGATGGCGTCGCGGATGCGCTGCTCGGTCGCCGGATCGGCGGCGACACTCGTGCCTTTGGCCAGCTCGCTGCCGTAGAGAAGCGGCAGTGCGCGGCTGGTGATCTGCTCCGAACAGCGATACGGATAGCGGTCGAGCGCCGCCAGCAAAGCCGCCGCATCGAGCGCGGTTGAAGCGCCGACCGAGATCGAAACCGAGCCGGTGCCGGGAACCAGATCGGCGAACATGTCGCCCGACAAAGTCAGGCTTTCGCCCTTGGCCAACGGCTTGACCGTTCGCCGCGCAAGGATTTGCGCCGGCGAGCGCACGGTCAGCTGGTAGCTTCGTTCCAGCGCGTAGCCGGCCGGGCCGCTCACGCTCACCCGAAGGGTGCTGATGCCCGCGGCGCTCGCGGTAAGCGCAACGTCGGCAGAACCGCGCTGCTTGGCCTTGAGGGTAAGCTTCTGCGTTGCGGCCGCGGCAAGTGCGTCTGCACCCGCCACCGTGATCGTGTAATCGCCGGCGGCGCCCTCGACATTGTCGAGGTCGAGATGAAGGCTGGACCGGTCGGCGGGCAGGAGGAAGCGCGGCAAAGTCGCACTGAGCACGACCGGATCGCGCACCACAACGTCAGCGGTCGTGTGACCGATCTTGTCTCTGCTCCAGGCCACAGCCATGACGCGGATCGTGCCGTCGAAGTCGCCGACATCGAAGCTGACCTGAGCGCTGCCGTCGGCGCCGACCGTCACCAGACCGGAATAGAACGCAATCGGCGGTCCGGTCGGCGGATTGCCCTGCAGCTCCGTGCCGGCGTCGCCGCCGCTGCGGATTTGCCCGCGGGCGCCTTGCATGCCGTCGATCAGTTGCCCGTAAAGATCGCGGATTTCGGCCGAAAGCGCTTGCTGGCCGAGATAATAATCTTCGGGCGACGGCGGCTTGTAATTGGTCAGATTGAGAATGCCGACGTCGACGGCGGCGACCACGACCCGCGCCTCGTCGCCGGCCGTAAGTCCGCTAATCCTGACCGGAACATGCAGCGCGGAATTCGGCCGTATCAGCGCCGGCGGTTTTAGCTCGACGGCGAGGGTCTTGGCGGCGCGACCGATCGAGAACCATTGCACGCCGATGGCGCGGCCCGGCATGCGCTGCGCCGGCGCGTCGAGCGGCCGCCGCAGGGTGGCGACGAGATAGGCGCCGGTGCTCCAGTCGCCGCCGACCGGAACTTTCAGCTGCGCCGCGCCGGCCGGCACGTCGGTGGTTTGAGTTGCCAAGAGCCGGTCGCCGATGACGTTAAGCGTGAGCCGGCCGGCAATGCGCGCGGTGACCGCCACCGTCATAGTGTCGCCGGCCGCGTATTCGCTTTTATCGAGCGCGACTTCCAGCATATCAGGCGTGTCGGCGTTCGACTCGACGTAGAAGCCGGCGTCGAAAGCGACCGAGGTCGCCGAACCGTTCGGCTCACTGCCGGAAACTTCCAGCCGATAGCGGCCGAAATTGACCGGCAGCGAAATGTGCGCCGGCTTGTCGAGCGTCGTGTCGATCGTTCCATCGGCTACGCGCTTGGTGGTTTTGACCGGCTCGTAATTCCAGCTGCCATCGCGCTTGTAGAACTGATAGTGCGTCTCGATGCGCAGAAGCTCGTAGTGCAGACCGCGCTGCCCGATCGTCGCGCCGTCGGGCGCGACAGTGACAACGTCGAAGGTGGCATTGGCGCCGTCGGCGAGCGAGCGGCCGGAAAATTCCGGTTTGACGCCAATCATGATGCCGGTTGCGGTTACCGGTAGGACGATCTTGTGCTCGACGGCGCGGCCACCCGGCTCGGCCACACGCACGCCGATGCGTGCTTCCAGCGGGTGCGTGCTGGCGGGCACCTTGTCGAGGCTGACCGAAAAGTTCGCCTTGCCGGTGGAATCGGTCGCCGGCAAATCTTCGAGCGGCTGCTGGATGGGATCGACTTCGTCGGTATCGAGGCCGAATTGGTAACCGGCGAAGCCGGTCCGCTCCTTGGCGCCGGCAATCGTCACTTCGCCTTCGAGATCGAGGTCAGCCGCCGGCGCGCCGTAGAGGAAACGTCCGGAAACCTCGATCTTGGCCGGCACTTTCTGCGAGATATGGCCGGTTGGAGAGCTCAGATCGAACTCGATCCGCTCGGGCACGTAATCCTCGACCAGGAAGCTTGTCTCGCCGACCGGCGGCCGCTTCGGATCGGTGAAGGCGCGCACGTGCCAGGTGCCGCTCGGCGCCGAAGCCGGCAGCGCCAGCGCAAGGCCATGGCCGCCCAACCCCTGGTCGGCGACCGGAGCGCGCTTGAATTCGACGCCGTCCGGTCGCTCGACCACGATCGTCAACGGCACGCCGAGCGCCGCCGCGCCGTGGGTGTCGCGCAGGAGCGCGGTGAGATAGGCGGTTTCGCCCGAGCGATAGACGCCGCGCTCGGCGTAGACGAAAGCGTCGAGCCCGTTCGGCGCCGGCCGGCCGCCGACGCCGCGGTCGGTGAGATCGAAGGCCGG
>CAYVPC010000241.1:0-5327 GCA_964453555.1 uncultured Hyphomicrobiales bacterium | reverse complement strand
CCGGCCATGAGCAGGAAAACGAGCGGCGCGCCGAACGAGCGCCCGGCCACAGTCCATTGCTCGAGGCCCATTTTTCGGCCGTGCCGCGCCAAAAAGCCGAGTGCAAGCGCAAGAATGACGGCGCCGACGATTCCGATCAGCGCGCTGCTCATGGCGCGTCGTCCCGGTTGGCCGGATCGAAGCTATAAATCACCGCCATGATCGCGGCAGTGAGCACGATCCAAGCCACCAGCCAGGCCAGCAGGAACGGCATCCCGAAGACGTAAGGCGTGACCCGGTTGACGAAGAACGGGCCGACCAGCATGGCCAGGAACGGCGCGAGCGCGAGCAGGCGAATGCCCGACATCAGGCAATCTCCGGCGCGCGCTGCGCCTTATTTTCTCCCGCCCCCGACTGCAGCCCGAGCAAACGGTCGGCGTTGCCGTGCGTAAACTTTTCCAGATCGGCTGCCGGCAACGTGAGCGTATCGAGGAAATTCCTCGCCACCTGGTTGTTGGCGATCGGATAGTCGATCGAGAACATGACGCGGTCGATGCCGAACACAGCAAGTGCAACGTCGAGCGGCGGCTTGGTGAAGAGCCCGCTGGTCGTGACCCAGACATGCTCGTGAACAGTCTGGGCGACCGAGCGATTTAGGTGAGGAATATGGTCGGCCAGCGTTTTGTCGGCCCGCACCAGCATCGCGGCGAGCCCCTCGCCCATGTGCCCGATGATGAGCTTGAGGTTGCGATGGCGCTCGAACGCGCCGGAGATGACCAGCCGCAACACGTGAATGGCTGTTTCCGAATGCCAGCCCCAGGATGCCGAGGCCAGACGAAAACCGGTAAGGCCCGGCAAATGGCTGTAATAGGCCTCGCGAACGGACTGCGGCGGCAGGTTGGGATGCAGATAGATCGGCACGTCGAGTTTTGCGGCGCGCGCGAGGATCGGATCGAAGCGCGGGTCGTCAAGGAAGCGGTCTTGCGTCATCCCGTTGATCAGCGCGCCGCAAAAGCCGAGATCGCGCACGGCGCGTTCGAATTCGTCCGCTGCCGCCTGCGGCGCCCGCATGGGCAAATGCGCAAAGCCGGCCAACCGGTCGGGGTGCGCGGCAATCGCCTCCGCCAGGTGGTCGTTGATGTCGCGCGCAAAGGCTATGCCGTCGTCGCCTTCGAGCAGGTCGGCGCCGGGACCGGAAGGCGACAGCACCTGCATCGTAATGCCGGCCGCATCCATATCGGCGAGGCGCCCCGCGCCAAGATCGGCCATCTTCTCGCCGAGCTGCGCGTGGAAGCCGGAGGGAAAGCCGCGTTTGGCGATTGCGTCCGGGTCGATCCGGCGCACCAGCGCCGGCACGGCGAAATGCTCCTCAAGAGCGACGACACGCATTACCGCCTCCACTGCTTTCGCCCAGGCCGCGCACCCCGGCCGCAAGCACTCTTTACCTCTTGATAACCATACACCAGCACCATCGTGCCTTGGCATTCAGCGGGGCGCGAATCATGACTTACCTACTGCCGCGAGCGAGCTTTGGCCGGCGGCCGACCCGGCGATCTTCGGTTTGGCCGACGCGTGCTGGGTGGCAAGCGGCACCGCCTATTTCGGTTATTTGCGCAAGCTTCGCCGCGACATCGAGGAGCTTGAGCGCAACCGCCGCTACGGCGTCGTCCGCAGCGCCGTCGAAAGCTCGCTCTCGCCCGCCGAGTAGATCAGGCGCCAGCGCGGTTCCAGCCGCGAGCGCGGTTGCCGTAGACCTCGTGGCCGGTCGGGGTGACCGCGACGGTATCTTCCAGCTTGATGAAGCCGCGGCGCGGATGAAGGAGCGTGGTCTCGACCGAAATCACCATGCCGGCCTCGAGCGGCTTGTCCGCATCATAGCCGTCGTAGGGAACCGGTCCTGTACTCGTGAGCCGCGGGGCCTCATGGCTGACGAGGCCCATGCCGTGGGCAAGAAATTCATAATGGTTGTGCAGCTTTGATTTCTTTAGCACTGACTCGGCGCCGGCATAAATTTCACCACCGACGGCGCCGGCGCGGATCGGCTTAAACGCCGCCTGCTGGATCGCCTCTACCTCGCCGAGCAAATCGACCAACTCGCCGTCCGGGTCGCCGGCGACGCCCATGCGGGCGAGGTCGCCGATATAGCCGTGGTAATTGCCTCCGGAATCGACCGAAAGCGGATCGCCCTTCTCCCAGCGCTGCGCCGACGGCGCGCGGTTATGGCTCGAGCCGGCGGCGATCAGGCAATAATCGAAGATCAGCCCGCGCATAGTTTCCTCGCGGCGCAGCGCCTCGGCCATCTCGTCCTTGGTGGCGCCGGCGCCGAAGCCGTTAAAGACCGCGAGCATCGAGTCGATGACAAGTTCCGACGCGCGCCGCAGCTTTTCCAGTTCCTCCGGGGTCTTGCGCGCGCGCAGCCGCTCAAGCACAAACAGCGCGTCCTTGAATTCGGCGTCGGGAAACATTTTGCGCAACGCCTCCGCCGAGGCGGCGGGAATGAACGCAAGCTCGACCCCGATGCGCTTCGGCTTGGCGACGAGCCCGCGGACGTAATCGGCGGCGCGCAGCATCACATCGACCGCGCCCGAACTCTTGGTGTCGGTCTCCGTCACCCAGAACGGCTTGATCTCGGTCTGGTAACCCTCCATGCGGTGGCCGAAATAGCCGGCCTTTTGCGGCGCGCCTTTGATGTAGACAACCACCGGCAAATAACGCGTGATCCCGATCGCATCCATCGTATCGAAGAAGAAGGAGCGGTGACCGCCGAGGAGGTATTGGACGTTCGGCTTCGACGTCGCGAACAGAACGTCGATGCCGGCATCGTCCATCAGCCGGTCGAGCCGCGCGGTGTCGAACGGCGCCGGACCTGGTCGCGCGGTGGTGTCTAGCATGGGCGGTCTCCCGGTGTGGCGAGCTTGTTTGACCGCACTCTATCAAATCCACTGGAGAAGATGAACCCGTCCGGGTCGCCGGCATCCGCGCCGGACACGCATGCCGGGCCGACCCCCGCCGCTTTGTCGCTATGGCGAGATGCGTTCAAGCAGCCGGTTGAGTGCGCGCTCGACTTCCATCGGCTTGGCGCGCCCGGCGAGGTTGTTTTCAGCGGCGTCGGAGAGCGCGGCTGACGCGCAGGTGATGCCGGCGAATCCGTAGATTCCGCCGGCGCCGGCAAGCGAATGGGCGATTTCATGGATGCGGGTGACGGCGGCGCCGGACGGCGCCTGCGCCAGATGCATGCGCCACGCCGAAAGCGCGCTGGCGTCGTCTTTCAGGCGCCGCAGAAACCCCTCGCGCGCCGGCGACAGAAGATTCTCCATGGCGACGAAGCGGCGCAGTTCACCGGTAAGCGCCGCAGGGGCAAAGGGCTTTATGATGGCGCCGGCAGCACCGAGCTCACGGTAACGGGCGTGCTCGCCGATTTCGCGGCGCGCTGTCAGAAAGACCGCCGGGATCGGAGCGGTACGCTTGTCCGCCCGTAAGCGTGTCAGCAATGCCGGCCCCTCCATACCGGGCATGACCACATCAAGCAAAATGAGATCAGGTCGCCAGGCAACCGCCGCCGTCAGCGCCTCCATGCCGGAAGCGCAATCGCGCACGATAAAGAACGGATCGTGCGCCAGCGCGGCCTCGACGGCCTGCCGCGTATCGGTATCGTCGTCGACCATGAGAACATGAAAACGAATCATGCGTGAAACGCCCGTTCCTGCCGCCCTAAGGCGCGTGAAATTGGAACAGCCGCGCGTGACCGATCCATTAAAGGCGTTGCAAAAACGGCCTAAGTAAAAATACGTGGCTGGCGATGAGCCGCAGACCAGTGCGCCGAGCGGACGTGGCTTATGCCGCCGACTTCGCCTTGGACGCCGCCGCGGCGGATTTGCCGCCGATGGCGGTGAACTCGCCGGCGTCACGCCGGACGCGGTCGAGAATGAGCTCGATCGAGGCGATCTCGACCCGATTGCGGCCGGAATCCTTGGCGCGATAAAGCGCGTGATCGGCTTGCGCCAGCAACGCCGAAAGATCGAGTACCGCGTCGTGGCTGATGACGATGCCGATGCTCACCGTTGCGGCAACGGGCCGGCCGTCGACTTCGCGGGTCGCCTCGGCGAAGTTTGAGCGGATCTGCTCGGCCACCGCCATGGCGCGGTCGCGGTTGGTGTCGCGCAACAGCGCGGCGAATTCCTCGCCGCCGAGCCGGCCGAACAGGTCGATGTGCCGCATCGAACCGCTCGTCACGTCGGCGAAGATTTCCAGAACCCGGTCGCCGATCGCATGACCGAAGCGGTCGTTGATCGATTTGAAGTTGTCGAGGTCGAGCAGCATCACGGCGGTCGGATGCGGATCGGCCGCCTGGCGCTTAAGCTGCGCCTCGCCGTCTTGCAAGAACGCGCGGCGATTGGCGACGCCGGTAAGCGGGTCGACCAGAGCCGCAGTCTTGTGGCGATGCTCGGTGCGCTCCTTCGCCATCGCCAGTAGGATAAAGGCGATCGAGATCGTAAACAGCAGCCCCTCGAAGCTCAGCACGGTGAGCCATACGCTTTCGAACACCTGGTTGCTGGTCGGCAGCCATGGCAGCATGGTGCCGATCGGCGTGCGCAGGAGATAAAGCGCGCCATGCGCGAACAACATGAAGATCGCCGGCCAGCGCGAAACGAGCGGCTCGCTGCGGCCGCGCCAGAACTCGTAAGCCGTAGCCCAGGTGTAAGCCGTGACGATGCCGGAAGAGAGCAGCACACGCACTTCGAAGGATTCGTTGAAGCCCGGGATGCGGCTCGCAACGAGCCACGCCAGCGCGCCGGCGAACATCAGCGCCGGTCGCGGGCGGCGCTGATCGAACACGCGCGCGCCGGTCCAGGTCAATGCGAACGCCGTGAACAGGATGACATTGGCAAGATCGATCGAGATTAGATCGGAAACCGAACCGTACAGGCCGAACAGCATCACCGAGGCGGCGCGCAACAGATGTGCAAAGCCCCACCAAGCCACGGCGATGATCGCGGTATTCTGCGCCCAGGCGAACAGCAGCAGCAATCCGAGGATTGCTTCCACGTAAATGGTCACAAGGAAAAGCGTATTGACGTCGAGATTCATCGCGCTCCACCACGCGGCCGCTGGAAAACCCCGTCGTGATCCGGATTACGCCGGTGGCCGGAAACAATCGGTGAATCGACGTAAGCCGGCACGCACCATCCGGCGCTATGGTTTCGGCAACCTTTCGGGCCTCGACGGCATTCGAACTGGCCTTGTTCCCAAGGGTTTAGTCATCTAGGGTCGGCGCCCTTTCGGGATCGTGGCGATGCAGTTTAGTCAAGGAATTGTCGAGGCGATCGGCAATACGCCGTTGATCAAGC
>CAYVPC010000240.1:0-5340 GCA_964453555.1 uncultured Hyphomicrobiales bacterium | reverse complement strand
CCTTCTGCTCAGGATCGTAGCGGTAGAACCGGTAGTACTGCTTGGTGCGGAAATGATTGTCGCTCGTCCAGACGAGCGGCCCGCCGCGCAAGCCCTGCGTATCGAGGTCGAGCGTCGTCATTGCCGCGGCGATTTTTTCCGCGCTTGCCGGCCAGCCGGTCTTGGTGAGGATTTGTTCCAGTGCGCGCGCCGTGATCCAGCCTTCGTCCGCGTAGGTCACCGGGTACGAATATTTGCCCTGAGCGGCAAGTTCGCGCATTTCATTGTGCACGGGCAGATTATCGCGGAACAGCGCGTTGGCGGAAAAGACCTGGAAACCGCCGTCGGCAACGCGCGCCAGCTCGTCCTCGGCTTGAATATGGCCGTAACATAAATAGGTGCCGGTCCAGCCGAGCCGCCGCAGCGCCTCGAACGTCTTCACTTCCGTCGGCCACGGCGCATAGGCGAAGGCCCAGTTCGGATCGCCGCTCTTCAACTTGGTGGCAAACGGCGTGTAATCGGCGGCCGTCGGCGGGATGAACTCCGTATCGACCGTCAGCATACCAAGCTTCTCGCTCTGCTTCTGCGCGTTCTCGATGCCGATACGCGAGATCGGGATCGGCATGCCGACCATGCCGATCTTCACCGGCTCTTTCGCCTCGGCCTTGATGGCGTCGACCGCGACCGGAATGTCGTAGCCGAAATCGAACCCGGTCGAGCAGAACAGCAGCGGATCGGGCTTGGGCGGATGGGTGTCCTTCGGGCAGATCGCGCCGGCGAACCAGAGCGGCACGTTGGCACGCCGGGCTTCGGCGATCACCGGCCCGTAGGTCGACGACAGGCTGGAGTCGATCAGTAACATCACGTTGTCCTGCCGAATGAGCTTGGTCGCATTCGCCGCCGCCTTCGACGGTTCGGCCTGATCGTCCTCAACAATGAGATTGATGCGGTGGCCGGCGACGCCGCCCTTGGCGTTGAGATTGTCGACATAGATGCGAAGCATTTCGATCACCGGCGCTTGCGTGGCGGCGGCGGGCCCGGTCATGGCTGCCGTCACGCCGATCGTATAGCCGTCCTCCGCCTGGGCGCCGTCGAGCGGCAGCAGGCTTGCCGCGGCAAGCATCGCGGCGAAATTCAGCAAAGTAGGTGTTCGCATCAGGCCCTCCCCCTCGGCCGGCTGTTACCGCCGGCCTCGTGTCGGGCACCATCCTATGAACCGGCGCCGCCAACTACAATCGGGCCCAACCACGCAGGCTGGCGCGCGTCAATGTCCGGCGATTGCAACCGCGGTCTTTGCATACGACCGGCGCATCATCTTGAGGACGAACAGCACCAGCAAGGCGGTGATGACGTCCAGGACGATCACCAGCACAAACACCGGCACCCAGCCGCCGGCCGCCTCACGCAACAGCGCCGCGAGCGGGCCGCCGAAAATCGCGCCGATGCCTTGCGAGATATAGAGGAAGCCGTAATTGGTAGTCGCGTAACGGGTTCCGAAAGTGTCGGTCAACGTCGAGGGGAACAGCGAAAAAATCTCGCCCCAGCCGAAGAAGACCACGCCGGACAGAAACACGAACAACGCCGGATTCTGTCTGAATACGACAAGCAGGGCGATCGCGCAGGCTTCCATGCCGAAGGCAAGGCCCATCGTATTCTCACGCCCGATCATATCGGACACCCAACCGAACAACGGCCGCGTCAGACCGTTGGTGATGCGATCGAAGGTCAACGCCAGCGGTAACGCTGTCGCGCCCAGCACCAGGGCGTCCGCCACGCCGAAGTCGCGCGCGAACGCGGCAAAGTTCGACGTCACCATCAGGCCGCCGGTCGACATCATCGTCATCATCACAAACATCAGCCAGAACACCGGCGTCTTCAGCATCTCGATCGGCTTGACGCCGTAGCTTGCTGCATCAGCCGTGGCCGTGCTTGGGACCTCTCCCGGCTGTGGAGTGCGCAGGAACACCGAGGCGGCGACCCCGACGACGCCGAGAATGATGCCGAAGACGACGAGTGTGTGCCGATATCCCGAATTTTGGATCATGGAGTTGATCGGGAACGTCGTGATCATGGCGCCCATGCCGTAGCCGGCGGCGACAATCCCGGCGGCGAAACCGCGCCGGTCCGGGAACCAGCGGACCATCAAGCCGACGACGCCGACATAGACGAGCCCGGTGCCGAGCCCGCAGAACAGGCCATAGGTTAGATAAAGACCGATCAGCGTGTTGGTGAAGCTGGTGAGAACCCAGCCAAGCCCGGACAAACCGGCACCCAAAGTGATCAGCAGCCGTGGCCCAAACTTGTCAATTAGCCAACCTTGCAGCGGCGAAAACCAAGTCTGCAGCACGATCACCAGGGTAAACGCGACCTGCACCGCGGGCAGGCTCACGCCCAAGGTCGCCTGCAACGGCTTGGTGAACAGGGTCCAGGTGTATTGCGGGCTGGAAATGGCCAGCATCACCACAAGGCCGAGCCCGAGTTGTAGCCAACGCTGCTCTGATGAAGCCTTTGCTGCTGTGCTCGTCTGCATTGAGGGGGCGATTCACAAAGCGAATGGCCCGGCACGAAGGCATGGCCATGCCTGATTGCAGGAGTCAAGTTCAGCCAGGGACTTAGCCCTGCGCGCGCAAATGCTCGACCAGCTGCCGTGCAAAAAGCGGCAGCTCCTTCATGCCGCGGATGCAGATCGTCAAATCGCGCGCGGCCCAGGTATCGGTGAGCGGTACGACCGCAATCGCCATCGTCCTGGCAACCCTCTGGGCCGTCGTCTGCGGCACGATGCCGATGCCGACGTTGCATTCCACCAGCCGACAGACGGCATCGAACGAGCGCAGCTGCACGCGCAAGCGCAGCGGCTTGCCGATCCGCACCGCCTTGCTGGCAAGGAAGCGCTGGAGCGCGCTGGCGCGGTCGAGGCCGACGAAGTCGTGCTCGAGCACATCTTCAAAGGCAATCTTCGTCCGCCTTGCCAAGGGATGCTCGCGCGCCACGACGAGGACGAAACGATCGCGGCGGAACGGATAGGTCTCGAGCGTGCGCGCATCGACGGTGCCGGCGACAATGCCGAGATCGGCGACACCCTCGGCGATCAAGCCGACGATCTCGTCGCTCAATCGCTCCTCCAGATCGACGCTGACACTCGGATGCGCGGCAAGGAACGAGCTCAAAGCCTCCGGCAGAAACTCGGTGAGCGCGTTGGTGTTCGACAACAGGCGGATCTGGCCGGCAAGCCCGCCGCCGTAGGCGCCGAGATCCTCGTGCAGGCGCTCGGCCTGGCGCAAGATCGCGCGCGCGTGCTGAAGCAACGTGCGGCCGGCCTGCGTCGGCGTGACGCCGCCACGGCCGCGGGTAAGGAGCGGCACGCCGAGGGTCAACTCCATGTTGCTGATCCGGGTCGAGGCGGCGGCAATCGCCAGGTTTGCACGCGCCGAGCCGTGGGTGATGCTGCCAGCCTCGACGACATGACGAAACAGGCTGAGATCGGCGAGGTCGAAGCGCACGAGCGTTACCTTCGTATTCGGCGAAACCTCGATTTCAATAATGCCAATTGCGTATGGAGTGTTCAATGCTAATGTTTCGCCGAATACGAAGTTATCGAAGCATCTGCGCGGCCCGCCGCGCCTACCGCATTGCGGCATGGACGCGGATTGGATAGGAACGGTTCTAAGCCCGCCGCCCGGCAGGCGAATTCGGATTGATTGATATGGCCGAAACCAAGGCTCCCGCCGCACGGCCGCTGTCGCCGCACCTGCAAATCTACCGGCCGATGCTGACGACGATGATGTCGATCGTTCATCGCATCACCGGCTTCGGCCTTTATGTCGGAACGCTGATCCTCGCCTGGTGGCTGCTGGCGGCGGCTTCCGGGCCGAACGGCTATGCGAAATTCGAATGGTTCGCCGGGTCGATCATCGGCCGGCTGATCCTGTTCGGCTACACTTGGGCGCTCATCCATCACATGCTGGGCGGCATCCGGCACCTGATCTGGGACACCGGGCGCGGCTTCGGACCGAGCGAACGCGAGTGGCTCGCCGCCGCCAATCTGATCGGCTCGATCGCCATCACCGTGCTGCTGTGGGTCGTCGGCCTGCTGGCGATGGGAGGCCCGCGATGAGCCAGGCGTCCACCAAACACATCCGCACGCCGCTCGCGCGCGTGCTCGGCCGCGGCGCGGCGCGCTCCGGCACCGACCACTTCTGGCGCCAGCGCCTGACCGCGGTGGCCAATATTCCGCTCACCATCGCGGTCGTGATCATCATCATCATGCTGCTCGGCCGCAACCAGGCCGCCGCTGCACAAATTCTCGGCTCGCCGCTCGTCGCCATCATCATGCTGCTCTACATCGCCGCGATCACCGTCCACATGCGGATCGGCATGCAGGTGATCATCGAAGATTACGTGCACGACGAAGTCGCCAAGCTGGTTTTGATCATGGCCAACACGTTCTTCTGCGTCGCCGTGGGGCTCGCTTCCGCCTACGGCATCTTCAAGCTTTCGTTCGGAGTGTGAGGATGGCTGGCAACGGAGCCAACGGACAAAGCGTGGCGCCGGCGGTTAACGGCCGCGCTTATCCGATCGAGGACCATTCCTACGACGTCGTCATCATCGGCGCAGGCGGCGCCGGATTGCGCGCGGTGGTCGGTTGCAGCGAAGCGGGCTTGCGCACCGCCTGCATCACCAAGGTGTTTCCGACCCGCTCGCACACGGTGGCGGCGCAGGGCGGCATTGCGGCCGCGCTCGGCAATATGGGCGAAGACGACTGGCGCTGGCACATGTATGACACCGTCAAGGGGTCGGACTGGCTCGGCGACCAGGACGCGATCGAATATCTCTGCCGCAACGCGCCGGACGCGGTCTACGAGCTGGAGCATTGGGGTCTGCCGTTTTCGCGCCGCGAAGACGGCAAGATCTATCAGCGGCCGTTCGGCGGCATGACCACGCATTACGGCAAGGGCACCGCGCAACGCACCTGCGCCGCCGCCGACCGCACCGGCCACGCCATGCTGCACACGATGTACGGACAGGCGCTGCGGCACTCGGCTGAGTTTTTCATCGAATATTTCGCCATCGATCTGATCATGGACGACGAAGGCCGCTGTCGCGGCGTCGTTGCGCTCAATCTCGAGGACGGCTCGATCCATCGCTTCTCCGCGCAGATGACCGTACTTGCCACCGGCGGCTACGGCCGTGCCTATGCCTCATGCACCGGCGCGCACACTCAGACCGGCGACGGCAACGCCATGGTGCTGCGCGCCGGACTGCCGCTTCAGGATATGGAATTCGTGCAGTTTCATCCGACCGGCGTCTACGGCGCCGGCGTGCTGATCACCGAGGGCGCGCGCGGCGAAGGCGCCTATCTGG
>CAYVPC010000239.1:0-5341 GCA_964453555.1 uncultured Hyphomicrobiales bacterium | reverse complement strand
GATCGTCTCCAAGCCCGACATGCGCGCGGCCGAGGAGGCGAAGGCCTATGTCGGCAAGCTGCGCACGCTCATGCGCTATGTCGGCTCCTGCGACGGCGACATGGAGAAGGGCAATCTGCGCGCCGACGTCAATGTCTCGGTGCGCAAGCCCGGCGCGCCGCTCGGCACGCGTTGCGAGATCAAGAACCTCAATTCAATCCGCTTCATCGGTCAGGCGATCGAGCACGAAATGTGGCGCCAGATCGGCGTCATCGAGGATGGCGGCAAGATCGAACAGGAGACCCGGCTGTTCGATCCAGATAAAGGCGAGACGCGCTCGATGCGCAGCAAGGAAGAGGCGCACGATTACCGCTATTTCCCCGATCCGGACCTTTTGCCGCTCGACTTGTCGGCGACGCTGATCGAGGATCTACGCAGCGGCCTGCCGGAACTGCCGGACGAGAAGAAGGCGCGCTTCGCCCGCGATTATGCGCTTTCTGCGTATGACGCCGGCGTACTGGTGGCCGAGCGCGAAACGGCGGATTTCTTCGAGACGGTTGCCAAGGGACGCGACGCCAAGACCGCCGCGAACTGGGTGATCAACGAATTGTTCGGGCGGCTCAACAAGGAAAGCAAGGAAATTGCCGCCTCGCCGGTCAGCGAGGCGCAGCTCGGCGCCATACTCGATCTTATTGCCCAAGGCACGATCTCGGGAAAAATCGCCAAGGACGTGTTCGAAATCGTCTGGAACGAGGGCGGCGATCCGCGTGCGATCGTCAAAGCGCGCGGCTTGCAGCAAGTCACCGACGTTTCGGCGCTCGAAAAGCTCGTCGATCGCATTATCGCGGCCAACCCGGACAAGGTCGGCGACGCCAAGGCCAATCCGAAGGCGATCGGCTGGTTCGTCGGCCAGGTGATCAAGGCGTCCGGCGGCAAAGCGAATCCGCAAACGGTCAACGATCTTCTGAAAAAGCGTCTCGGCGTCTGAGCGGAAGGCGCGTGCATCGCCGCCACGCGCAAAATGAATCCGCGCGCGAAAACGAAAATCGCGGCGAGAATCTCTCGCGCGATGGTGCCGCAAGTCGTCGTGCTCGCCTGGCGAGCGTCCCGCCGTCGCGAATCAGTGCCGCCCGATTCGCGCGTTTTGTGTCCGAAAGCCGCCGTCAACGAGCCCGCGCAAGCCTCCGCCGCAAAATTATTTTCGTGCGGCGAAACCGGCACAGCCGGCGCCGTTACGCGCGCGAAAACGAGCACAGCGGACGCGCGCTGTGTATGCGCGCGACAAAAATTCGCGCCGCGCGATGCGGTGAAAAGCCGTATTTCATCGGCACTTCTGCTGTGTCGTGATTTTCTCGCGCGCGTTCGCGTTGCTGCGAAAAATTCTCGCCGCGCATTTTACCGCGCGCGCGCGGCGCGAGCGCGGGCAAGCGCGGGCGCGGCACTTACACACAAAATTAAGCAGAGTCACTGTTATTTTTCTCCTGCTGTAGTAATCGGATGTCAGTGTTGGTCGATTCGCGACCGCACTGCATCGATGATCGCCATCCACTCAAGCTAGGAGGGCAGCAATGGCGAAGAAGAGAAAAGTTAAGGCGAAGACGAAGAAAAAGAAAAAAGGCCGGAAGAAGAAGTAACCGACGCTGATATCGTTCTTCGGCTTCGCATGAGTCGAGGAACGCGTCACACGGGCCGGCTGCTGTCCACGTTGATCGGTGATCGGCGTAGACGCGCCGGCTCAGGTGGCCCAGAGGGCGTCGGCGAGACGGGGGCTGAAGCTTCGCGATCGTCAGCCGTGGCGGGCGGTGGTGAAGTGGAGGAATGGGCAATCCAGACCTTCCCCTTGGCATATCGCCAGCGGTCTTTGAGACTCACGCTTCTCGCCGACGCCCTTGCGCGTCGGCGTATCCTCCCAACAACTTGCACGGCGTCGTGGCACTTCCGCGGCGCCGCTTTTGCGTGACGACATGGCCCGCAATCGCAAGCCGGTGAATGCAAAGCGCCCGCGCCGCTGCGCGCCGATCGAGCTTTATTACTGGCCGACGCCAAACGGCTGGAAGATCTCGATCATGCTCGAGGAATGCGGACTGCCCTATGTGGTGCGGCCGATCGACATCTCCCGGGGCGAACAGTTCGCGCCGCACTTTCTCGCCATCTCGCCGAACAACCGCATCCCCGCCATCGTCGATCACGACGGCCCGGGCGGCCGCCCGATCTCGGTGTTCGAGTCAGGCGCCATCTTGCAATATCTCGGACGCAAGACCGGAAAATTTTGTCCGCGCGAGGAACGCGCGCGCATCGCCGTCGAGGAGTGGCTGTTCTGGCAAATGGGCGGGCTCGGCCCGATGGCCGGTCAGGCCAACCATTTTCGCCGTTATGCGCCGGAGCAAATCGCCTACGCGATCGAACGCTACACCAACGAGGTCAACCGCCTGTTCGGCGTGATGAATGCGCGGCTCGCCGGCCGCGACTTCCTGGCCGGCCGCTATTCCATCGCCGACATGGCTTGCGTCGGCTGGGTCAGATTGGCCGAAAGGATGGGCCAGGACCTCGGGGATTTTCCGCAGCTCAAAAGCTGGTTCGAAACGATCCGGGCGCGGCCTGCGGTCAAGCGCGCATTCGCGATTCGCATCGACGCGGCAGCGGCCGTCGACATGCACGATCCGAAAGTGCGCGCAATATTGTTCGCGCAGAGGGCGCGATAGCCGCGGATCAGTTCGCCCGCGTCCAGGTCTGGCCCTTGCAGATCAGCCCTCCCATGACGCAACCCTTGAGCTCGGCGGTGTTCGGGCCGGTCATAGTGAACGAACCGGTATACGTGCCGCCGTCCTCGGCGTTGTAAACCTTGCCTTCCCACTTGTCGGCGCCGGTGGGCGTCATATCCAGCACGATCGGGATGCCAAGCAACGGTCGGGTTTGCAGGCTCGCATTACTGTTGTGAACGTCGGTTTTCGGCTGGTGGGTCTCAGGATCGATCGGCTCGGCGATCCAGACCAGCGTGCCGCAGATCGCGCCGCCACAATTGACGATGCGAATCTTGCCCTTCTTGTCGCCGGTAAGCCAGGTGCCGAGCGGATCGGCGGCGCGCGCGGGCGCAATCAGGATGAGCGCAAGCGCGATCGCGGAAAAAATGCCGACTTTCGTTAAGCGAATGATACCCATGGCCTCTCCCCCGACTCCATTCGGAACCACGCGTCGAAAGGATAGCCCGCGGCACCGGCGTTGCAAAGCGCCATCCGGGGGGAAGCGCAAACGCGCCGTTCCGATGCCGCGCCGCTAGTTGCTTAACGCGGCGTTGCCGGCCGCGCGCAACCGTCGCGCGTCGGGTTCAGTTTTGATTCATCGCGTTACTTAAACCACCATTCAAATGTTCTGACGATTATCCGATTATCCGGCGGAAAATAAAATCCGGCGAACGGACGAAAAAACGAAACTGGCGACAAGGCGAAAAACAGGAGTGTAACATGGCGCGTTTTGAGATTCTCGACGGCAACGCGGCGCCGCTGGGCGAAGGTCCCGCCGCCGGCGATATGCTGTTCGAACTCGGCATGATGTATTCGATCGGCCGCGACGTTCCGGTTGATCTCGTCTCCGCGCACAAATGGTTCAATCTCGCGGCGATGAAGGGCAACCTCGAAGCGATCCGGCTGCGGCGCGAAATCGCCGACCAGATGTCCGACGGCGAGATCGCCGTCGCGCAGCGCGCCGCGCGCGATTGGCTCAAGGGAAGCGCCGAACCGGCGCCGGCGCCCGCGATCGCGGCCTGACGCGGAGCGGGTTTATGTAACGGGCGAACTGGGAGGGCCGCCGCACCGTCCTCCCGTGATGTATGTCTCAGTGGCGTGCCAACATGCCTTCGGGTTTCGACTTTCGTAGCCGCATCCTGCGTCCGATCGCCGTCCGATCCTGATCGCCGCCGGCATCACTGCGCTGATCGTCGTGTTGAGCCCGCGGCTCGGGCTCGGGGTGCACGAACAGTTCGTGCTTTATCCGTTGCTGGGCCTCACCCGCACCCGCCTCGCGGTCATCGCGGCACCCGTCGCGCTGATCGCGCTCTACGTGACGGCGTTTTCCTTCACCAAGTCGCCGCGGACGTTTGTTGCCAACACCGCGCTGACGGCGGTTTCGCTGCTGATCGCGCTCTTGCTTGTCGAGATGCTGGCGCGTCGTCGATCACAAACAGGTATTCGCGCTGCGCAATTGGGTGGCGGAACGCAAAGCGCTGCTGAACACTTATTTTCCTAACGAATACGATCCAGTCCTCGGCTGGGTGCTCAAACCGAACCAGAGCATCGATCCGGATAATCCGGCCAAGTCGATCACGACCGGAGAGTATGGCGTCCGCCTGAGCGAACCGGGAGCCAGTCCGTCGCTGCCGCAGGGTGCCATTCTCGCCGTTGGCGACAGTTTCACCGCCGGCGACGAGGTCGGCGACCGCGGCGCCTGGCCGGCCATCCTCGAAGGCATTCTCGGACGCCGCGTGATCAACGCCGCCGATGTCGGCTGGGGTACCGATCAGATCGTGTTGCGCACCGAAGAGCTGTTGCCGAAGCTTGCGCCTTCAACGGTGATCCTCAGCGTCTTTCAGGATTTCAACGGCGATGTCGACCGCGCAGGCTTGCGCGTTTTTTGGAGCGTGAACAAGCCGTATTTCACAATCGAGGACGGCGCCCTCGTGCCGCACAACATTCCGGTGCCGCAATATCGCGGCGCCGCGGAAGAAACGTCGAAATGGCTTTTAGTGCCGAGTTATTTCTATCTGCTCCAGTTCGTGGTCAATCGGCTGGGCGGCTGGTCGAACTGGTGGGAGATGTACAGCTTTGTGCCGGTCAACAACGATTCGGTGGCGGTATCGTGTGCGCTGTTGCATCGGATCCAATCCGAACTGGCCGCGAGGGGCACCGATTTTCTCCTCGTCATGCAATACACCGGCTCGGTAAATCCGGTGAAGCGGCCGGACAAATCGGCCGCTGTCGTCGCTTGCGCACGGGCGGCGGGCATCGACACGCTCTTCTCAGGGATGATCTCAAGGCCGCGCACGACAACCGGCCCTTCGCCGATTACGTCAAGCTTTGGGCTTCATACGACGGCAATTATTCGTTCGGGCATATGTGGCCGCTCGGCAATCGCCTGGTGGCGGAGCGGGTGGCGGCGGCGCTGGAGCGAAAACATTCGCGTGCCGCAACCGCCACCGATTCGAAAATCCCGTAACCGTCGCCGAACAGCGTGAAGCACGTTCGCGGCTTGAGCCGCCGCATGCTAAGCCGCGGCTTGGCGGAGAGGAAGGGATTCGAACCCTTGATACGGCTTTAGACCGTATAACGGTTTAGCAAACCGCCGCCTTCAGCCACTCGGCCACCTCTCC
>CAYVPC010000238.1:0-5366 GCA_964453555.1 uncultured Hyphomicrobiales bacterium | reverse complement strand
CGATCGTAGTGCTGGGCTCGTTGCCGCTGACGGCGAACGGCAAGCTTGACCGTCGCGGGCTGCCAGCGCCGGATCTGACGCCCACGGCTAGAAAAGGGCCCCGATCCTACCTCGAAGAAGCTCTCTGCATGCAATTCGCGGACGTACTGGACGTGAAGGAGGTCGGCATTGACGACGACTTCTTTGCGCTGGGCGGGCACTCGCTGCTGGCGACCAGGCTGATCAGCCGGATCCGTGCGACGCTGGATGTTGAGCTACCGATCCGCAGCCTGTTTGAGGCGCCGACGGTTGAGGCGCTGGCGCGCCATATTGGCGCTGGTGGAATAGCCAAATCCGATCTTGATGTTCTATTGCCCCTCAGACCCAATGGAGAACATCTCCCTCTGTTCTGCGTCCATCCTGCCTCTGGATTCAGTTGGATCTATTCTCGGCTCATCCGTCATATACCGTCCAATCACCCACTGTATGCACTGCAGATTCGCAGCCTCAGCAAGCCGGACGTTCTTCCAGAAACTATGGAAGACATGGCAGCCGACTACGCAAACGTCATTCGCAGCGTTCAACCCAACGGACCTTACAATCTTCTCGGCTGGTCTATGGGCGGACTAATAGCCTATGCCGTTGCGACACACCTCCAGAACGCGGGTCAGGAGGTCGCAGTGCTGGCACTGCTTGACAGCTATCCCGTCGAGGCATTCCCGTCCGATTGGGACGAGACGGCGCGTCCGTTGCAGGACATGATGGATGCCCTTCGTCGCGAAGGCCACTGGGTATCAGAATTCAGCGACGAGCACTTCAAGGCGGTCGTCGAGTCCTACAGCAACAATATCCGTATACTAAAAAATTTCACGCCACAGCAGTTTCGAGGCGACGCCTTGCTATTCGTCTCCAAGGACGGAGACGCGACTATGCTGCGCGAGCCGTGGAAGCCTTACGTGCAGGGCCATGTCAAGATTTTCCGAACCGAGTGCGGCCATGACGCAATGTTGAATCCATCATCGGCATCGCTGATTGGGAATATACTGACGGCCGAGCTTAATCGACATTCGTCGAAACAGCTTACTTTATCTCTGGAGGCCTCAGAAAAGGGTCAAAATACGAATTACGAGATACGGCCCGACAGCAAGCCGTCGCGCGCTGTGACGCGGTACTAAGACCCTGTACGGACTGGCGTAAATTTGCTAGCATCCATGCGGTGTGAGGGGCACCATCGTCAGCTGCGGCGATGCTCGCCAGTTGGTGTCCGTCGGACACGTATCTGCGTCTGGAGGTAAAGGTGACAAATCCATTCGAGGACGAAAACGGTACCTATCATGTTCTGATCAACGAAGAGGGCCAGTATTCGCTGTGGCCAAGCTTTGTCGATGTGCCGAACGGCTGGACAATTAAACTCAAGTCCGACACCCGCTCCGCATGTCTGGAATATATAAATAAGAATTGGACCGACATGCGTCCCAACAGTCTGATTGTCGCCATGGAGGGGCCGGACGCCGTCGGGCAGCAGGACGTAAGTCAGACAGACACTACTCCCCAATCCAACCTGCTCGATGGCTCGACGAAGAATACGGAAACATTGCATTAGCCGAGCGGACCTAAAGCAAGGACAAGTCCCCTTGGTTCGGCGATCGCCGAATCGTGGATGAGACCATAAATCACCAAATCACTGCCTCCCGGCGAGCATCCTGAGCAGTTTTTTCCGCACCGATTGGAAGGGATGAACCCTACGGCCACATCGCTGCGGAAAATTTTCGTTCTGCTATCATCATATCGTTCTCCCTCATGCGAGCTGCGACCGGTTGCCGTCGTTCGGTTAAGGTCGCGACCGTTGTAGGCAGGATTTGCGGCTGAGACTGGTTCGCGGTCGACTGCGCGCCAGCCAGCCAGCGTCGCGCGGGCGATTTCCTTCCCTGTACGAATTTGCAGCTGTCCATTGTCGGTCGTCAGACGTGCAAGGTAGGCTTGACAATATCACTCGCCGGGCGAGTATATTTGTATACAAACGACCATCAGGAGACTCGTTCTCTTGTATGAGCGGCCCGCTGATCTTGCCGAAGCTGTGCGGTTGCTTGCCGAACCGGACACCCGCGTTTTGGCAGGGGGTACCGATATATTTCCGGCGGCTGGCGCGCGTCCGCTGACCGGGCGCTACGTCGATCTCACGGCGCTCCCGACGCTGCGCAACATCGATCGCTACGGCGACCAGATCCGCATCGGGGCCGCTGTTACCTGGAGCGATCTGGTCAAGGCCGACCTGCCCCCGGGGTTCGATGCGCTTAAGGCGGCGGCGCGCGAGGTCGGTGGCGTCCAAATACAGAATCGCGCGACGATCGCCGGCAATCTGTGCAATGCCTCGCCCGCCGCGGACGGCGTTCCGCCGCTTTTGATACTCGATGCCGAGGTCGAGCTTGTTTCGATGCGTGGCGGCAGGCGCCTGCCTCTTGGCGAATTCATCACCGGGAACCGTCAGACGATGCTCAGCCCCGGCGAGATCGTGTCGGCGATCCTCGTCCCGCAGCCGGCTCCGACCGTCCAGTCCAGTTTTCTGAAACTCGGCGCGCGACGTTATCTGGTTATTTCCATCGTGATGGTTGCGGTGCTCCTCGATGTCGTGGATGCCAGAGTGCGCAACGCGCGTGTCGCCGTCGGTTCCTGCTCGGCCGCTGCCAGGCGGCTTTCCGACGTGGAGCGAAAGCTTGTCGGCGCTTCGGCGCGCGCCGGTCTTGGCAGTGCGATTGACGCAGGAGATCTCGCCGTCCTGTCGCCGATCGATGATTTGCGGGCCACTGCCGACTATCGCCGCGACGCGGCTTTGACACTCGTTCGCCGCGCCGTCGAATGCTGCCTCAAAGCGGAAGCCGGAGGCGTTTGCTGATGCTCGAACGCGCGGTCGGCGTATCATTGACGCTTAACGGTGCGTCCGCCCGGCTCGTTGGATCGCCGCTGGAGCGGTTGAGCCATGCGTTGCGTGAACAATGTGGATTGGTCGGCGTCAAAGTCGGCTGCGACGCTGGCGATTGCGGCGCTTGCACCGTCCTCGCTGACGGCAAGCCAATCTGCTCGTGCCTTACCGCGGTCGGCCAAATCGATGGCTGTGTTGTCGAAACCGCCGAGGGCTTGTCTTCGCGCGAGGACATAGTCGTCCGGCTTCGACGCTCCTTCCACGCGCATGGCGCCGCGCAATGCGGAATTTGCACGCCGGCGATGCTACTCGCGGCTGTGGCCTTGCTGCGCACGAATCCGGCGCCGAATGAAACGGAAACGCAAGACGCGCTCGGCGGCGTCCTGTGCCGCTGTACCGGCTACCGCAAGATCGTCGATGCCGTGATGAACGCCCAACGGCTGGCCGGCGATCCGCAATCCGGTTTGTCCCGCGGTGCGTTCGTTGGTCTTCGTCTGCCGCGGCTCGACGGGGAAAGGAAAATCTCGGGCGAGGAAATTTTCGGCGCCGACGAATGGCCGGGTGACGCGCTGCTTGCCCGGGCAATCCGCTCGCCGCATCACCATGCAAACTTCGCGCTAGGAGACATTGCGGCATTCACGCGCGCGCATCAGGGCGTGAAGAGGGTCTTCACGGCCAAGGATGTGCCGGGCGAAAATCGCTTCGGGGTCATCGCGCCTTTCGCCGATCAGCCAATGCTGGCTGAAAGCGCCGCGCGCTTTCGCGGTGAAGCGGTTGCGCTGGTTGTCGGCGAGGAGGCGGCGATTAGGGCGCTCGACCTTTCGGAGTTTCCGGTCACTTGGCAGGCCCTGCCGACGTTGACAAATCTGAACGAGGCCACCGCAGCCGATGCAACGCCGATCCATCCACTTCGCCCCGGCAATATCCTGACCAGCGGGCGGGTCGTGCGGGGCGACGTCGAGGCGGCGCTCGCGACCTCGGATGTGGTCGTCGAAGGCGAATTCGAAACCGGCTTCATCGAACACGCTTACATCGAGCCGGAGGCAGGCTTTGCCCGGCGCGTGAAAAACCGCATCGAAATTCAGGCGTGCACGCAAGCGCCGTACATGGATCGCGACGACATTGCGAAGATCCTCGGATTGGCGCCCGATCAGGTGCGCATTATTCCCACTGCGGTCGGCGGCGGCTTTGGTGCGAAGCTCGACCTCTCCATTCAGCCGTTCGTCGCGCTCGCCGCGTGGCTGCTTTATCGGCCGGTTCGTATGGTCTATTCGCGAACCGAATCGTTCATGAGCACCACCAAGCGTCATCCCGCCGTGATCCGCGCAAGGATCGGTGCAGCCCGCGACGGCCGGCTCAAAGCCATGGATTTTCGCGCCGACTTCAACACCGGAGCCTACGCTTCGTGGGGGCCGACGGTTGCCAATCGGGTGCCGGTGCACGCGTCCGGACCATACCGCATGCCGCATTATCGGGCGCACGCGCGGGCGATTCATACCCACCTTGTGCCGGCGGGCGCTTTTCGCGGTTTCGGCGTGCCGCAAACCGCGATCGCCCAAGAGCAGCTGCTCGACGAGCTTGCGATCAAGCTCGGCATGGATCCGCTGGAGTTCCGAGTCGCAAATGCGCTGGAAGCGGGCGATCCGACGGTGACCGGACAGGTTTTCAAGGACGGCGTCGGCTTTAAGACATGCCTTGAAGCGCTGCGGCCGCGCTGGCTGGAGATGCGCGCGGCCGCGCGGACCTTCAATGCGGCGGCAAATGGCCGGCTCCGTCGCGGCGTCGGCGTTGCCGGCATGTGGTACGGATGCGGCAATACCTCATTACCGAATCCGTCGACCATGCGGCTTGGGCTCAAGCCCGACGGACGGCTAACATTGTTCCAGGGTGCAGTTGATATCGGCCAGGGCTCGAACACGGTAATCCCGCAAATCTGCGCCGACGCGCTCGGTGCACCGATCGCGCTGTTCGATCTGACCTCAGCGGATACTGATCAGACGCCTGACTGCGGCAAGACTTCAGCTTCACGCCAGACCTTCGTCTCGGGCAAGGCAGCGTTCCTGGCCGGTCGGGCGATGCGCCGCGCGATCCTGCGGCTCGCCAATGTCGGTGAAGAGGCAACGATCCGTTTCGACGATGGGACGATTACCATCGAGGGATCGGGCGGCGAGCGCCACGTGAAGTTGAGCGCGCTTTCGCTCAACGGGGCGGGATTCGTCGCAGAAGTGCGCGAGACTTTCGATCCGCCGACGACGCCGCTCGACGAGAACGGCCAAGGCGAGCCTTACGCTGTTTTCGGCTACGGCGCCCATCTCGCTGCGGTCGAGGTCGATGTCGAACTTGGCCGCGTCAAAGTCCTTCAACTGGTCTGCGCGCATGACGTCGGCAAGGCGATCAATCCGACGCTGGTCGAAGGCCAGATCGAAGGCGGCGCGGCGCAAGGCCTCGGCATGGCGCTGATGGAAGA
>CAYVPC010000237.1:0-5384 GCA_964453555.1 uncultured Hyphomicrobiales bacterium | reverse complement strand
GCGGCCGGGACGTTCGCGGCCGCCGCCAACTGTGCCGATTTGAGCTAACCGGTGCCGAAACGAAATTTACTCGTCCTCGTCGACCGCATCGACGTCGGTGTCCGGCTCGGGCTGGCTTTCCGGCGGGGTCAGGCCCTCGAGCCCCTTGAGCAATTCCTCTTCGCTCATGCGATCGGTCGTCACCTCGGTGTCGTCGGCATCGACGCCGGTGCCGGGCGTGCCGATCAGGGGTACTCCCTCCGGCTCGGGCTCGTCGACCTCTACGTATTTCTGCAGGGAATGAACGAGTTCCTCCTTGAGGTCCTCGGGCGAAACCGCCTTGTCGGCGATCTCGCGCAATGCCACGACCGGGTTCTTGTCGTTGTCGCGCTCGACCGCGATCTGGCCACCGGAGGAGATCATGCGCGCGCGATGGCTCGCCAGCAGAACGAGATCGAAACGGTTCTCGACCTTGTCGATGCAATCTTCGACGGTCACACGGGCCATAATCGCGTCTCCTGGCAGGTTTCCGCAGGCCAAACGCCCGCCGGACGGGCGTTAGGTATCGCCGGGCGGGGGCAAGCGCAAGAGTATTCTCCGGTTCGGCGCGGTGAATTGAGGAAAAATTGCGTCTGTCGTGGCACTCGCCGCCGGTTTTGCCGGCCCCACCAGGGAACCGCGGCAGCGTTCGCTCATTGGCCGATTTACCGCGACGGCGTGCCGCAGACTTGCGCTGGGGCTTGCACAAAATGCGCGCACGCTTTACGCGGAAGTATCGTGCTTTTGCCATCGTCGCGGTTTAGCGATGGCGATAACCGGTTTTGACGAATACCGGAGCTAGCGGTCCAATTACGGGCCAGCCGGTTTCATTCACCAGAAACGTATCGAAAGACACGCATCGAGAGACACCATGTCAGCACAGATTGAAAAGATCGCACTGTTTATCGATGGCGCCAACCTTTATGCCACCGCGAAGTCGCTCGGTTTCGATATCGATTACAAGCGGCTGCTGCGCGAATTCCAGTCACGCGGCTATCTGGTGCGGGCGTTCTATTACACTGCCGTGATCGAGGATCAGGAATATTCGTCGATCCGGCCGCTGATCGATTGGCTCGATTACAACGGCTACACCGTGGTCACCAAGGCGACCAAGGAATTCGTCGACCAGACCGGCCGGCGCAAGGTCAAGGGCAACATGGACATCGAGCTCGCGGTCGATGCCATGGAGATCGCGCCGCATATCGATCAGCTGGTGCTGTTCTCCGGCGACGGCGATTTCCGCTCGCTGGTCGAGGCGGTGCAGCGGCGCGGCGTCCGCGTTATTGTGGTATCGACGATTTCAACCCAGCCGCCGATGATCGCCGACGAATTGCGCCGCCAGGCAGACGAGTTCGTCGACATCGTTGCGCTGCAGGGAAAAATCGGGCGCGATCCTAATGAGCGCCCGATGCGCGAGCCGCGAGAACCGCGCGACGGCCGCGAGCCGCGTCACACGCCGCAATTCCTTCAGCGCTCGACCGGCGCCGCCGTGGCGCAGCGCGTCGAGGTCGAAGCCGAAGACGAATTCGACGAAGATTAGGCCGGCGCTGTGGCCGCTATGGCCGCGACTTTGCCCCCAAGCGGCAAGCCGGGCCGCGATTGTTCGCGCTGCCCGCGCCTCGTGGCCTTTCGCCAGGAATGGCGGGGCAAAGAACCGGGCTGGTTCAACGCGCCGGTCCCCTCCTTCGGCCCGGTCGACGCGCGGCTTCTCATCGTCGGGCTTGCGCCCGGACTGCGCGGCGCCAACCGCACCGGCCGGCCGTTTACCGGCGATTACGCCGGCGACCTTCTTTACGCGACGCTTAAGGAATTCGGCTTCGGACGCGGCGACTACGCGGCGCGGCCCGATGACGGCTTCACCCTGATCGATTGCCGTATCACCAACGCGGTGCGTTGCCTGCCGCCGGAGAACAAGCCGACGCCGCGGGAGATCGCGACCTGCCGCGATTTCCTTGTCGCCACCATCAGGGAAATGCCGAAACTGCGCACCGTCCTTACGCTGGGGCGGATCGCCCACGAAACCCTGATCGCCGCACAAGGGGCCAAGCGCCGCGACTATGCGTTCAGCCACGGCCGCACGCATGGCATGGGCGCGATCGCCTTATTCAACAGCTATCATTGCTCGCGCTACAACACGAACACCGGCGTGCTGACGCCGCAAATGTTCCGCGACGTGTTCGCGCAGGTGCGCAAGCTTCTCGACGCGGGTTAGGACCTCACAGTTTTACGCGAAAATCGCGGCTTCGTATTTGCCCGCGCCCATCTCGCCGGGCGGGAAGATGCCGTGGCGCTCGATCCATTCGAACGACTCTTCGAAAGTCTCTTTCGAATACGGCTCGAACACCAGACGCTCCCCCGGACCCCACCGCCGGGTATCCATCTGATCGTGGAAGCGCGCTGGAAATTCCTTCTTGTAATAGTGGGTGTACAGCTCCGGCCGCAGATCGACGTCGCGTTGCGCGCGGCGCAGCGCACGGAAATATTTGCGCACATCATCCGGGTCCGGCGTGCCGGTGACCATCGACGCGATCATGAACGTGGTGTCGATGATTTTGCGGAAACCAAGCTGCTCGGCAAAATAATACGGCCCGCTGAAAAGCGAAGCGGCCGGCAACTTACCGTCGATCAGCATCTCCATCCGGCTGAACAGCATGCCATCGTTGAACGAAAGCTTGATCTCCTCGGGTTTAAGATATTGCTCGAGCCCCTGGATGGTCGCGTAATGGCTGCCCGACTGATAGCCGACCGAGATCGGCACGCCGGCGAGGTCGGCGGGCGTCTTTACTTTTGAATCTGCCGGCACGAATACGCCGCAGGGCGTGACCGAATAGCAATCGGCATAGAGCTTACCGTGGCCGTTGGAGGCAGCGACGTTCACCGTCCAGTGACAAGCGCCGCTGACGTTGCAGGTGCGGCCAGCTTCGAAGGTTTGGTAGGCGCCGACCTTGCTGCCGAGGTTATGGCCGCTGCCCTTGCTTGAATCCATTGCCTCGCGAAATTCATAGTCGAGGCCCTCGGCGGCGAAGTGGCCCTTTTCCTCAGCCACCCACTCCTGCAGCCGGAAATGCGGTGCAACGACGAATTTCGACATGGAAGCCTCTTGCTGTGAGTGTATTGAAGCTAGCGATTGCTGCGCAGCCAGGCAATCACTTCGGCCGCGCTCTGGTCGGGCGGGAATACCGGATAGAACACTTTGGTAATGACGCCGTCGTCGATGACCCATGCCATGCGCTTGAGCAGCGTCATGCCGCCGGCCGTGAATGTCGGCAATTGCAACGCGCGCGTGAACTCAAGCTTTTCGTCCGACAGGACCGGGAATGGCAGATGCAGCCGCTCGGCCGCTTCGCGCTGATAATCGGTATTCTGGGTCGACAGCCCGAACACGTGACCAACGCCCAGTTCTTTTAGCTCGCCGAAGTGATCGCGGAAGCTGCACGATTGCGGCGTGCAGCCGCGTGCGCCGGGAATGTCGTCCCAGCCCGGCGGCAGATCGACACCTGGCACCCCTGTACGCGGATAAATGTAAAGCACCGTGCGGCCGACGATCACCGACAGATTGAAAGCGCCGCTCCTCGTCGCCGACAGCGCCAGATCGGGCAGCTTCACGCCGGCGAGGTGGCGCGCCGCGCCATCGTCCTGCGGCGCCGGGATGTTGGGCGGCAGATGGGTCGGATCGTGCTTGCCTGGCGCTTCTCTAGCTTGTGTCATGTCTTGCGCTCCGGTGTAGGACATGAACTCGATCAGCGAGCCGTCGGGATCGCGGAAGTAGACGCTGGTCCCGGCACCTTTGGCGCCGAACCGCTGTAACGGGCCGCGCTCGATCGCTACTCCACAACGTTTGAGATGGATTATCGCATCCCCGATCGGTCCGCGCCATTCAAAGCAAAGGTCGCTGTTGCCGGGAGCGACCGGAAGCCGCGCCACTTCGGCGGGCTGGACGCCGGGGCCATGCACGTTGAGCTGCCGGTCGCCGAAGCGATAGGCATAGCCGACCGGCCGGACGATCAATTCGGCACCCAGCACCTTGGTGTAGAAGGCGTTCGAGCTCTCCCAGTCGGTCACATGGATAACGCAATGGTCGAGTGTCACCGGCAGCATCGCGTTCAACCCCTTTGCCGCAGCAGCCGGCCGCGCTCGCGCTCCCACGAGCGCTTCTTTTCTGTGTCGCGCTTGTCGTAGAGTTTTTTGCCACGCGCCAGAGCGAGCTCGACCTTGGCCCGTCCTCGCTCGTTGAAATAGAGCTTGAGCGGAACGAGCGTCATGCCCTCGCGCTCGACGGCGCCGATAAGCTTGTTGATCTGCCGGCGATGCAGCAGGAGCTTGCGCGGCCGTTTCGGCGCGTGATTGAAGCGGTTGGCTTGCAGATATTCCGGGATGTTGGAGTTGATCAGCCAAATTTCGCCGCCGCGGGCATCGGCATAGGATTCCGCGATCGTCGCTTTGCCAAGACGCAGCGATTTGACTTCGGTGCCGGTGAGCGCAACGCCCGCCTCCATCGTCTCGTCGATGAAAAAGTTGAAGCGGGCTTTGCGGTTGTCGGCGACGACCCGCAATTTCCGTTCCGTCTTTGAAGCCTTCGCCGCCATTGCCTGCGTTAGCCCGCTCAGCGGCTCTTGAGCAGGTCGCGGATCTCGGTGAGGAGCTGTTCCTCTTTGGTCATCGCCGTCGCCTTCGGCGCTTCCGCCGGCATCAACCTGCTGACCAGGCGTATCACCCAGAACAGTACCCAGGCGACGATGATGAAATTAAGCGTAACGGTGAGAAAGCTGCCCCAGGCGAACACCGCGCCCTCTTTCTTGGCTTCGGCAAGGCTTGTGGCCGTCACTTTGGCCGATAGCGGCAGAAAGTGATTGGAGAAGTCGAGCCCGCCGGTGATCGCGCCGATCACCGGCATGATCAGGTCGCCGACCAGCGACTGCACGATATTGTTGAACGCCACGCCGATGATCACGCCGACCGCAAGATCAATGACATTGCCGCGCAATGCGAACTTCTTGAAATCCTCGATCATCGGCATCCGGTCACTCCTTGTCTTCTCTGGAGGGCGAGAACGAGGAGACTAGCGCAAAATCAGCGGGAAGCTAGTTGATCAAGCCGGCATGTACCATGGCGTCGCGCACGGCGGCGCGCGTCTTCTCCGCGACCGGCACCATCGGAAGCCGCACGGTGTCGCTGCACTTGCCGATGAGAGACAGTGCATATTTGACCGGCGCGGGGCTGGTTTCGATGAAAAGATTGATGTGCAGGGGGGCAAGCTTGTCCTGCAGCTTCAAAGCGGCGGAATAGTCGCCTTTCAGGCATGCCGCCTGGAATTCGGCGCACAACCGCGGCGCCACGTTCGACGTCACCGAAATGCAGCCGTGACC
>CAYVPC010000236.1:0-5401 GCA_964453555.1 uncultured Hyphomicrobiales bacterium | reverse complement strand
GCTTGTCGACCGCATGGAGGTCTTCGCCGACGAGCGGCCGGTCGAGCGCGAGCCGATCAACATCCATGTCGTGCTCGATCACGTTAAGCGGCTCGCGCAATCCGGCGTCGCGCGCCACATCAAGTTCATCGAGGATTACGATCCGTCGCTGCCGCCGGTGCTGGCGAACCGCGACCAGCTCGTGCAGGTGTTTCTGAATCTCGTGAAGAACGCCGCCGAAGCGATCGGCGATGGCGCCGCCGGCGAGATTTCGCTTTCGACCGCCTTCCGTCCCGGCGTGCGCCTGTCGATTCCCGGCGCCAAGACCCGCATTTCGCTGCCGCTTGAATTCTGCGTCAAGGACAACGGCCCGGGCGTCCCGGAAGAGCTGATGCCGCACTTGTTCGATCCGTTCGTCACTACCAAGCCGACCGGATCGGGGCTTGGGCTGGCGCTGGTGGCCAAGATCGTCGGCGATCACGGCGGCATCATCGAATGCGAGTCGCAGCCGCGGCGGACCATCTTTCGCGTGCTGATGCCGATGTATGCGCGTGACGGCGCCGAGCCGGAAAGCGTCGTTGCCTCACGAGGGGATCATTGATGCCCGCCGGAAATATCCTCGTTGCCGACGACGATGCGGCGATCCGGACCGTTCTCAACCAGGCGCTCTCGCGCGCCGGCTACGAAGTCCGCTCGACCGGCAACGCCGCGACTTTGTGGCGCTGGATCAGCCAGGGAGACGGCGATCTGATCATCACCGACGTGGTGCTGCCGGACGAAAACGCATTCGATCTGCTGTTGCGGATCAAGAAGGCGCGGCCGGACCTGCCGGTGCTGATCATGAGCGCGCAAAATACCTTCATGACTGCGATCCGCGCCTCGGAGCGCGGCGCCTACGAATATCTGCCCAAGCCGTTCGACCTGAAGGAACTGATCGCCATCGTCGGCCGCGCTTTGTCGGAGCCGAAGGAACGGACGCGGGCGCCGGTCAAGGCGGAGGATTTCGAATCGATTCCGCTGGTTGGCCGCTCGCCGGCCATGCAGGAAATCTATCGCGTGCTGGCGCGGCTGATGCAGACGGATTTGACCGTGATGATTTCCGGCGAGTCCGGCACCGGCAAGGAATTGGTGGCGCGCGCGCTGCACGATTACGGCAAGCGCCGGACCGGACCGTTCGTGGCGATCAACATGGCGGCGATCCCGCGCGACCTCATCGAGTCGGAATTGTTCGGCCACGAGAAAGGGGCGTTCACTGGCGCCAATACTCGCAGCGCCGGGCGCTTCGAGCAGGCCGAAGGCGGCACGCTGTTCCTTGACGAGATCGGCGACATGCCGATGGAAGCGCAGACGCGGCTGCTGCGCGTGCTGCAACAGGGCGAATACACCACCGTCGGCGGCCGCACCCCCATCAAGGCCGACGTCCGCATCATCGCCGCGACCAACAAGGATCTGCGGCAGCTGATCCAGCAAGGGCTGTTCCGCGAGGATCTGTTCTTCCGCCTGAACGTCGTGCCGCTGCGGCTGCCGCCTCTGCGCGAACGCACCGAGGACATTCCCGACCTGATCCGGCATTTCTTCGCGGTGGTCGAGCGCGAAGGTTTGCCGGCGAAACAAATCGATCAGGCCGGGCTCGAGCGTTTGCGACGGCATCGCTGGCCCGGCAACGTGCGTGAACTGGAAAATCTCGCGCGCCGGCTCGCCGCGCTTTATCCGCAGGAGACGATTACATCCGCCGTCGTCGATGCGGAGTTATCGCAGCCCGCGCTCACCGCGCCGGGCGAGAGTAATCGCGGCGACGAGAATCTGTCGAATGCGGTCGAGCGGTATCTGGCGCACTATTTTTCCGGCTTCGACGAGGGTTTGCCGCCGCCCGGCTTGTACCACCGCATTCTGCGCGAGGTGGAAGCGCCGCTTCTCTCGGCGGCTCTGGCCGCGACCCGCGGCAACCAGATCCGCGCCGCCGATCTTCTGGGCGTCAACCGCAACACCTTGCGCAAGAAAATCCGCGACCTGGAAATCCAGGTGTATCGCTCCAGCGGCGCCTAAGCGCTGCCGGGCCTGACCCGGCAAGCGCCAAGGAATTGTCGCAATCCGGCAACATTGTTGTATAAAAGCATCACTGGCGCGAATGGGCCGGGGCTCCATTCGTCTTGCGCCGCACAATGTCCCGCGTTTCAGGGCGTCAATGACGACTGCCGAGCAAGTCGCTCCGCTTGACCCGCCGCTCGCGGCGCCGGGGCGGGCGGCCCCCATCGATCCAACTGGGACGGCACCGGTGCCGGTCGCCTCCCGGCTGATCGGCGCCATCGCCGTCGGCATCGCGCTTCTCTCCGCCACCGCCACCTTCCTGGTCCTTGCCGGGCTGACCCCGATCGCGCCCGTCCACGAAGTCGTGGTCAAGCTTCTCGGCGGCAATGCCGCCACCGGACTTTTGCTGCTCGCCATCATCGGCCGCGAGGTTTGGGTCGTGGTGCGCGCGCGCCGGCGCGGCTACGCCGGCTCGCGCTTGCACGTGCAGATCGTCGGCCTGTTCGCCGTGATCGCCGCGGTCCCCACCGTCCTGGTGGCGGTGGTCGCCTCGACCACGCTCGATCGCGGCCTCGATCGTTTCTTCTCGACCCGCACCCATGCCATGATCGAGCAATCGCTGATCGTCGCTGACGCCTATGTCAGCGAGCACGCGCAGGCGATCCGCGGCGAGATCATGGCCATGGCCTTCGACCTCGGCCGCGCCAAGCCGATGTTCGATTCCGACCGCGAACGGTTCCGGCAGTTTTTCACGGCGCAAGCGACCGCGCGGGGGCTTTCCGCCGCCTTGATCATCCATGCCGACGGCTCGACGGTGGAGCGGGCCGACGTCAAGATGGACAAGGCGATCGTGCTGCCGTCGGCGCAATTGCTCAGCCAAATCACCGAGACCGAGCCGCAGGTTGCGCTCATTCCCGAGGGCGACCATGTCGCCGCCGCCATCAAGCTGCACGGCTACGACGACCTTTACCTTTACGCCGCGCGGCTGCTCGACCCGCGCGTCGTGCAGCAACTGAAGGCAACCCAGGAAAGCGTCGGCGAATACGCCAATCTCGAAGCCCGGCGGCTCGGCATTCAGATCGCTTTTGCGCTGATGTTCGCCGTCATTGCGCTGATCGTGCTGCTGTCGTCTGCCTGGATCGGGCTTGATTTTGCCAACCGGCTGGTCGCGCCGATCCGCCGCCTGATCGGCGCCGCCAATGTCGTTTCCACCGGCAATCTGCAGGTGCGCGTGGCGATCCGCCGTTCGGAGGGCGACCTGGCGCAGCTCGGCGAGACCTTCAACAAAATGACCGCCGAGTTGAGCACCCAGCACGACGACATCGTGCGCGCGCGCGACGTCATCGACAGCCGGCGGCGATTCACCGAAGCGGTGCTGGCCGGCGCCAGCGCCGGCGTTATCGGAGTCAATGCCGAGGGCCGCATTACCATTCTCAACCGCTCAGCCGAGCGGTTGATCGCGCGGCCGGAAAGCGAGGCGCTGTCGCGCCCGCTGGCCGAGGTCGCCCCCGAACTCGCGGAAATTTTTGAGGCGGCGCGGACCGGCAATCAACGCCTTGTTCAGCGCCAGGTGAACGTCAGCCGCAACGGCCAGGAGCGCAACTTTTCGGTGCGCGTGACCAGCGAGCAGGCCACTGAGGCCGAACACGGCTACGTCATTACCATCGACGACGTTACCGAACTGGTGCTGGCGCAGCGTTCCTCGGCTTGGGCCGACATTGCGCGCCGCATCGCGCACGAGATCAAAAATCCGCTGACGCCGATCCAGTTGTCGGCCGAGCGGCTGCGCCGCAAATACGGCAAGGCGATCGTCGACGACCCGGCGGTGTTCGAACAATGCACTGAAACCATCGTGCGGCAGGTCGACGACATCAAGCGCATGGTCGACGAATTCTCCCGCTTCGCGCGCATGCCGAAAGCGGTGATCGCCGCCGAGGACGTGGCGGACACCGTGCGTCAGGTTGTCTTCCTGATGCGGGTCGCCCATCCCGACATTGATTTCGACGTCGAATTGCCGGCCGAGACCATGCCGGCGCGGTTCGACCGGCGGTTGATTTCACAGGCGCTGACCAACATCATCAAAAACGCGACCGAGGCGATCGGGGCGGTGCCGCCGGACGCGCTGGGGAAGGGCCGCATCGCGGTAAGCGCGCGGCGCGACGGCAGGGACATCGTCTTCGATGTGATCGACAACGGCATCGGCCTGCCGAAGGAGAACCGCGCGCGGCTGCTTGAGCCCTATGTGACCACGCGCGAGAAGGGAACCGGGCTCGGCCTCGCCATCGTCGGCCGCATTCTCGAAGAACATGGCGGCAACATCGAGCTGCGCGATGCGTCGGAAAAAATTCCCGGCGCGCGCGGCGCCTGGATGCAGTTGCGCTTCGCGGCCGAGACGATCGAGGCCTCGTCCGAGCCGGCGCAGGCGCAAAGAGCGACGGTCTGATTATGGCGTCCGATATCCTGATCGTTGACGACGAGGCGGACATCCGGGAGCTGGTTGCCGGCATTTTACAGGATGAAGGGTACGGCACCCGCACCGCCGCCGACAGCGATAAGGCGCTTGCCGCGGTAGTCGCGCGGCGGCCGAATCTCGTTTTCCTGGATATCTGGCTGCAGGGAAGCCGCCTCGACGGGTTGCAGCTGCTTGACGTGCTCAAGCAGGAGCATCCCGATCTGCCGATCGTGATGATTTCCGGCCATGGCAACATCGAGACCGCCGTGTCGGCGATCAAGCGCGGCGCCTACGATTTCATCGAAAAGCCGTTCAAGGCCGACCGGCTGCTGCTGGTCGCCGAGCGGACGCTGGAGAATTCGCGGCTGCGGCGCGAGGTGCGGGAGCTCAAGCAAATGGGCCCGCTGGCCGCGACCATTGTCGGCCATTCGCCCACTGCCAATCAGTTGCGCCAGACCATCGAGAAAGTGGGGCCGACCAACAGCCGCGTGCTTGTCGTCGGCCCTTCCGGCAGCGGCAAGGAACTGGCGGCGCGCACCATCCACGCGCTGTCGGCGCGCGCCAGCGGTCCGTTCGTTGTGATCAACGCCGCCGCCATGATGCCCGAGCAGATGGAACTTGAGCTTTTCGGCGTCGAGGCCGGCAACGGCACGCAGAGCCGCAAGGTCGGCGCGCTCGAAGAAGCTCATGGCGGCACGCTGTTCATCGACGAGATCGCCGACATGCCGCGCGAGACGCAAAACAAGATCTTGCGCGTGCTGGTCGATCAGACTTTCCAGCGCGTCGGCGGCAGCACTAAAGTCACGGTCGATGTGCGCATCGTGTCCTCGACAAGCCGCAACATCGAGGCCGACATCGCTGCCGGAAAGTTCCGCGAGGATCTCTACCACCGGCTGTCGGTGGTGCCGATCCGCGTGCCGCCGCTCGCCGAGCGCCGCGAGG
>CAYVPC010000235.1:0-5518 GCA_964453555.1 uncultured Hyphomicrobiales bacterium | reverse complement strand
TGTGCGCTCGGGCACGCCTCAATACCCACCAGGCACGGCGGCAAAGCCGTAAAGAGGGGTTATTGTACTTCACAAACCCAAGGGATACAACCTGAGAGGGTGCAGCCATGAAGGCTCTCCCCTTTCAGATGGTGACCCTCGTGGAAATTCTCGAAACCTCGGCTGAGGCATGGTGGCGGCTTGCAGGCATGGTCGGACAGGCCATCGTTAAGCTCGAACCGCATTATGACCTCGGCCCGAACGGTGCTGGAGCAATCGGCGCAACCCTCGGCGAAATAAACCGAGAGGCTCAAAAATTGGAGCTGCGGTCTGCGCTACACCAACTCAAGCGCATGAGCGAATATATCACGCCCCGGCCGGGCCGCAGTGTCGTGCAATCCGAAATTCGGCAGATGATGGTTGATCTGCACTACAGAATTTTGGAAGACCTAGAGAACCGTTTTTTCCTTTCGATCCCCGACGACAACGTAGCCTTTTATCGACCCTCCGAACCTCTTTTTGGTTCGGAGGTGGAAGCAAAGTTTCCGATGATGTCAGAGGACATTTCGGAGGCTGGTAAATGCTTGGCTCTCAATCGTCCGACAGCGTCCGTTTTTCATCTAATGCGGTTAGCTGAAATTGCCGTCCAACGTTTTGGTGACAAGCTTGGCGTGGCCCTGGCGACTGAAAAGAACTGGCAAAACGTCCTCGATGAGATCAACAAAGCGATTAAGGCGCTAGATCAAAAAGCACCGATTACCAAGGCATACGCAGAGGCCGCCGCGCACCTCTATAACGTTAAGATTTGCTGGCGAAACGAGGTGATGCACCCCAAACAAACCTATACGCCGGAGGAAGCCCGCGCCGTGTTCGACGCGGCGCGAATTTTCATCCGCGATCTCGCCGGGATTCTTTAGGAACGCGCCGTGGCGGAACGATCTTCTCAAATGCGCGCTCAAATGCCTCGGCGCTGGCGGCATCGTCAACGCCAAGATCGCGAGCGGTTTGTTGAAACCGCTCGTATTGATTTTTTTTATTCAGCTTCGCCGCCGTCTTTGGCTTTGCGGCTTTTGCCATATGGCCTCTCAGTGATGAGGCGTCCTATAGGTGAGCCTCTTGCCGACGATGCCTTTCACCGCGCGAGCGGTACGCTCTACGTCATCTACGCCAAGCCGAACGCGGTTGCTATAGCGGAAATCAAATTCAGCAAGGTAGCGATGCAGGTGCTTTTCCTTGCAGTGCTGATAAACGCCCTTCATTCCGCGCTTAAACACCGAATAATAATTCTCGACGGTGTTGCTATGAATGTCGCCGCGCCCGTACTCGCCGCGCTCATGCGCAACGGTGCCATGCTCGGCAAATTCCCCGCCGACTTGTTTGTAGTGCAGCGCCTTGTCGGTCATGAGACGGCTTTCGCGGCGGATGTTTTCGCGGACGATTGGCACAATGTCCGCAATCGAATGGCCGTCGGTGTGGAACGAGCGCGCGGGGCCGCCGCGCTCCACCAAAGTTACGACCATGTTCTTGTTGTGATAGCCGGTCTTGTCGATGCCGTGGCCTTCCTGACGGCCGATATAGGTTTCATCCACCTCCACGGCCTTGCCAGCACCGCCTATAGGCTCGACGCCGACAACGCGCATGGCCTCGCGGATACGGTGCGACATGAACCATGCGGTCTTAAGGGTGACGCCCAAAGTCCGGGAGAGCTGGTTGCTGGAGATACCTTTCTTGCTGGAGCAGAGCAGGTACATCGCTTGCAGCCACAGATTCATCGGGACGTGGCTATCCTCGAAAACGGTGCCAACCTTCACGGTGAACTGCTTGCGGCACTGGTAGCACTTGTAGAGGCCAATACGGGTCGCTTTACCGGCCATCTTGCCGATCCGGTCAAAGCCCCCGCAATGCGGACAAACCGGGCCTTCCGGCCACACGCGGGCCTCCACCCACGCGATAGCGGCGGCTTCGGACTGCATAACCTTGGCAGAGAGGATCGAATTGGCCATGACACCTGTTTCCATTATATGAATCAAGGGTATCGTGGCTATTTGGGTTTGTCAAGTATAATATCCCCCCCGAAACTCCATCGCGGAGACGTTTACGGCCATGCTCGTTACCGGCAGGCCTGCATCTATCCAGGCGCGGGTTTGCTCGCACGCTTCACGAAGGACCCAGGCGCCGATCGGCAGAATGAGGCCGCAGTCTTCCGCAACCGGAATAAAGTCGACCGGAGAGATCGGTCCTCGCGTGGGATGCGTCCAGCGTATCAGCGCTTCAGCCCCGGTAATCGCTCCGGTCATCAGATTGACCTTCGGCTGATAGTGCAGCACGAATTCCTGCCGTTCCAAAGCGCGCCGCAGACCCTCTTCGGTGAATTGCCGCTTCACCGCCCGGGCGTTCATCGCCGGCTTGAAAAACTGAAAGCTCCGGCGCCCATTTCCCTTGGCCTGGTACATCGCGGTATCCGCATTCTTGATGAGCGTGTCCGCATCAAGTCCGTCGTCCGGATAGACGCTCACGCCGATGCTTGCGGTGACGTGAAGATCGTGCCGGTCGATTAAATGAGATTGCGCCACCGCCACCAGTATTCTTCGCGCCGTGACGGCCGCATCCTCCGCGTGTTCAAGGTCCAAAAGCAAAATGACGAATTCGTCGCCGCCTTGCCGACTCACGGAATCCGAACCGCGTACGCAGTCCACCAGGCGTTTCGCGGTGGATTGAAGGAGTTTGTCGCCGGTCGAATGTCCCAGAGAATCATTGATGTGCTTGAAGCCGTCCAAATCCAAAAACAGCACTGCAATTTTTCTCATGTTACGCCTTGCCAAGGCGATTGCTTGGCCGACACGGTCGTTCAGCAGCATCCGATTAGGCAACCCGGTCAGAAAGTCATGCTCGGCCGAATGCGCCATCTGCCGCGCCATCGCCAGGGCCGCGGTTTCCATGGTCTTGCGCTCGATGGCGTAACGCACCGCCCGCAGCAGACCGCGCGCATCGATTTGACCCTTGATGAGATAGTCCTGCACGCCTAGTTGCAGGGCTTGTACCGCCAGCGACTCGTCGTCCAAGCCCGTCAGCACCACCAAGGGGACGCCAGGGGCAGCGGCGTGAGCCCGCCTTATCGCTTCCAGCCCTTGTGCATCGGGCAACCCCAGGTCGAGCAGGATAACGTCGACCGCGTGCTTAGCGAGATGCGTCTCCGCCGCCGTCATGGACTCCAGCTGCGTCAGTTCAGTGTTGAGCGAGTTCGGCTCGTTCAACATCTCGCGGATAAGACGTGCATCCCCAAGATTGTCTTCGACCAGGAGAAGTGTTTTCAATTTCGGACTCATCCGCTTGGCGCCCGCGGCGGCAACTTGACCTTTGTCAGCCAGAAATCATTGATGCTCTTCACGAGGCTCTCGAACGCGTCGAAGCGCACGGGCTTGTTGAGGTAACAGTTCGCGTAGAGCCGGTAACTTTTCACGATATCCGCTTCCGCCTCGGACGTGGTCAGAATGAGCGTAGGAATCGTTTTCAAGTCGTCATCCTGCTTGATCTGAGCAAGCACCTGGCGGCCGTCCATTTTGGGAAGGTTCAGATCCAGTAAGATAATATCGGGACGAGGGGCATGGACGTGGGTTCCCTCTTGTTTCAGGAAGGCCATGGCCTCCACGCCGTCGGCAGCCACGTGCAATTGGGTGAGCCCGTTGGCGTCGCGGAACGCTTCCTGCGTCAGCCGGACATCGCCGGGACTGTCTTCGACCAAGAGAACTTGTATGGGCATGCCATCTTCTCCGATAAATTTCATGATGCTCTCTCGCTTTTTGACAAGGCAAAGCGAAACGTGGAGCCGTGCCCAAGCTCAGACTCGACCGAGATGCTGCCGCCATGCCGTTCGACGATCTTTTTGCAGATCGCCAATCCAATACCGGTGCCGGCGAATTCTTCCCGTTTGTGCAGCCGCTGGAACATGCCGAAAATTCTTTCGAAGTATTGCGGGTCAATGCCGATCCCGTTGTCTTTCACCGCAAAGGCCCATTTCTTGCTGCCGTTCATAACAGAAGAGACAGAGACGTGGACGCGGGGCACTCCGGATTTTTGGTACTTGATGGCATTGCCGACGAGGTTCTGAAACAGCTGGGTCAGCTGCATCTCGTCGGCCATGACCGCTGGAAGCGGATCGTGCGTCACCTGTGCTCCGCTCCTTTCAATGCTACTGCGTAGATTAACGAGCGCCTGTTGAAATGCATCTTCGCTGGAGGCCGGGCGCAAATCGCGTCCTTTGGTCCCGACCCGCGAATAGGTCAGCAGATCCTGGATCAGACGTTGCATCCGGCGCGCGCCATCGACGGCGAAGGCGATGAACTCATCGGCGTCGGCATCCAGCTTTCCTTTGTACCGTCTGGAAAGGAGCTGCGTATAACTGGCCACCATGCGCAGCGGTTCCTGCAGATCATGCGAAGCGATATAGGCAAATTGCCCCAATTCCTCATTCGATCGTTTCAATTCATCCACCTTCTGCAGGAGAACGACGGCCGCCTGCTTACGCACGCTGATGTCGCGGATCGCCGCGGTCACCAGGACGCCGTCCGCGTTTTGGAGCGGGCTCAGCATCAGCTCAATCGGAAACTCGCTGCCGTCTTTTCGCCGCGCGATAAGCTCGATCCCGGCCCCGATCTGCTGCGCTGACGCGTCTTCCGCGGAGCGCTGATCGTCGGCGATCAGCCGCTCCGCGAAGCCCGTCGGGATAATGTTGGTGACCTTTTGCCCAAGAAGCTCGTCGCGGCGGTAGCCGAACTGTTTTTCCGCTTGAACGTTCAGCAGCACGATTTCGCCGCTTTGGTTCACCACCACCATCGCATCCGGAGCCGCCTCCAAAAGCCCGCGGTAGCGGCCCTCCATCTGCGAAAGATGCGTTTCCGCGGCTTTGCGCACGCTGATGTTGCGGATCGCCGCCGTCACCAGCGTGCCTTCGGCACTTGCCAGCGGGCTCAGCTTCAATTCGATCGGAAACTCGCTGCCGTCTTTCCGCTGGGCGACGAGATCGATGCCGGTGCCGATCTGCTGCGCCGACGCATCTTCTTCGGCGCGCAGATCGTCCGCGATCAGGCGTTCCGCAAAGCCCATCGGGATGATGTTCGTGACCTTCTGCCCGAGCAGTTCGTCGCGGCTGTAGCCGAACTGCCTCTCGGCCTGAACATTGAGCAGGACGATCTCGCCGTTCTGGTTGACCACCACCATCGCGTCAGGGGCTGCTTCCAGAAGCCCGCGATACTTGGTCTCAGACCCCTTATTCATCGTTCTTCGTCCTGAATCTGGTCAACAATCGCAACATATTCGAGCGCGGCGTGCAGGCCGGACCCGGCGCGTACCGCCTCCGACGCGGTTTCAATGCCCTGGTTTTGGCGCAAATTAATGTCTTCGTCCGCGCGTTCCAACTTCGCAGCCGCCACCTTTTCCAGCATCAGAATGTGGCGCTGCCGCCGGCCACGATCAGCAGGATCGCGGTGGCAGCACCGAACGCGAATTGCACCGTCCGATTGGTCAAGGATCCGATCACCGC
>CAYVPC010000234.1:0-5621 GCA_964453555.1 uncultured Hyphomicrobiales bacterium | reverse complement strand
AGATTTGCACGTCGACGATGCCGTCACCTTCCTCGAGCTTCATGGCGATGATGCCCGAGCGCCGCACGTCGGCAAAGTCCGACAGCTTGTTGCGCCGGACCGTGCCGCGCGTGGTGGCGAACATCACGTCGAGTTTGTCCCAGGTCGATTCATCCTCCGGCAGCGGCATGATGGTGGTGATGCTTTCGCCCTGTTCGAGCGGCAGGATGTTGATCAGCGCCTTGCCGCGCCCCTGCGGCGCGGCTTGCGGCAGCCGCCACACCTTTTCCTTGTAGACCTGGCCGCGCGACGAGAAGAACAGCACCGGCGTATGCGTCGAGGCGACGAACAGCCGGGTGACGAAATCCTCCTCGCGCGTCTGCATGCCGGCGCGGCCCTTGCCGCCGCGCTTCTGCGCCCGGTAGGTGGAGAGCGGCACGCGCTTGACGTAACCGGCGTGCGAAACGGTGACGACCATGTCCTCGCGCTGGATCAGGTCCTCATCTTCCATCTCGCCTTCCTGATCGACGATCACGGTTTTGCGCGGCGTGGCGAATTCCTTCTTGATCACGGCGAGTTCGTCCTTGACGATCGCCTGGATGCGCGCGCGCGAGCGCAGGATTTCGAGATAATCGGCGATCTCGTCGGCGAGCTTGTCGAGCTCGGCCTTGATCTCGTCGCGGCCGAGCGCGGTAAGCCGTTGCAGCCGCAGGTCGAGAATGGCCTTGGCCTGCTCGGCGGAAAGTTTGGTGGTGCCGGCCGTCGACACGGCATGCCGCGGATCGTCGATCAGGGTGACCATGGCGGCGACGTCCCTGGCCTGCCAGTCGCGTTTCATCAATTCGTCGCGGGCCTCGTTGGCATCCTTGGAGCCGCGGATCAGCTTGATCATTTCGTCGATGTTGGCAACCGCGATCGCCAGCCCGACCAATACGTGCGCCCGATCCCGCGCCTTGCCGAGCAAGTGCTTGGTGCGCCGATAGATCACCTCTTCCCGGAAGGCGATGAAGGACGTCAGCAGGTCTTTCAGGTTCATCACCAGCGGCCGGCCGCCGTCGAGCGCCACCATGTTAGCGCCGAACGACGATTGCAGCGCCGTGAAACGGTAGAGCTGGTTGAGCACCACGTCCGGCACCGCGTCGCGGCGCAATTCGATCACCACGCGATAGCCGTCGCGGTCGGACTCGTCGCGCAAGGCGGCGATGCCTTCGAGCTTCTTCTCGCGCACCAATTCGCCGATCCGCTCGACCATGTGCGCCTTGTTCACCTGATAGGGAATTTCCGAGATGACGATGGCTTCGCGCTCGCCGCGCAAGGTCTCGAACTCGACCTTGCCGCGCATGGCGATGGCACCGCGGCCGAGATGGTAAGCGGCGCGGATGCCCTGGCGGCCCAGAATAAGGCCACCGGTCGGGAAATCCGGTCCCGGCACGATCGCGATCAGATCCTCGATCGAGAGCCCCGGATTTTCGATCAGCGCGACACTGGCGTCGATCACCTCGCCGAGATTGTGCGGCGGGATGTTGGTCGCCATGCCGACCGCGATGCCGCCGGCGCCGTTGACCAGCAAATTGGGAAAACGCGCCGGCATCACCACCGGCTCGTGCTCGGAATTATCGTAATTGGCCTGGAAGTCGACGGTGTCCTTGTCGAGATCCTCGACCAGCGAGCCGGCCACGCGTTCGAGCCGCACTTCGGTGTAGCGCATGGCCGCAGGCGCATCGCCGTCGACCGAGCCGAAATTGCCCTGCCCGTCGATCAGCGGCAGGCGCATGGAAAAATCCTGCGCCATGCGCACTAGGGCGTCATACACCGCCTGGTCGCCGTGCGGGTGATATTTGCCGATCACGTCGCCGACGACGCGCGCGGATTTACGGTACGGCTTGTTCCACTCGTAGCCGTTCTCGTGCATCGAATAGAGAATGCGGCGATGCACGGGTTTTAGTCCGTCGCGGGCGTCCGGCAGCGCCCGCGCCACGATCACGCTCATGGCGTAATCGAGGTAGCTCTTCTTCATCTCCTCGGTGATCGATACCGGGCGAATGTCGGAGGGGCCGCTGTCGGGCGGCGGGGGAAGTTCCTGGTCGGCCACTTACTGATCCTGGGGCAAGAATCTGCGACGAATCTGCGCTCGATTTTCTTAGCCGATCGGAGCCGTTTTCGCCACCCCTTTCGGCGAGTTATAAATATGATTTTTCGGTTCAATTTCAATATCTTATAACCAACCCCGGGGAACCTCGAACGGCCCGCAAAAAAGCCGCATCGCGCGCCCTCCTTCGAGCTGTCTCTGCGGCCTGCTAAGAAACGCCTATGCCGCTCGATTTCGCCATCTCCGCCCTGGTGACGTTGTTCGTCGTGGTCGATCCGGTCGGCCTTGCCCCGACTTTTCTGGCGATTACGGAAGAGTTGCCGCAAAGCGCGCGCACAAGCGTGGCGCTGCGCGCGAGTTTGATTGCCGGCGCCATTCTGATCGGCACGGCGCTGTTGGGCGACGCCCTGTTCCGCGCACTCGGCATTTCGCTGCCTGCGTTCCGTATCGCCGGCGGACTTCTCCTTTTCTCCATCGCCTTCGAAATGGTGTTCGGCGTGCGCATGCGACGCGAGGGACAAGCCGCCGAGCAGGCGGTTGAGGAGCATGTGCGCAACATCGCCGCCTTCCCGCTGGCGATCCCGCTGCTCGCCGGGCCCGGCGCCATCACGGCGACCGTGCTGCTGGCGGGCCGCGCCGCCGGTAATTGGCTGCTGCTTGGCGTCCTGCTTGCGGTCGTGGTGCTGGTCGCGGCTGCGTGCCTCGCGGTCTTTCTCGCGGCCGCGCGGATCGGCCGGCTCCTCGGCCTGACCGGCAATATTGTCTTGTCCCGGCTTCTCGGCGTGCTGCTCGCGGCGCTTGCCGTGCAATTCGTGGTCGATGGCATCCGCGCGCTCTTGGCCGCCTAAAGCGCGCTAAGTGTCCGTTAACTATAAAAGTCCAACTTTGCTCGAGGTTGCATGAGTCCGGCCACCCGGACTCGCATCCCGGAGAGTGTGTCATGGCCATTTCTGGAATCGCTACTGGCGCCGCCACCGCTTATGCGCCCAGTCAGGGGCCCGCGCCTTCGGCCGGCCAGCACAAGCACGGCAAGCACCACGCGAGTTCGATCAGCGACGTCGATGCGCAAAGCTCGAGCATCGCTACCGCCGCAAGCGCGACCGGCAAGATCGGCAGCAAGGTCGACATCACCGTCTGAGCAGCAGGACGCGCATGGACAGCACCGAAATGCGCCCGGGTTCGTTTCGCGTCCGCGCGGCGCAGCCGGTGGATATTCCGGAGCTGATGCGGCTCAAACGCCTGCTGGCGCAGGGCGAGGATTCACTGCATGCGGTGCGCGCGAATGCGGCCGACTGGCTGCGCGACGGTTTCGGCCCCGGCGCCGGCTTCAGCGCTTTCGTCGCCGAAACCGGACATGCGGGCGCGATTGTCGGCATGGTGACGTGCAGCAAGCGCAGCGTCACCGGCTGGGGCGGACCCGTGGTTTTCCTTCAGGACCTGTTCGTCGAACCGGACCATCGTAAACGCGGCATCGCGCGCGCGCTCGCCGCGCGCGTCGCCGCTTACGCGCGCGATCTGGGTAGCCCGATCGTCGAGCTGACCGTGCGGGCGGATAATCCGGCGCAGGATTTTTATCAGCGCGAGGGCTTCTATCACCTGCCGCACTGCCTGACCTACGTGCTCGCCGGCTCCGCGCTCGCCGCGCTGGCCGATCGCGACACGGAAGACCTGGCGCTCGCCGGCTGACTTAACCGGCCGGCAAGTTTCTTCGCCTGCGCAAAAGCCGCCGATCAATGTCTGCCTGCCGGGGAACGGCGGGCATTAGCGCCGCAATACCGTCTGATGCACGGGTCTCACTGGGTCAGAAATATTTTGCTTCGAGATCGACGGTCGATTCTTTGCCGAGGTGATTGAAGTTGGCGGCGAGCCATTTGTCGGCCCGATCTCGGCCTACCTCGTGAAGGTGGCACAGGAAACCCCAATCGTTGTTCAACCGGCTGGAGCCTGGCAACTCGCGGATCACGTCCTCGGCTTCGATGACGTGGATAAGCATTCGTTTGCCGTCGGCCAATCGCCCTTCGTCGATCAGCTTGGTCACGAAAGCGACGGCGCGCATTTCCCTTATGAGGGCAGAATTGAAGCTGATCTCCTGCATCCGATTCATGATCGCATGCGAGGCGGTGGGGATTTCCGGCCGCTCAGCGGGTGTCAGGTGGACCATGACGATGTCGCGCGTCTCGCATTCGTAGACGAGCGGAAAAATAACCGGACTTCCCGCGAACCCGCCGTCCCAATAAACCTCGCCGTCGACCTCGACCGAGTGCATCAACAGAGGCAGGCATGTCGAAGCGAGCACCTGGTTCGCGCCAATCTCCTCGGACTTAAAAACCTTGACCTTTCCGGTCCGCACATTGGTCGCGCAAAGAAACAACTTGATCGCCGGTTGCCGGCGCAGTCGCTCAAAGTCGACGATCTCTTCGAGCACGTTCCTGACTGGATTGTGGTTGTGCGGATTGTATAAATGGGGCGACGTGAAATACATCAGCGCGTCCATGAACAGATAACCTGGCGAATACTCGAGCCCGAACTTTCCATTCATCTTGTCGATCCAAGATTGTTGGAGTACGCCATGGGACGTTGTCTCGGACATTCTTTTCCAGAACAGTCGCATCGCGTTTCGCGCTTCCTCGCGTCCGCCAACCGCCAAGCCGTACGCGAGCATGACGGCATTGATGGAGCCGGCGCTTGAGGCGCTGATGCCCTCAAAAGATAGCCGCTCTTCTTCAAGCAGACGATCGAGCACGCCCCAGGTGAACGCACCGTGGCTGCCGCCGCCCTGCAGCGCGAGGTTTATGACCTTCTGTCCGGCCACAGCGGTCGGCTGGGAGCCGGCAGTGTTAATTGGCTTATCTATGAAATTCATCGTGGCGTTGGATAAGGACCTAAAACGGCACGGTTATAATACCGATGAGGGTGGCTTTGTTCCCCACTCGGGTGGTTTTCGGTGGGCGGCGGAGCAAGGCTCGCGCGGATGGGCGACGACTGAGGCGGCCTGTACCTTAAATCAGGTAATCCGCTTGGTGGATGCAGGACAGCATCCGTTAGTTTCAGCCTTTCGCGCTATCGAATTCCTGTTCAGAGGTGCACTCCCAAGAACCCTGCAACTACGGTGCACTCCCAAGAACCCTGCAACTACGATTATTACGACGATTATTACGACCACGACGCCGATAATGTAAAAAATGTTCATTGTGCACTCCGCGGGACGCGTGCGCGACTTCAACCTGAAAGCACAGCTTCGTGCTCGGTAACGCGTTTGTTGAACGTAAAGTTCCCTGTTGCGCTTATTTCACCGACATCGACCCTGACCACCGGAAGTTGGCGGGAATGTCCGTTATCGGCCCATAGCGGACATTTCGCGACTGTGGTGCCGCGTCTGCTCCTGAAGGCAAAGCTGACATTGACCAAATGTGGTCCGCCGACTTCTATTGGTGAGTGCATGCCCTAGCTCGCCGGCTCATTGGGAACAGCTCACGACAATCGCGGCTGCCAGGTCATCAGCAGGAACAACAGCACCGTGCCGGCCAGCGCCGGCCAGGTCAGCGCGCTGTAG
>CAYVPC010000233.1:0-5630 GCA_964453555.1 uncultured Hyphomicrobiales bacterium | reverse complement strand
AGGATAGTCTGAAAGCGCTTGACCCCAAACGGCCGATTAGAGAAGCGGACGTGACCGCAGGCATTGCGTTTCGGTAGCGAATGACCCAAAGCGGACGTTAACCGAGTAGAGACCTGTCGTCGAAGACATTTGAAGCTCCTCGCGCCCGTTAGGCGGCCCCGTTCAACGCCCTCCATGCGGCGAGGGAATCCATGTAATCCCGCCAGCGCACTATCTTGCGACTCTCAATCGTGGCGATCGAGACAAACCTGTTGTCATAGGGCGTATCGGTCGCGATTATCTTCCCATGCACTTCGTACTCGAGGGTCACGATACGGCCGTTCTCGGAAGGATGCGTAATCAGCGCATCGCCGCGATCGAGCCGGATGCTGTTACCGTATCCCGAATAGAGTGCCACGAGGTTGGCACGGCCACGCGTTACCTGCGGCCAACCTGGAAAATCGTAGCGAAACTCAAATAAAACATCGTCGTCGAGGGTGTCGAAGTAATGTTCACCGTCTACGAACTTCGAGAGACCCTCCATGACAACTGCGAAGAAGGGGTCGAGCGCGCGAAAAGCTGCGTAGTCGCCTTTGGGCATCTCTTACTCCTGAAAGCTTCGACCTGAATGCGGACGCGACACACGAGCGGCCTGAGAAGGCGTCGCCAGGTGATCGAACCGCCCCCATTTTGCGGCGTTACATGAGTCAGGACATGGCCCTAAGCCGACATCACGAAGGCGCCGAGGGATGTCCGCTATCGGGGGCAAAGCGGACGCTGGCAACGGCCGCCCATCGACCTCAAATTTACGAGTACGCGTCCTAGTCCACCAGCGCCTTCTCGACCGCCGCCGCAATGCGCAGCAGCGCGCGATCCGAGCCGTGTCGCCCGACCAGCATCAGCCCGACCGGCAGCGGCACCTTGAGCGGCAACGAAACGGCGCAGAGATCGAAGAAATTGCCGATCGCAGTGTTGCGGATCAGCAGATTGTGGCGCGCGAAGAACGTCTTCTGGTCGGCCACCTCGGCGATTGTGGGCGCAACGATCGGACAGGTCGGCATGACGAGCGCGTCAAGCGTGGCGAGCCGCCGGTCCATCGCCCTAATCAGCCGCGCCCGCGTCTGCAGGGTTTCGACGTAATCCGCCACCGGCATGGCGCAGCCCTTCTCGATGCGCGCCCGCACATTCGGATCGACATCGGCGCCGCGCCGAGCCAGGCGCTCACGGTGGATGGCGCACGCTTCCGCCGGCGGTATGCCGCCCTTGGCGAGGATCTCGTTCATGTCGTCGAACAACGAGATTTGCTCCGTGCTGATACGCAGCCCGGCATCGTCCAGCCGCTTGATGGCGGCGGCGAATGCGGCGGCGACAGTGTTGTCGAGCCCGTCGAGCGGCATGGCTTCGTCGAGGCCGAGCCGGAGGCCGTCAAGCGACAGCGGTTCGAGCGGCGCGGGTTCATGGCCCGCCATCACCGCATCGGCATTGGCGCAATCGGCGACGCTGCGCGCCAGCGGCCCGACCGAGTCGAGCGTGAAGCTGAGCGGGAACGCGCCGTCGGTCGGGACCCGCCGCTTGGTCGGCTTGAAGCCGGCGATGCCACAGAGCGCGGCCGGGATACGCACCGAGCCGCCGGTATCGCTGCCGATCGCGATCTCGCACATGCCGTCGGCGGCAGCGACGGCTGCGCCCGCCGACGAGCCGCCCGGAACGCGCGCACGATCGGCCGGATTGCCCGGCGTGCCGAAATGCGGGTTGGCGCCGAGCGACGAAAAGGCAAATTCGGTCATATTGGTCTTGGCGACGATGACCGCGCCGGCTGAGCGCAGCCGGCGCACGATCGGCGCGTCGGCCTGCGCCGGCTTGGCTTCCTCGGCCAGCACCTTCGAGCCGGCGCGGGTCTTTTCGCCGGCAACGTCGAACAAATCCTTGATGCTGACGATGGCGCCGTCGAGCGGACCGAGCGACACACCATGCGCGGCGCGGGCATCGGCGGCGTCGGCCGCCGCGCGCGCCTCCTCGGCGTAAACGGTGAGGCAGGCGCGTTTGCCCTCGCCCTTCGGATCGGCGATGCGGGCGAGCGCCTGTTCGAGCCGCTCACGGCTGGATTGAGTTTTTTTCATGCAGATGTTTCCCGGCCGATCACGGCCGACGATATTGCGAACCATACACCGATCCTGCCATCATCGGCGAGTATCCACAGACGCGAGAGCACGACGATGCCGGACGGAAAACCGACATTCTGTTTCATCGGCTTCGGCGAAGCCGGCCAGGCGATCGCTGCGGGCTTGCGCCAGTCCGGCGTCGAGCGCATCGCCGCCTGGGACATTCTGTTTCCGAAGCCCGAAGGCGAGCGGCTCAAGCACAGCGGCGATGTGATCGGCGCGCATTGCGCGGCGTCCGCCGCCGAGGCCGTGCGCGGCGCCGATATCGTCGTGTCGGCGGTCACCGCGGCGTCGAGCGTGGAAGCGGCGCGCTCGGTCAAGCCGCATTTCGCCGGGCGGCCGTATTTCCTCGACATCAACTCGGTCTCGCCGGGACGCAAGCAGGAGACCGCGAAGCTCCTCGGCGAAAGTGCGCGCTACGTCGACGTCGCCGTGCTCGGACCGATTCATCCGGCGCGGCATCAAACGCCGATGCTGCTCGCCGGCGCCGACGCCGCCGCGGTCGCGCCAACGCTCGCCGCGCTCGGCATGCGCGTCACGGTCGGCAGCGCCGAGATCGGCGCCGCGGCGGCGATCAAGATGGTGCGCAGCGTGATGATCAAGGGCATCGAGGCGCTGACCTACGAGTGCTTCCTCGCCGCCGCCCGCGCGGGCGTGGTAGAGGAGGTCGCCGCCTCATTGAAGAACAATTTTCCCGGCCTCGATTGGAAGAAACTCATTCCCTACAACCTCGAACGGATGGCGCGTCACGGCGAGCGCCGCGCCGCCGAGATGGAGGAAGTGGTGGCGATGCTGCCGGAGCTTGGCGTCGAGCCGCTGATGGCGGCGGCGACCGTCAAGCGCGAGCGCGAGATGGGACGCATCGGCAAGCAGGCCTCCGTGCGCAATGTGCTCGAACAGGACGGCGCGACCATTCTCAATGCCGTCAGCGCCGCCGCGCGCGACCGTAATTAGCCGCCGCCGGTGACTGCCCGCGGGCTCGACGGGTGTGCTAAGGTTGGCCGTTCAACCATGTTACGGGGGGTCAACATGAAAATCTCATCACTTGCAATGCTTGCCGGACTGGTCGCGGCGTTCGCGATCGCCGAGGTCAACACCGCCGCGGCAGCGGGCTTCTGCACCTTGGAATGGAAGCCGGTATGCGGCAAGGCGAACGGTTGGAGACACACCTACTCCAACGCCTGCTGGGCCAAGAGCTTCAAGGCGCGCATCGTCCATCCGGGACCGTGCAAGTGATGCCGGCAGCCGGAAACGCCTGAATATCGCCGGTCATCGCCTTCGCCCGGCTTTGGCCCGCCGCGGAGTGGCGCGCGCGGATTTTTTGCCGCCGCGCGCCGCTTTTGCGCTTCGACGCGGCGGCCAGAAGCCTGCCGCTTTCAGCCGCATGCTCCAATATTCCCAAGTCCGCGCCGCTGCGGTGGTCTTCACGTTGATCGCACCGGCGAGCGGTATTTCGCCGGGATAAAGCGGCTGCGGCGTGCCGATCAGCGACGCACGCAACTGATACTCGGCATTCCAGCACAGATAGATGCAGCGCGAGACCAATTCGCGCAAGCCGGCGCCGACCACGGTCGCGCCGTGACGCTTCATCAGCACGACCGAATTGCCGCCGAGCGCGCGAGCGAGCGAACGGCCCTCCTCGGGCTTGACCACCAAAAGATTCGTGTCGCCGAACTCGTCGTGCTGGTCCCAGAACGGCACCACTTCGCCGATCGCGCCGCCGACGTGGAAGACGGGGAAGATCGGCTTGCCGGCAATGGCAAACGGCATCACCGCCGGCGCATGATGGTGGCACACCGCCATCACGTCGCGGCGCGCCTTGTAGATTTCACCGTGAATGACGCGCTCGGAATATTGCTGCGCCGTCGGCGGCGTCACCGGCCGGGAATCGAGGTCATATTCCAGTATATCGTCCGGTTTGACAATCAGCGGCGAGCGCGAGCACGACAGCAGATAGCGCCCGGGATCGTCGGGATGGCGAATGCTGACATGGCCGAAGGCGTCGATCACGCCTTCATGGCCGAGAATTCGGTTGGCGACCGCGAGTTCTTCGATGATTTCGGTCATTTGCTCCGGCACGGCTTTCCATCCCCATGATTTGCGGCATCTTCCGTCCGCGGTTACGGCGGACGCGGCCCATGACGATAGCTCGCCCGCCGGCGTGATGCTATTAATTGCCGCCAACCAAGGCGCCGCCGGGAAGCCTTCATGACCGCCCGCAGTCTCGACATCAACATCCGCGTGAACGGCGAAGACGCTTCCGCGCGCGTTGAGGCGCGCAAAACGCTGGTCGATTTCCTCCGTGACGATCTTTCGTTGACCGGGACCCATATCGGCTGCGAGCACGGCGTCTGCGGCGCGTGCACGGTGCGGCTCGATGGCGCGGTGGTACGCGGCTGTCTTGTTCTTGCGGTGCAGTGCGACTGCTCGACCGTGGAAACCATCGAGGGGATTTCGGATTCCGGCGCCATCGCCGATCTGCAACTGGCGTTCCGGGAGCGCAACGCGCTGCAATGCGGCTATTGCACGCCGGGCATGCTGATCGGGGCGCAGGAACTGCTCGCGCGCGGCGGCGTGCCCAGCCGCGACGCGATCCGCGAACATCTGTCGGGCAATTATTGCCGCTGCACCGGCTATCAGGCGATCGTCGATGCGATCGAATCGGTCGCGCAGGCAAGGGCAGCGATATGAAAATTGCCGAAGACCAGCCGTCCGGCCTGTCCGCGCTCGACCGGCCGAACTCCTATATCGGCCGCTCGGTGCCGCGGCCGAATCTCGCGCGCTTGACGCAAGGCCGCGGCCAGTATGTCAGCGACGTCGTTTTGCCGCGCATGACGCACGCCGCATTCCTGCGCTCGCCGCACGCGCATGCGCACATCAAGGCCATCGACACCGCGGCGGCGAAGAAAGCGCCGGGCGTGGTCGCGGTGGTCGCCGGCGCGGAGCTTGCGAAAGTGATCACGCCGTGGGTCGGCGTGCTGACGCACCTCAAAGGCATCAAGTCGGCGCCGCAGCACGCCATTGCCGTCGACCGCGCCTGCTGGCAGGGCGAAGCGGTCTGCGCAGTGGTGGCGAAGAGCCGCGCGCTGGCCGAGGACGCCTGCGCGCTCATCGAGGTCGCGTATGAAGTGCTGCCCGCCGTCACTGACCCGGAAACTGCGCTCGACAAGGCAACGCCGGTGATCCATCCGGAGCTCGGCGACAATCTGACCTTCGAGCGCGCGCTCGTCGCCGGCGATCCCGATCAGGGATTTGCGCAGGCCGATGCGATTGTTGAAACGACCTTCGTGTTCGGCCGCCATACCGGCGTCACCAACGAGCCGCGCGCCATTGTCGCCGACTGGAATCCCGGCGAAGAGCGGCTGACCGTCTACCAGGGCACGCAGGCCCCGCACATGATGCAGGACCTGTTCGCCAAGCATCTCGGCCTAGCCGAGAACCAGGTGCGCGTGATCACCAAGGACGTCGGCGGCTCGTTCGGCATCAAGG
>CAYVPC010000232.1:0-5685 GCA_964453555.1 uncultured Hyphomicrobiales bacterium | reverse complement strand
ATCGTTGAACATGCCGAGGAACAACTTCCACAGCCGCGCGGCATAGATCGACAGCAAAGCGAGGATCGCGCCGAATTGAATCAGCACTGCGAAGCTCTTGCCGAAGTCATCGTCCGAAAATCCGAAGAAATGCTGCATCAGCAGCAGATGCCCGGTAGAGGACACTGGAATGAATTCGGTCAGACCCTCGACCACGCCGAGGATGACCGCCTTGATGTAGTCGAAGACCATGGATCAGCTCCGCGGCGAACAAACGGCCGAAGCCGCCACGCTGGGGCGTGGCAGAATGGTTTGGCGGAGTTGTGGCCTACAGCCCGGATTCTCGCAACGGTATGGAGGCGCCTTCAACAGGCGCTTGCCGCAAAAATTTGCCTCAAGGATCGCTTCACCTGTAAGAGAATGATTCGGAGTCGCTTATGCCCTGCCGCAACGGCTGCCCCAATCACATTTGATCTTCCTCCTGCGCGCCGCGATGGCATGTTGACGCTGTTTCATCATCCTTCCTGCCCGCATTCCCGCTTTGTGCGGCTCGTTCTCGAGGAATTCGCGCTGGAAGCGCGGCTCGCGGAGGTGCGGGTCTGGGAGCGCCGCGAGGATTTTCTGATGCTCAATCCGGCGGGAACGACCCCGGTCCTGGTGGAGGAAGGGGTCCCGCCGGTCCCGGGCGCGGCGATCATAGCGGAATACCTCGACGAGACGCGCGGCGCGGCGTCGCCGCAGCCCGGACTGATGCCGCGCGCGGCGAGCGAGCGGATCGAAGTGCGCCGGCTGATGAGCTGGTTCAACGACAAGTTCTTCGCCGAGGTGAGCGGCCCGCTGGTGACGGAGCGGGTCTACAAGCGCTTTATCCCGGCCGGCGACGGCGGCGGCCCGCCCGACACCGAGATCATGCGGGCGGCGCGCAGCAATATCAGATACCATCTGACCTATATCGGCTGGCTCATCCGCCGGCGTGACTGGCTTGCCGGCGACGGCCTGACCTACGCCGATCTCAGCGCGGCGGCGCATTTATCCGCCATCGACTATCTGGGCGATGTGCCGTGGGACGAAGACGAGACCGCCAAGGCCTGGTACGCGAGGATCAAGTCGCGACCCTCGTTCCGCGCGCTGCTGGGCGAGACGCTGCCGGGACTGCCGCCGGCGCCGAGCTACGCCAACCTCGATTTCTGACACCGGAACGGGCGGCCGCGCTCAAGACCGCGCTGGTCGCGGCGGCGCGCGCGCAAGGCTTTGACGCGGTCGGCATCGCGCGCCCGGATTCGATTCCGCGCGCCGCCGGCCGCCTGCGGGAATTTTTGGCCACCGGCGCGCACGGCGACATGGACTGGATGGCGAAGAACGCCGACCGCCGCGGCGATCCGCGCGCAATCGGCGACGTGCGCGCGGTCGCGATGCTGGGTCTCAATTACGGCCCGCGCAGCGACCCGCTGGCGATCCTGCGGGAGCGCATGCGCGGCGCCATCTCGGTCTACGCGCAGGGCGACGACTATCACGACGTGATCAAGCCGCGGCTGAAGGCGCTCGGGCGCTGGCTGATCGAACAGGCCGGCGGCGATGTCAAAGTCTTCGTCGATACCGCGCCGGTGATGGAGAAGCCGCTCGCCGCGGCCGCCGGCCTCGGCTGGCAGGGCAAGCATACCAACCTCGTCTCGCGCGCGCACGGCTCGTGGCTGTTTCTCGGCGCGATTTTCACCACGCTCGGGCTGCCGCCGGATGCTGCGGAAGACGACCATTGCGGCAGCTGCCGGGCCTGCCTCGACATTTGCCCGACGGCGGCGTTTCCGACGCCGTATCGGCTCGATGCGCGGCGCTGTATCTCTTACCTCACCATCGAGCATAAAGGTCCGATTCCGCGCGAACTGCGGGCGCTGATCGGCAATCGCATCTACGGCTGCGACGATTGCCTAGCGGTCTGCCCGTGGAACAAATTCGCGCAGGCCGGGCACGAAACGCGGCTGGCGGCACGCGACGCGTTGCGCGCGCCGCAGCTCGCCGACTTGATCCGGCTCGACGATGTGGCTTTCCGCGCGCTGTTCGCGAAAAGCGCGGTCAAACGCATCGGCCGCCCGCGCTTTCTTCGCAACGTGCTGGTCGCGATCGGCAATTCCGGCGAGGCCGCGCTCGCCGGCGAAGCCGAACGGATGCTGGACGATCCTTCACCGCTCGTGCGCGGCGCCGCCGTGTGGGCGCTTGGCCGGCTTGATCGGGCGCGGCTCGCAGGCGGCGCTGCACGACGGCGCGCGGCCGAGTCCGATGCCGAGGTCGCCGCCGAATGGGACGCCGCACTCGCGGGCTGATGCACGATGGCGACGCTTCTCTGTTTCGGGCTTGGCTATTCGGCGGAGCATTTCATCGAATTGTTCGGCGGCCGCTTTGAACGCATCGTCGGAACCGTGCGCGGCGCCGAGCGCGCCAGAATCTTGAATGCCAGCCGCCCCGGCCGGCTGCAGGCATTGGTCTTCAACGGCGCCGCGGCGACGCCGGACATCGAGAGTGCGATTGCCGAAGCCGACTTGGCGCTCGTCTCGATTCCGCAGACCGAAACCGGCGATCCGGTTCTGGCGGCCTTCGGCGAACAGCTGGCGCGCGCTCCCCGCCTGCGCTCGACCGTGTATCTGTCGACGGTCGGCGTCTACGGCGATCATGGCGGCGCCTGGGTCGACGAAGAAACCGCGCCGCGTCCGGACTCGGCGCGCACTCGCGACCGGCTCGCTGCCGAACGCGCCTGGCAAAAGCTCGGCGCCCGGTCCGGCGCCGCCGTTACCGTTCTCCGCCTCGCCGGCATTTACGGGCCGGGGCGCAATGCGCTCGTCCAGCTCGTGCGCGGCACCGCCCGGCGCATCGTCAGGCCGGGCCAGATTTTCAATCGCATCCATGTGAGCGATATCGCGCAGGCAATCGCCGCGGCCTCCGCGCGCCGGGCGGCGGGCATCTTCAACGTCGCCGACGACGACCCCGGCCCGCCCGGCGATCCGATCGCGTTCGCGGCGGAGCTTTTAGACCGCGATCCGCCGCCGGAAATTGCATTCGCGGACGCCGCGCCATCCATGTCGCCGATGGCGCTGAGCTTCTGGCAGGAATGCCGGCGGGTGCGGAACGACAAGCTCAAACGCGAGCTCGGCGTCTCATTGCTGTTTCCGACCTATCGGGAAGGGCTGCGGGCGCTGTTTGAAGCGCGTTCGCTCAATGCAGACTGGGTCCCTTGAGGAAACGGTCGCGCTCGCTCGATTTGACGCGCAGATCCATCGTCTCGCCATCGCGATAGACGGTGAGCGGCACTTCGACGCCGGCCTGGCCCTGCGCCCAGATGCGGCGGAACATGCTAGCGAGATCGCGTACCTCGGTGCCGGCGACGGTGAGCACGATATCGCCGGTACGAAGATCCGCGCGTTTGGCCGGGCCGCGATCCGCCAGCCCGACGACCACCAGCCGGTTTTCCACCTCGGTGGCGTAGAAGCCGAGCCACGGCCGCGACGGCGCATTGCGGCGGCCGAATTTGAGCAGGTCATCGAAGATCGGCTTGAGCAGATCGATCGGCACGATCATGTTGATGTTCTGCGCCCCACCCTTCTCCACTGCGTGCTGAAGCTGCAGCGAGCCGATGCCGATCAGGTCGCCGCCTGGCCCGAGCAACGCCGTGCCGCCCCAGTTCGGATGCGCCGGCGCCGTGAAGATCGCCTCGTCGAGCACGTATTCCCAATAGCCGGCGAATTCCTGCTTGGCGACGATGCGCGCAGCCACCGAATGAACTCGGCCGCCGGCGCCAGCGACGACAACACGCTCGCCCAGCGAAGCAGCCGACGACTGGCCGATTTCGAGCGCCGGCACGTCAATCTTGGCCAGCGCCTGCACCAGACCGAAACCGGTCTCCTGGTCGTAGCCGAGCACATGCCCCGGCACCGAGCGGCCGTCGCTTAACGTCAGCCACACCGTGTCCGCTTCGGTGATCAAATAACCGATGGTGAGGACGAGGCCATTGCTGCGGATGACCACGCCGTTGCCGGCGCGCTCGGTGCCGAGCGTCTCTGCGGTGAAAGCATCCGCCGGCACCGTTGCGCGCAGCGTGACCAGACAGGCGAGCGCCAGATCGAGGTCGTAGGAATAGTCCTCCGGTTTAGGCTGGGCGGAGGCCGGTACCTTCCGGTCGCTCACCGATGTCATTGATCATCCCTTGGCTGCCGGCCGAAGCGTTGTAACCTGAAAAACGGGTCAACGAAATTCGGCGCCCGCTTCTATCCACATCACCCGGGGCGACCGGCCGGCTAAGCGTTATTTGCGGATTGCGCAGCGCTTGATCAAGCCCTCGCGCTACGGCGCCGGAAGCGCTCAATCGTCGCCGCCAGAGCGTTAGTCTTTCTTTTCGGCTTCTGCCTTCTTTTGCAGAGCGTCGAGTTGCTTTTCGAGATCAGGCAGGCTGCGCACCAATTCGCACTTTTCCTTGTCTTCCTGCGCCTGCTTTTTTACTTCTTCCCAACGCTCCTTAGCGTCCTCAATCGTCCACGGCCGCTTTTTTTGCGGATTGTAGACCTGCGCCTTGACCAGATTTTCGAGCGATTGGAAATACTCGTCTAGCAGAAGGACGCGATTGCGGAGCTGGAAATAGAAGCTTTTGCCGTCCAGCACATCGCAAAATCTGAGTCCGTTGACAAAAGTCTGCTGGAGCATGCGCGCATCGAAAATCTTGCCCTTGAGCTGGTCAATGGTCAGGCCTTCGGCCTGTGCGGCGGCCACGAAAGCAACGCCAAGCACGCCGGCCGCGCACGCGCGCGATGCAAGCTTAATCGCCGATGTCACCGTCCCCACCTTCGCCCCAGCCCTACCATCGTACCAGCTTGGCCGCGTGAGCCAACAGGGGGGCAGGGGCCGGCCCTTATTTCATGATTCATTACCCATGAACCGGCGCGACAGCGCCGTTAGCCCGGTTTTGCCCTCGCCTTCTCCGCACGTTGCCTTCGTCTCGCCCCATCTTTCTGCAAAATAAGGGCGTTTTCCGGGTATCGGGGGTTATAAGCGTGCGTGTCAGTACGAGCGTTGCCGTCATGGCATTGATGCTAGCCGGTTCGTTCGGCGCCGCGTCGGCGCAATCCTACGACGCCCCGCCGGTCCCGCCGCTCGACATCGGCGCGCAAACCGCACAATCTTATGTCGCCTCCCCCGAGCGCGCCGCCGCACAGCCGCTTTCCGCGCTGCGCAGCGAAGCGACACCGCGGCCGCCGGCAGACATAGTCGGCTTGGCGCCGGCGGAAACGACCGGCTCTCTGCGCGCTCCGGCCGCGACCGACCCGGTCCCCGACCGCGCGAACGTGATTGCGGCATTGCCGCCCGAAGATCAGCCCGAAGCCGGGCCGGCGCCGCAATTGCCGCCGCAGTTCCGCCGCCAGCTCGTCGATTACGTCACCTCCGAGCCCGCCGGCACGATCATCGTCGATACGCCGCACACCTATCTCTATCTCGTACGCGGCGACGGTAAAGCGCTCCGCTACGGCGTCGGCGTCGGACGCGAAGGCTTCACCTGGTCGGGCAACGAACGCATCGTCCACATGAGCTTGTGGCCGGACTGGCATCCGCCGAAAGAGATGATCGAACGGCAGCCCTATCTGCCGCGTTTCATGGCCGGCGGCCCCGGCAATCCGCTGGGCGCCCGCGCGCTCTATCTCGGCAACACGGTGTACCGAATCCACGGCA
>CAYVPC010000231.1:0-5733 GCA_964453555.1 uncultured Hyphomicrobiales bacterium | reverse complement strand
CGTCGAAGCCGTTATACATCTTGTCTTCGTAGAAGATGTGGCCGAGCGAATCCCAATGGGTTGCACACTGCACGGGAAGGTTGATGGCGTCGTCGGCGTAGCGAATGTTCGGCACCTTGTCCTGCCGTCCAGCAACCGCGTCGGTCCCGGTCGCCAGCATGGTGTGGATCGGATTCCAGCGGCCGCCGAACAGGCCGGTCTGCGGACCGCTCCGATCGAGCGGGATGCCGAGTGCGAACACCTTGCCGATCCGGATCAGGCCGGCCGCCCTGACGATATCCTCGGGCGTGACATGGTTGAGCGTGCCGATCTGATCGTCCGCACCCCAACGGCCCCAATTCTTGAGCTTCTCGGTCGCCTCGGCGATCGCCTTCCTCCCGACGGTGATATTCATCGGCACGCTTCCTTCCCGGCTGTCCGCAACTACCCTTGCCAGATTCCGCAATGATGGGCGAGAAAGCAAGGCGCGGCTTGCTTCGGTTGTTCGGCGCGCAGCGTCGCCGGAGTGTTGCCATAAAGGTGCGTTCATTGTGGAAAAAGCACCCGCCCGGCAGCCCGCCATTGCAGCGCCGAATCGCTCCAATCGCTCCGAAGACTAAGTTGCGCTATTGAGTTTGCGCTATTGAGGATAGAGCACGTTCGAACCATTCGGAGAGGACTTCATGATGTCGCTTGGTGACACTGGACTTGCCGGCACGCGGTTAATGCGCTCGCTGCCGGCCATGGTGCTGGCCTTCTCGCTCTTGGCGCTTTCGACCGGCACCAGCGCTGCGGAGGCCGCGCGCGATCATGTTTATCTGCTGCGCGGCGCATTCAACATTTTCTCGCTGGGCATGGACGAGTTGGCGGAGAAACTGGGGCGACAGGGCGTTACCTGCACGGTCTCCAATTACCTGTCCTGGTCGTCGCTCGCCGACGAAGCCGCCGCGGAGTACAAAAGCGGGCGGACGCGGGCGATCATTCTGGTCGGCCACTCCTCCGGCGCAATCGCCGTCACCGAAATGGCGGCACGGCTCGGCCAGCTCGGCGTACCGGTCAGGCTGGCGATCGGCCTCGATCCGACTTCGCCCATGACGGCCTCGGGCCACATCGATCGCTACATCAACTATTACATTGCCGGCGGAATGGGAAACGCCGTTCGTCCGGGCCCGCATTTTACCGGCGTCGTGCAGAATATCGACGTGGAGAAAAACAGCGCGCTCAATCATTTCAATATCGATAAGAATCACGCGCTGCAGGAACGCATCCTTGGGGAGATTCGCGCCGCATTGTAGGCGCCATGAAATGAAACCCGCGCAGGTCACAGCGCTCCTCGTCGCGGCGTTTCTTTCCAGCATCGCTCTCGGCGGCGCGCCCGGCCCGGTGGCGGCGGAGCCGCTGGAGACGGCCGACCAGCACCCGGACTTGCAGGTCCCGACCGAGCAGCGGGCCCGCGTCTACCTGTTCCGCGGCTTCGCCGGCGTGGTGTTTTCTCGCGGCATGGACACGCTCGCGGAACGGATCGAGCAGGCGGGTTTCAGCGCCACGGTAAACGAGGCGGTGATGTGCCCGGTCATCGCCAAGGATGCGATCCGCGATTATCGCGCCAACCCCGCTCCGATCGTCGCCATCGGCCATTCGGTCGGCGCCGCATGCGCGCTGGCATTCGCGAAAATGCTCGGCGCCGAAAATATATCAGTCAGTCTCCTAGTAACCACCGATCCAAACCGGATCGCGCAGGATGTGCCGCTCAATGTCGCGCGCTACATCAACATTTTTCAGTCGAACAGCGTTTTGGGCGGCCGCGACGTGCAGCCGGCGAAGGGTTTTTCGGGCCACTTCGCCAGTTACGATCTGATCGAGCATGGCGATATCAATCACCTGAACATCGAGAAGCAGGAATCCATCCATGATCAGGTGCTGACCAAGATTCAGCAACTGCCGGCAAGGACGACGAAGGCCGAAGGCGAGACGGCGCCCATTCGCCTCGTGGTGCCGGCCGACTCGGCGATCGAACTGTGGGACAGCGGCATGCCGGTGGCGGTCCATCACGGCGACACCCTGCAAAGTATTGCCGCGCTTTATCAGGTCCCGCTGTGGTCGCTGACCCAGATCAACCGGATTTCGGACACCAAGCCGCTTTCGCCCGGCCAGCGCGTCATCGTCCCGCGCCACGTCGTTGCGCTCGCGGCGACGAGCACCGGCACGCTGACCGGTCAGGCGCCCGCCAGACAGTAAGCGGCCAGCCGGGCCTCGGCCTAACGGCGATGCGGGAAGGGCAGCAGCATCGGCACGCGGCGGCAGTAGGCGGCGTAATCGTCCGCGCCGAGTTCAACCATCAGGAAGCGTTCCTCGGTGCGAGCCTTCAGCCATAGCCCGAAAATGACGAGAGCCGAGCCGATCAGCGCCGTCACTGTTCCTTCGGCGGCAGCCGTCGCGAATAACCCGGTGATCAAGCCAGTGTAGATCGGATGGCGCACGAGGCCGTAAGGGCCGTCGTCGATGATCCGGTGGTCCTCCTTGCGCGTGATCGCGCTTGACCAGAGACGCCCGAGATGGATTCGCGCCCACCAGGCGAAGGCGAGGCCCGCCAGTTGCAGACCGGCAAATGCATAGACCCCGGCATCGCCCACGTCCCAGAGCCGCTTTTCGGCCAGTACCCGCGCCGTCCACGGCACAAGCAGAATGCCGCCGGCAATCATGCCGGCGCGGTAGGCCCATGATTCCACGGTGCCGACGCGCCGTTGCGTGCGGCCCGACCAGAACGAGGCCGCGACCCAGCTGATCAGCCATATAAGCCAGATGAGATCGAGCGTTGCGCGTGGGTCAATAGTCACGAGCCCGATATCTCCACTTCAAACGGGCCGGATTTGATCCGCAGCCCGGCGGCAAATGCTGCGTCAAAATTCGCTTTTGTATGACGCGGCGGGCTCATAATAGGGTTTTTTGGAATCCGTCAGAAAAGAAGCAACGACCTCCCGCAGCGCCGGCTCGATCGGACGCGGCGCATAGCCGAGCTCACGCCGCGACAGCTCGATCGACAGCGGTCTTGAGCGGGACGCAATCCGCACGCCCTCGACGGTCGCCGCCGGCGGCCGGCGCGTCACGCGATCGGCCATGAACTCCATGACAGCGGCGGTCATTTGGGCAAAGCCGGCAGGTACGGGAACACGCAACGCCTCACGGCCGCTGATCGCGCCGATGGTGGCGAGCAGCTTGCCAAGGGTGACGTCCTCGCCGCCGAGAATATAGCGCCGCCCGACTTGGCCGCGCTCCATCGCAAGCAGGAGGCCGGCGGCGACATCGCGCACGTCGACCAGATTCAAAACGAAATCGAAGTAGACTTGAACGCGCCGGCGTAGAAAATATCGCACCATCTCGGTCGGCGGCGTCAGGTTGCGGTGCGGTCCGATCGGCATGGTCGGATTGGCGACCACGACGGGAAATCCGGACGCCGCCGCCCGCAAGGCGCACTGCTCAGCGAGCATTTTCGAGCGGGTGTAAGCGCCCGGCATGTCGTCAGGCGTCGTGCTGACGCTTTCGGTAATGACAGCCTCTTTGTTCGAGCGGCCGAACAGAATGGACTCGGTCGAGCAATGCAGGAAGCGCGAAACGCCGCGCTCGCGCGCGGCGGCAAGCACGGTCTCGGTGCCACGGCAATTGACGGCCTGGAAGTCACCCTTGTTCGGCATCCACATGCCGGGCAAGGCGGCAAGATGATAGACCCTGTCGACGTCGTCGAGGGCCGCCCGCAGCAGCGTCGGGTCGAGCACGGACCCTTGCAGATATTGCGCTCCCGCCGGGCAGGATGCCGGCGATCGAAGATCGAGAATGCGCACGCGTTCGCCGCGCGCAAGCAGTGCCGCCGCCAGGTGCTGCCCGACAAAACCGCCGCCGCCCGTCACCAGCGTGCAGGTCACGGACGCTGGCCCACATCGGCCCGGCCGTCGCCCGGATAGGGCGGAGAGCCGCGAGGAACCGGCCGTAGCGATGTTCGCACAATCGCCGCCAGATCCGGCCGCAAGCCGAGCATGATGAAAAGCTTGGCGAAAACATACATCGGACTGATCAGCATATGCAGTGGATTATCGAGCACCGACGGCCGTTTACCTTCGAACACCTGGTGCCCGACAATTTGCAGGGCCCAGCCAAGGACGAACAGCCAGACGGCGATGATCCACATCACGGTAACGCTGACATGATCCGCAATCGCCGCGGCGATCAACAGAAGCGGAATAGCGGTGACTACAATGGCCAATCCGATCGCGACATCCCATACGATCCACAAGACCAGCGCCGGGAGGACCAGAAGCGGCGCCGCGCTGGTTTGAAAGCCGAAGATCGTGACCGGCACAAGACAGAGAGGTAGCACGACGGCAACGAATAGAATCGGATTGCCAATGATGTGCATCACGCCATTGACCTGATCGCGGTGAGAATCCGCGTACGAAGCAAGCTCTCGCCGAAAGATCGCCCTCATGCCCGCTTCCGTTTTATTGGAACGTCACCACTCCGAAGCCAGCAGGAATGGTGCCCGCCCCTTGATTGCTTCGCCCGGTGCAGGCGCAAGGTAGACTTGAGAGGGCGCACAGGTCAAACGCGGTGCGCGACCTGGAGAGGCTCAGGCCTCGGCATCCGCAAGTTGCGGCACCGAAGCGGGCGCGTCCGCCGGCTTTTTCGGCTCAAGCGCGGCCGCGACCGCTTCCTCGACGCGTTCGAGCCAGATGAATTCGACCTCGCCGCGCGCTATCTCGGGAATGTCGTCGTAATCCTTGCGGTTGCGCGCCGGCAGCATGATGCGTCTGATGCCGGCGCGGTGGGCGCCGACCACCTTCTCCTTGATGCCGCCGACCGGCAGCACCAGACCGCGCAGGCTGATCTCGCCGGTCATGGCGGTATCGCTGCGCACGGTGCGCTCGGTCATCAGCGAGACCAGCGCCATGAACATGGCGACGCCGGCGCTCGGCCCGTCCTTTGGGATCGCGCCCGCCGGAACGTGAACGTGGATGTCGCTCTTCTCGAAGCGGCTGGCGTCGATGCCGAGCGCGGCGGCGCGGTTTTTGACGATGGAGAGCGCGGCCTGTGCGCTTTCCTTCATCACATCGCCGAGCTGGCCGGTGAGGATCAGCCGTCCAGAACCGGGAATGCGCGTCGCCTCGATGAACAGGATATCGCCGCCGACCGGCGTCCAGGCCAGCCCGGTCGCCACGCCCGGCACGCTCAGCCGCATCGCCACTTCGTTCTCGAACAGCGGCGCGCCAAGAATGGCGACGAGATCGCCGCGGGTAATGCGGATCGGTCCGCTTTGCCCTTCGGCAATGCGTACGGCAGCGTGGCGCAAAGCTTGCCCGATCAGCCGTTCGAGGCTGCGCACGCCTGCTTCACGCGTGTAATTCTGGATGATGTCGTGCAGCGCATCATCGGCGAGTTCGACCTGGCCGGCTTTGAGCCCGTTCGCTTCCATTTGCCGCTTCACCAGATAGCGGTGCGCGATTTCCATCTTCTCGTCGGCGGTGTAGCCGGCAAGGCTGATGATCTCCATGCGGTCGCGCAATGGACCGGGAATGGTGTCGAGCATGTTGGCGGTGGTGATGAACACCACCCGGCTCAAATCGAACGGCACGGCGAGATAGTTGTCGCGAAACGTGTTGTTCTGCTCGGGGTCGAGCACTTCGAGCAGCGCCGCGCCCGGATCGCCCTGGATGCCGGCGCCGAGCTTGTCGATCTCGTCGAGCATCATCACGCAATTGCGCG
>CAYVPC010000230.1:0-5763 GCA_964453555.1 uncultured Hyphomicrobiales bacterium | reverse complement strand
CCGCCGCACATTCATCCGACCCAGGACGAATTCATCTACATGCTCGACGGCAAGTTCGACCTCGTGCTCGAAGGCCGCGAATTCGTCGCTACCACCGGCGACCTGATCCGGCTGCCGATGCAGCTCCCGCACGGCATCTTCAACAAGACCGACCAGACTGTGAAGTGCTTCTTCTGGGTCACGCCGACGCGCAAGCTCTACGATCTGTTCTGGGCCATCCACGGCATGAAAGAGCAGAAACCGCCCGACGTGGTCGCGCTCTCCGCCAAACACGAAGTGATGTTCCTGCCGCCGCCGGCGTGAGCCGCGAGCTCGTGTTCGACCGCCGAAAATCTGCCTGACGACGCACGCTGATCTTTCTTTCCCTCTCCCCGGTGTGGAGAGGGAGCCGAGCGAATGGAATGAGCGAGGCGGGTGAGGGGGTGCCTACCTTCGCAGCTATGATCCCCCTCACCCTCGCTCGCTTCGCTCACTCGACCTCTCCCCACTGGGGAGAGGTGAAATGATTTCGGCCTCAGGGCTACCAGCACGAAAAATCGAACGGCGAAAACCGGCGCGCCGTCTGCGTCGGCGAATCCGCCGTGGCCGGCGTTTGTGCGATGACGCGGGCGAACGCCCGGTCGCGGACGTCGCCGGGCACCTAGTCGAAGCCGCGCTTGAGGCAGGCGAGCGCATCGCCTTCGCACCGTTGGGCCCTGCGGCACGGCTTGTAGCGGCAGGCGATCCAGAACTTGAAGATATTGCAATACTCGTGCTGCGCCACTTTGGCGGCGGTGTCGAACCGCGCCTGCCATTCGTCGGGTGTAAGTTTCTTCGTGGTCGTCCTGCTCATCGCAACTCTGTTTCATCCTCCCCCGCGTTGCGGGGCAGGAAAGTGAAAGCGTTCTCGCGACGCGTTTTTTCGCGCCCGAGTTTTGTTCACAACCACGACGGAACGAAAAGAAGGGAGCGGAGCGCCGAAAGGCGCATGCCGTCCACTGGCCGCCCTTCACTCCCTTTTCCCGCTTGTGGGGGAGGGATGCGAGGAGGGTCGGCAGCGCGCCAAAATCCGGGCGCGCTCGCCTTCCGGCGCTACGCTGCGGCTCTCGCCAGTGACTTTCGCCGCTGGCTCAGCTCCACAGGCCATGCTTCCTGAGACTGGTCCGGGCGGGCGTTACCCGCCCTTCGCGGTCCCAGTTCTAGTGAAAGCACCTCACGCCCCGGCCGTAGTACCGGAGAGACTGATGCCCAAAGCCGCCCGGGAATGGATTGCGAATCCATGCGCAGGCGCCGCATCCCGCTCCGCAGTCAGGACCGCATCCGGAATGCGCCCTTCGATAAGCGGGATTCTTTGTAACGTAACTAAAAGGGGGACGAATGTCAAGGAAAGGGTGACGGTTGCGAGGCCCGCGCTTACGCCGCCTTATTGACCTGTTCGCGCGCGAAACCGGCTGCCGAGGCATAGCCGCGCACGATCGCCTTGCGCTGTTCGAACGACAGCACGTCGTCGATGTTGGAAAATCCGTCCGGCGCGCGCGCCTCGACCGCGTCGATCACGCCTTCCGGTCCGCCGCGGCGATTCATGCGCACGATGTCCCCCGTCGCCGGCAGCCGGTTTTGCTCGTAGAGCCAGAGCGCGTGCACCGGATGGTCGGCATCCTTCAGCCGATCGGCCAGGAAGCGGGCATCAAGGATGGCTTGCGACGCGCCGTTCGAGCCGACCGGATACATCGGATGCGCGGCGTCGCCCAAAAGCGTGACGCGGCCGTGGCTCCAGCGCGGCAGCGGGTCGCGGTCGCACATCGGATATTCCCAGAACTCGTTGGTCGCCTCGATCAAAGCGCGCGCATCCACGTAAGGGATACGGAAGCGCTGCACATGCGGCATCAAATCCTCGAACCGGCCCGGCCGCGACCAGTCCTGCTTCTGCGGCACCGGCATGGAAGGATCGCCGACCCGGCCGACCACTGCCCAGTTGGTCAGCCTTTTGTCCGGCCGCGATCCTTCGGCGATCGGATAGATGACGAGCTTGGCGGCAAGCCCGCCGGCCACCACCATCGAGCGCCCGGTGAGGAAGGCGGGCCAGTCGATGGCGCCGCGCCACAGCATCAGGCCGTTCCAGCTTGGCGCACCTTCGTTCGGATAGAGCTTTTCGCGGACGACGGAGTGGATGCCGTCGGCGCCGATCAGCACGTCGCCGCGGGCGGTGCGGCGATGCGAGCCGCCGCGATCGAAGAAATAGGCGGTGACGCCGCCGTCGTCTTGCGTGAACGAGCCAAGCCGGCAATTCATGTGGATGCGCGATTCGCCGAGCCGCGCGCGCACCGCCTGATAGATGACGCCCTGGAGGCGGCCGCGATGGATCGAGAATTGCGGGACGTCATAGCCGGCATCGAGGCCGCGCGGCTCGCGCCAGATCTCCTGACCGAAGCGGTTGGTGTAGAACAGCTCGTAGGTGCGGATGGCGACCGCGTCGAGGCGGTCGAGCAAACCGAGGTCGGCCAATTCCTTGATGGCATGCGGCAGCGTATTGATGCCGACGCCAAGTTCGCGGATAACGTCAGCCTGCTCGAAAATCTCGCAGTCGATCCCGCGCGCGTGCAGCATCAGCGCCGTGACCAGGCCGCCGACGCCACCACCTGCGATGATCACCTTCATATTGTTACTCTCCGCAAGGCGCGCTTGTTAACCAATGAGCCAGTCTGCCGCGCGCGGCAAAAAATGCAATGATTTGCCACCAGCATGGTTATGGGGCTTAAAGTCCCAGGCGGGAGAAGAACCACATGAGCTGCACCGCGCATTTGCGCCTCCCTTTCTTCGACGCCAAGCATCGCGCCTTTGCCGAGGAGCTCGACCAGTGGGCGCATCAGGCCGTCGTCGACATCGAGGGTGGTGAAACCGGCCGCCGCGATGTCGATGCGCTGTGCAAGCGGTGGGTGCGCGAGCTCGGCGCGGCAGGATGGCTACGGTATTGCGTCCCCGCTGGGTTCGGCGGCGCGTACGATCCGCTGCGATCGCTTTATCTGGTGATTGCGCGGGAAACGCTCGCCCGGCACAGCGGGCTCGCCGATTTCGCCTTCACCATGCAGGGCCTCGGCAGCGGTCCGGTGACGCTTGCCGGCTCGGACGAACTCAAGAACCGCTACCTGCCGCGCGTCGCCGGCGGCACCGCAATTGCCGCTTTCGCGCTGACCGAGCCCGAGGCCGGCTCCGACGTCGCCGCCATGGCGCTCAGCGCGCAGCGGGCCGGCGACCATTATGTGCTCGACGGCGAGAAGACCTTCATTTCCAACGGCGGCATCGCCGATTTCTATACGGTGTTCGCCCGCACTGGCGAAGCGCCGGGCGCGCGCGGCATTTCGGCGTTTCTGGTCGAAGCCAGAACGCCGGGCTTTGACATCGCCGAGCGGATCGAAGTGGTCGCGCCGCATCCGCTGGCGCGCTTGCGGTTTCAATCCTGCCGGGTGTCGCTTGCGCATCTGATCGGAGCGCCGGGCGAGGGCTTCAAGATCGCCATGCGCACGCTGGATATTTTTCGCGCCGGTGTTGCCGCCGCGGCGCTCGGCTTTGCCCGCCGCGCGCTCGACGAGGCGCTGGCGCGCGTTGCCGCGCGCAAGATGTTCGGCCAGACCCTTGGCGATTTTCAGCTGACGCAGGCCGCGCTCGCCGACATGGCGACCGAGATCGATGCGGCGGCGCTGTTGACCTACCGGGCGGCGTGGCTGCGCGACGTCGAGGGTGTGCCAACGACGCGGGAGGCGGCGATGGCCAAGATGGCCGCGACCGAAAGCGCGCAGCGCGTTATCGACCGGGCGGTTCAGATTTTCGGTGGGTTGGGTGTGAGCGTCGGCTCGGTGGTCGAGCATCTTTACCGGGAAATTCGGCCGCTCCGCATCTACGAGGGCGCGACCGAAGTGCAGAAATTGATTATCGGCCGCGATCTGCTCAAGGCGCGGAATTAAGGGTCACGCTCCGGCAAGCATCTTCGCCAGCATGAAGCCGGACCCGGCGCCGGTGCCGGCGCCCGGCCAGGTCGAGGCGCCGACCATGTACAGCCGCTCGACCGGCGTGCGGTAGCGCGACCAGCCGAAGGCCGGACGGAACAGGAAATTCTGATCGAGATGATGGCTGCCGCCAAGGCTGTCGCCGCCGACCAGATTCGGGTTGTCGCGTTCGAGATCGGCGGGCGAGTGCACCGCGCGCCCGATAATGTTGGCGGAAAAGCCGGGTGCGTAGCGCTCGATGATGCCGATCACCCGGTCGGCGTAGGCGTCCTTCACCGTATCCCAATCGCGGCCGGCGATGCTGCCGGCGGCGTCGCCGCGAATGACCGACGGCAGCACCCGCACCTGCACCCACAGCACGTGCTTGCCGGCCGGCGCGCGCGACGGATCGATCGCGGTCGGGTGGCCGACGACCAGCCCCGGCTCAGCCGGCAAAAGTCCGTCCAGCGCGTCGGTGTAAGTTTTCGCCAACGCCGCAAGCGACGGCGCCAGATGCACATAGGCGTAGCGCCGCAATTCGGCGCCCGCGCTCCATGCCGGCAAATCGTTGAGCGCTAGATGAATCATCATCGTTGCCGGGCCGGACCGGAATTTGGCCAACCGTTGCGTCGCCGCCGAAGCCGGGAGAAGTTTTCCGAACAGCACGCGCGGATGCAGGTTTGCGACGATCGCGCGCGCCGCCTCGATCCGTTCGCCGCCGTGGAGCACGACGCCTTTGGCGGCGCCGCATTCGACGGCGATGCTTTGCACCGGGGCGCCGAGCCGCACTTCGCCGCCTGCCGCCGTGATGGCGCGCACCATGGCGGTGACGATCGTATCGGCGCCGCCGCGCCCAAGCGCCATGCCGAAAGCCTGGTCCGCCATCGATTCCAGATAGGGAAACAGCGCGCCGCCGGCGCAGTCCGGCGAAAAATCGAGGTGCATGCCCCAGATCGCCAGCATCACTTTAAGTTTTTCGTTCTCGAAGTTTTCATCCAGCCATTCGCGCGGCGAGGCGAGCAGGAGGCGCACCGTGTCGGCGACCCAGGCCGTGCCGCGCGTGCGCCAGGCACCGAAGGCGACGCGCAACGCCTGCCATGACGGCAGCGGCGACCCGAGCAGCCCAAAAATGTGCGGCGCGTCCTCACCGAAAGCCGCGGTCATGGCGCGCCAGCGCTCGGCATCCGCCGGACTCAATGCAGCGATCCGGCTTGCATTCGCTTCCGCATTTTTCTCCACGCCGAGCCAGCTTCCGTCCGGAAACGCCGTCGCGAAGCATTGCCCGGCGCTGGCGAATTCCGCGCCATGCGCAAGGAGCCGATCCTTGTGCGCCGCAAAGAACGGCGAGCCGGCGAACAGGCCCAGGTTCATGGCGTAGAGGTCGTGACGAAAGCCGGGCAGGGTGATCTCGCCGGTCTTGACCGCGCCGCCGGCCGTATCCGCGCGCTCGACGACCAGAATCTTCCAGCCTTTGGCGGCAAGATGCAGAGCGGCCGCCAGTCCATTGACGCCTGAGCCGATTACGATTGCATCGTAAGGCATCCGCTTGCTCCTGACGCGCGCTCTACCGTGTCGCTTGCCAGCGCAGATATTTCATATCTAAAATGTTGGCGCTAGGCTTGCTGCCGAGGGCGGCCGCCACTTTCCTTTCATGAGCGCCACGGAGAGACCCGTATGACCAGTACCCAAGTTCTCAGCGACTTTGCCGCGGCGCTCGCTTCCGGTGCCGTCGAGGTCGTGGACCTCACCGCGCCGCTCGGTCCCGAGACGCCGCTGATCAAGCTGCCGCCGCAGATCGGCA
>CAYVPC010000229.1:0-5764 GCA_964453555.1 uncultured Hyphomicrobiales bacterium | reverse complement strand
CCGCTCGACGAGGATTTCCTTGCCGCGCTTGCAACGATGCCGCAGGCTTGCGGCATCGCGCTCGGCCTCGACCGCCTGGTGATGCTGGCGACCGGAGCGTCGCGCATCGATCAAGTGCTATGGAACCCGCTGCCATGAGTAGACCGGACAGCACCTTACGCAGCGTTAGCGACCTTTGCGAGCGCGCGCTCGTGCCGCGCGAGAAAGTCGCCGCGCTGGCCGAGGTTGCCGCGCGCTATGCGGTCGCGATCACGCCGGCGATGATCGAGCTGATCGATCCATCCGATCCGCACGATCCGATTGCGCGGCAATTTGTTCCCCATGCGCGTGAGCTTGAATTTCATCCGCAAGAAAGCGGCGATCCGATCGGCGATGAGGCGCACAGCCCGGTTGAGGGCATCGTACATCGCTATCCGGATCGCGTGCTGCTGAAAGCGGTAAATGCCTGCGCGGTCTATTGCCGCTTCTGCTTCCGCCGCGAAATGATCGGGCCGGGGCGGGGAGGGTTGTCGCCCGCTGCGCTGGATGCCGCGCTCGATTATATCGGCGCGCACCCGGAAATCTGGGAAGTCATCTTAAGCGGCGGCGATCCGCTGATCCTGTCGGCGCGCCGGCTCAAAGACGTGGTCGCGCGGCTTGCGGCAATGGCGCACGTCAAGGTGATCCGCGTGCACACGCGCGTGCCTGCGGTCGAGCCGGAGCGGATCAATGCCGCGCTCACGCGCGCGCTGCGCGTGCCGGACAAGGCAACCTTCGTCGCGCTTCATGTCAATCATCCGCACGAGCTGACCAGGAAAGTACGCGCGGCTTGCGCGCGCCTGATCGACGCCGGCATTCCGATGCTGTCGCAATCGGTGCTGCTGCGTGGCGTCAACGATGATGTCGAGACGCTTGGCACGCTGATGCGGGCTTTGGTCGAGTGCCGTATCAAGCCCTATTACCTGCACCACGCCGATCTCGCGCCGGGCACGGCGCATCTGCGGACCAGCATCGCCGAGGGCCAAGAGTTGATGCGCGCGCTGCGCGGCCGTTATTCCGGACTGTGCCAGCCGGCTTATGTGCTGGATATTCCGGGCGGCCACGGCAAGTCACCGATCGGCCCGAACTATTTGAGCGAGGACGGCGGGACGGTCGAAGACTTTAACGGCGAGCGGCACGCTTATCCGCCACGCCGCTGATCGGCTACGCGGCGGTCTTTTGCAGCGGAAAGAATACGGCGGTCTCGAAGCCATAGCCGCAGGTCTCGCACGACCAGGTGTGGCGGACGCAACGCTCGTTGAGATGTTCCGACCAGTCGGGTGCGAGCAGCCACGCGCTGCACTGCGGGCAGATATTCTTTTCGTGGGTGGCGAGCCGCGTCCGCGCGGCATTTGTCTGCCGTGTCATGATCGCTTTCCTCCTGCCTCACCTCTCCCCATCCGGCACGATTAGCCGCGCTCTGTGGCATCACCGTGACCGCGATGAGTCACGATGCGGATGTTGCGCAGCAGCATGACGCGGCGCGCGTCGCCTGGAACTTGATGCAAACTCATGGCGTTACCGGCGCCGCGGACCGTGCAGCGGGCGTGCGTGTCCACGATGCGGGTCAGCTTTGCATTCTGTTATGCGCGGGCGAGCGCGCGATTTTCCGTGAGGAAAGCGAGCGCGGCTTGCTCGACGTCATAGTCGAACAGCCATTTGCGGAAATCCACCGAAGTGACGATTTCCCGGTCGCGCTGCTCCAGGTTTTCGTAGCGCGAATCGTAGCGCAGGCCGTTCTTGCGCGTTTCCGCCTGCACAATGTCGGTGCGCGCACGACGGAACGCCTCGTAGTGCTGCAACATGCCCGGAACGGCGGCGGCGTCCTGTCCTTCCAACATCACCGCCAGCGCGACCCCATCCTCGATCGCCTGATTGGCGCCTTGGCCAAGGTGTGGAAGCATTGCATGCGCGGCGTCGCCGAGGAGCGTGAGACGGCCCTTGCTCCAGGACGCCAGCGGCCGGCGATCGTAGAGGCCCCACCAAAAGCAGCTCTCGACCTGTGCCAGCAATTCGACCACGCGCGCATCCCAGCCGGCGAATGACGCCGCCAGCTCGTCGCGGTCGCCGACGGCCGACCAGGACTCAACCGTCTCGTTCGCGGTCGGGACGAAGCCGACATAGTTGAGCATTCGGCCGCGGCGCACCGGAAACACGATGAAGTGCTTACCGTCGCCCATCCAGATTTGCTGTGCGGCCTTGCGCCAGGCTGGCAGTTTTTCGCTGTCGATCAGGCCGCGATAGGCGCGCGACCCCGAATATTCCGGCTTCGACGGCTCAACGATATATTTCTGCAAGCCCGATTGGATTCCGTCGGCGGCGATAACCACGTCGGCTTCCGCGTTGTCGCCGTTGCCGAAGGCCAGGCGCGCCGTGTGCGCGTCCTGTTCGAAACCGACGCACCGATGATCGGCGCGGACGGTGTTCGGCGGCAGCGCGTCGGCGAGGATGCGCAGCAGGTCGGCTCGGTGCATGCCATAGAGGCCATTCCAGCCGCTGGAATCGGTGGTGAGCACCTGTCCGACCACCGAGCCGTCCATCCGATAGAGTTCCGACCCGACGCCGACCCTGGCACCGACCGCCGTGAGCGCGTCGCGTAGTCCCATGCGTTCGAGTTGCCGGCGTCCGTTCGGAAAGATGAAGACCCCGGCGCCGACCTCGCCCAAGGCGGACGCCTGTTCGAAAACCGTGACGTTGACCCCGCGGCGGATGAGCGCGTTGGCTGCGGCGAGGCCGCCAATTCCGCCGCCGACGATAGCGGCGCGAATGCGATTGCCCGGCATGGCTTCCGCTTAATTATTTCAAAGGCGTCATAGTTCCATTCGATCCGCTTCACCGTAGCCAAATGGGCGCGCGGCGAAAACCGTCAAAATGTGCTGCGCGTCACATCTGCCGTGACGGGGCGGGGCTAAAGCAACCGCCACTGAAGAACCAATAACGAGGTGATGTCATGAAGAAGATGCTGACTGCTCTTGTGACGGTTGCGGCGCTTGCCGCGGCGGCCGTCGGAATGTCCAGCACGGCCGACGCGCACTGGAACGGACCCGGTTGGGGCCGCGGCTGGGGCCCCGGTCCGTTCGTGGCCGGCGCGATCGTCGGCAGCGCATTGGCTGCGGCTGCGACGGCGCCCTACGGCCCGTATTACGGACCCGCATGCCGCCCGGTGTGGAACGGTTATAACTGGGTGCAGGGTTGCTATTGATCGGCTGCTTCCGGCAGCAATTAGAGAGAGGGCCTGCCCGGTGCAGGCCCTTTCTTTTTGTGCGCCGGGAGGCCGGCGGCGGAAAAGACGCATTGTAGCGGATGTGCCGAAACCATAAGTTTCGTCTCAGGGGCGCCGGCAACGGAGACGATCGATGCCGAACGAAGGAGCCTCGCTGCGCAACCTGGCGGTCGCGGCGATTGTCGCGGCGGTGCTTTCGCTCCCCGCGTTGTCGGCCGCGCAAGCCGATCAGCAGGCCGACGCAACGCTGCATGCGCAGAAGTCCACCGCAAAAACCCAGCGTCCGAAGCAAAGCGAGACCGAAGCTCGGCCGCGGGTTTATTACGCCGCGCCGAACCCCACGCGGTGCACATGGCCGTATCAGAACCAGTTTCCGCCTTGCCAATCCACCTGGCCGGCCGGAAGCCCGAACTACCACGGCTCGCGCCCTGGCCCTACGTTTTTTGACGAAGAGTAGCCGCGCCGTGTGGCGTCCGGGCGGCGTGAAGATCAACGGCATCGTTATCGGCTTCACGCGCACGATCGGCATGGCGCTCACGCAGCGCACGCGCGCGACGGGGCCGACCGCGGCGTAACCTTGGCGGCATCGCCGAGCATCGATCGTTGCCCCGTCGAAGAGGGTGCGTCAGAATGGTGGAGACCAGCGCGGAGCCTCCTATGGCGCCTACGAGGATGGCGTCGGTTTTGTTGTTCTCTCTGACGCCGATTATTGTTGGCGACGCTAGCCTCGCGGCCGAAGGCGACTGCCCGCCGCATAGTTTTGTAATTGAGCGGGATCGCTGGACCACGCCCGGCAAGGTTTGGGTGAAGTGCGAGTGCGAGCACGGCTTCGTGAGATCGACATCGGGCACATTTTGCGTGCCAAAAAACTCAGATGACGACCCGCACCGGGTGACTTTCCTCAGGGTGCTCGAAGGAATTGCAGCAATAGCGGCTATATTGATTTTCTGGAGTCTATTCCGCCTCGGGATTGAAGCCGTAGTGGACTTCTTTCGGCGCATCTTCAGCGGAAATGACGACGGCGCCGATGTTTGGTTCTTGCCGTTTCCGGTTCACAAGCCGCCGGCCGCGACGGGCGACCGCGGCGTAGGTCACCGACCGGCACCGCGGCGGCCAGCAATCGGTAAGCACCTAAAACGATTTCTTTGATTGAGCGAACGATGCCTCAAACCTCAAAAGAAAACTAAAACAAATACAATAGCGGCCTCCCATGCAGGGAGGCCGCTCAATGGCTCCGATCAGTCATATTTCATCAATATCGATGATCCCGATCATCGTGATCCCGCTTTATAACAACAGTTTTGTCCCGATCTCTGTCGTGGTCCTTATCGATGATAACCGTCTTATGATCGCGATCACGATCACGGTCGCGGTCAGAACCGACCGTTACGCCAACAGGCCCGACCCCTACCCCGACCTCTTCGGCTCCGGCAGCGAGCGCACTTCCGCACACACCCGCGGCAACAGCGATTACCAATGCAAACCGGCTATTCATGGAACTTCTCCTTCAATGTAACCCGCTCAAAAGGTAATCTCACGCGCACGCATTTGTTCCGGCCGTTGCATTGCTCCGTCGTTATCTGAGTTTCTTTGTTTGTTCGGAAACTGAGCAAAATAGCTCACACCCGACAATTTCGTTCCCGACGTTTCCCGTATACGCGCCTGAGCTGAAGGACGGCGGCTGGCAAATGGCGCATCAACGTCCGCACGTCGGCGAGCGTCCTAAGCTTCATCACGCCGGGGATCGTCAACGGCCGCGGCAAAGGCCGCGACCAGTCGGGGCGCTTACCCACGCGCGATTAGCTGCGAGGGGTCGGAGTCGATCGGTTCGACTGCGTCTTCGGCGGTCCGGGCCGGTCCAGCCGCGTTTATTGGACATTCGTGGACACGGCCGCAGCGAAGATAACTGAGTCATTGATTTTGCTGGCGCGCCCTACGGGAATCGAACCCGTGTTTCCGCCGTGAAAGGGCGGCGTCCTGGACCGCTAGACGAAGGGCGCGTGCCGCGCGCAAACCGCGCGGCGGGAAGGGCGCGACATATAAAGAGGAATAAACAGGGCGGCAAGCAACGCTGTCATCGTCCCCGTCACCAATGCCCGGTATTGGGCATCGACTTCCACGGTTCCTTGGGTGGCAGCGCGGTGCCCTTCTGCAACAACTCGACCGATTGCTTGTCCGGCGAGCGCACGAACGCCATCATGCCGTCGCGCGGCGGCCGGTGGATGGTCACCCCGGCCTTCATCAGCGTCTCGCAGGTGGCGTAAATATCGTCGACCTCATACGCGAGATGCCCGAAATAGCGCGCCTCGCCGTAATCCTCGCCGCTGTCCCAGTTGTAGGTCAGTTCGACCAGCGGCGCCTCCCGGCCCTGCGGTCCCTTTGCGACCTGGCCTGCGTCGTCCGGCGCCGCCAGGAAGACGAGCGTATATTTGGCCTTTTCATCCACCCGCCGGCGGGTCTCCTTCAGTCCGAGCTTGTTGCAGTAGAAGTCGAGCGCGGCGTCGAGATTGCGCACGCGCAGCA
>CAYVPC010000228.1:0-5778 GCA_964453555.1 uncultured Hyphomicrobiales bacterium | reverse complement strand
GCTGACCATTTTATTCGACGGTGTCGCCTACGGCATGCTGCTGTTCGTCCTGGCGTGCGGACTTTCCGTAACGCTCGGCCTGATGAACTTCATCAACCTGGCGCATGGCGCGTTCGCCATGGCGGGCGGCTATTGCACCGTCGTACTGGTTAACCGGCTGGGCGTGCCGTTCGCGCTCGGGTTGCCGCTGGCATTCCTGGTGACGGCGGCGATCGGCGGTTTGTTTGAGCGCACGCTCTACTCGCACGTCTACGCACGGAGCCATCTCGATCAGGTGCTTTTCACCATCGGCCTGGTCTTCATGTCGGTGGCGGCGGTCGATTACACGATGGGCTCCTCGCAGCAATTTGTCATCATTCCGGAAGCGCTGCAGGGCCAGTTCATCGTATCCGGCGTCGGCATGAGCAAATATCGTCTGCTCATCATCCTGATCTGCGGCCTGCTGACGATCGGATTGCAGCTGATCATCGCCAAGACGCGGTTCGGCAGCCGCCTGCGCGCCGCGGTCGACGACCGGCGCGTGGCGAGCGGCCTTGGCATCAATGTCGGCGCCGTCTTTACGCTGACATTCGCCTTTGGCTCTGGACTCGCCGGGTTGGGCGGGGCGCTTGGCGCCGAGATCCTAGGCCTCGATCCGACCTTCCCGCTCAAATACATGATCTATTTCCTGATCGTGGTGACGGTCGGCGGCACCACGAGCATCACCGGACCGTTCCTCGCCTCGATCCTGCTCGGCATCGCCGACGTCGCCGGCAAATATTACGTGCCCAAGCTCGGCGCCTTCGTGATCTACACGATCATGATCGTCGTGCTGATCTGGCGGCCGCAGGGCCTGTTCGCCCGCAGCGCGGCGCGGTGAGTGCGATGACGCCGGTCGTCGACGAAGTAACGGCTTATCTGACGCGCCGGGCGCGCTGGTCGCCGCTCGAGATCGCGTTTTGGGTCGTCGTCTTTGCTACGATCTGGCTGTTCCCGGGCAAACATCTGATTTTGAAAGATACGGCGATCCTGGCGCTGTTCGCGCTCTCGCTCGATCTTATCGTCGGCTATGCCGGCATCATCTCGCTCGGGCATGCGGCATTCTTCGGACTGGCCGGATATTTTTCCGGCCTGGTCGCCAAATACGGCATCATCAACGAGCCGGTGATCGCCCTGATCTGCTCCGGCCTGGCCGCCGCGGCGCTCGGATTCATCACCAGCTTCCTGGTGCTGCGCGGATCGGATCTGACGCGGATCATGGTGACGTTGGGCGTCTCGCTGATCTTGGGCGAAGTCGCCAATCGCTATTCGAACATCACCGGCGGGGCGGACGGACTGCAAGGCGTCGACATCAAGCCGATCTTCGGCCTGTTCCGCTTCGATCTGTACGGCCACAACGGCTACGTCTATTCGCTGGTCGTGCTGTTCATCTGCTTCGTGATCGTGCGGCGCATCGTTTATTCGCCGTTCGGTCTTTCGCTGCGCTCGCTCAAGGGCAATCCGCTGCGCGCTTCCGCGATCGGCATCCCGGTCAACCAGCGGCTGGTCGCAATTTACACGGTCTCGGGAGGCCTGGCCGGCATTGCCGGCGGGCTGCTCACCCAGACCACGGCGTTCTGCTCGCTTGACGTATTCTCGTTCGACCGCTCGGCCGATCTTCTGCTCGTCCTCATCATCGGCGGCACCGGCTATCTCTATGGCGGCATGATCGGCGCGGTGATCTACAAATTCCTGCAGGACTGGATCGCAACTCTCACCCCCCAATACTGGCAGTTCTGGATCGGCTTTGTGCTTGTCATCATCGTGCTGGTCGGCCGCGAGCGGGTCGAGGGATGGATTGCCGCGCTGCGCGGATTCATCATCCGGCTTGGTGGACGAATCATCGCGCGCCCGGCAGTCGGTGGCGCGACGCCGGATGGGCACTAAGTATGCCGATCCTCGAAACCATCGGGCTCGAAAAACGCTTCGGCGGCATCACCGCCGCGCACGACGTTTCGCTCGCCATCGAGAAGGGCGCGCGGCACGCTTTGATCGGGCCGAACGGAGCCGGCAAGACGACCGTCGTCAATCTGCTCACCGGCATGCTGCGGCCGACCGCCGGCAGCATCCTGCTCGACGGCAACGACATCACGGGGCTGCTGCCGTATCAGCGCGTCCGGCTTGGCATCGCGCGGACGTTCCAGATCAATCAGCTGTTCATGGACCTCACGCCGCTCGAATCGATCGGCCAGGCAATCTCGGAACGGCTCGGTACCGGCGCGCAGTGGTGGCGCGTTATCGGCAGCAGTCCGGCGGTGACCGGCGAAATCGTCGAGATCCTCGAACGCTTCCGCCTGACCGACGTCATGCATGCGCGCACGGCGATCCTGCCCTACGGCAAGCAACGGCTCCTTGAAATCGCGTTGGCCTTCGCCTGCCGCCCGAAGGTGCTGCTGCTCGACGAGCCCGCGGCCGGTGTCCCCGAGGCGGAGCGCCATGAGCTTTTGGCCACCATCGCCGCGCTGCCCGAAGACGTGACCGTGCTTCTGATCGAGCATGACATGGACTTGGTGTTTTCGTTCGCCGACCGCATCTCGGTGCTGGTCAATGGCGGGCTTCTGGTCGACGGCGCGCCCGAGGAGGTTGCGCACGATCCGCGGGTCAAGGCCGTCTATCTCGGTGAGGAGCTCGATGCCTGAACTGTTGCGCATCGACCGGCTCTTCGCCGGCTACGGCGAGGCCGTGGTGCTTTCGGGCATTTCGCTGTCGCTCGCCGAGGGTCACTCGCTCGCATTGCTTGGCCGCAACGGCATGGGCAAGACCACGCTGATCAGCACCATTGTCGGCGTTACCCGCTATTTTTCCGGCAAGATCGCGCTCGACGGTATTGACTTGACGCGGCTGCGGCCCGAGCAGCGCGCGCACGCGGGCATCGGCTGGGTGCCGCAGGAGCGCAACATTTTCAAATCGCTGACGGTGCACGAGAACCTGACCGCCGTCGCGCAGCCGGGCCGGTGGACGACGGACAAAGTCTATGCGCTGTTTCCGCGGCTCAACGAGCGGCGGCAAAATCTCGGCAACCAGCTTTCCGGCGGCGAGCAGCAGATGCTCGCGATTGCGCGGGCGCTGGTGCTTAATCCGCGCGTCATGCTGCTCGACGAGCCGTTGGAGGGCCTGGCGCCGATCATCGTCGATGAATTGCTCGGCGTTTTGCGACGGATCATCCGCGACGAGGGGATGTCGGCCATCCTGGTCGAACAAAACGCCAAAAAAATTCTCGGCGTTACCGATGACGCCGTCATCGTCGAGCGCGGCGCCGTCGTGCACGCGGCGCAGAGCGCCGCGCTGCTCGGCGACCGCGTCGCGCTGGAGACGCATCTCGGTGTCACCGACCACGGCCCGCGCAAATTCGGCCGGTCGAGACGTTAGGACGCATTTGCCGATGCGCCCGTTCTCTGTTAGTGCAACATACTGAAAACATTGCAGTTTTTCTTTATTCTAAAGAGAAACTGCGGTCCTTGATTTGGCTGGTGCCATCGCAATTGGAGACCGGGTATGAGACGCATTTTGGATGCAGTATTGGCTTTCGCCGTCGTGGCCGTGCTGGCAACGATGCCGGCGGCGGCCAAGGAATTCTACGTCGGGGAGCCGGTCGTGACGAACGACATGCAGCTCGTCCCGCATTATCTGCTCGGCATCGAAATGGCGCCGATGACCAAAGGCATGGATATGGGGCCGAATGCCGTCCATATCGAAGTCGACGTGCATGCGACCAAGGACGACAAGCACGGCTTCAAGGAAGACGAGTGGATACCGTATCTGACGATTTCCTACACGATCGAGAAGGTTGGGACCAATCTTAAGAAGAGCGGCAAGCTTTTGCCGATGACTGCCGGCGACGGTCCGCACTACGCCAACAACCTTACGCTGATGGGTGACGGCGATTACAAGCTGACATTCCACTTCGAGCCGCCGTCAAAGGCCGGATTCTATCGGCACGTCGACAAGGAAACCGGCGTGCCGGATTGGTGGCAGCCTTTCTCGCAGAGCTGGACCTTCCATTTCCCGAGCAAACTCTCGTCCGACTGAAACCGGCGAAATGATGCGCCGGACCATTTTTTTGATATGCCTTGCGCTGGCAGCCTCCTGTGTGGGTGCCAGCGCCGAAGACGTCTTTACGGCCACAACCACCATCCGCGATCATCGTTTCGAGCCGTCCGAAATCCGCGTTCCCGCCGGCAAGCGCATATCTTTGACGGTCGTGAACGCCGATCCGCTATCGGAGGAGTTCGATTCGGCGGCGCTGAAAGTCGAGAAAGTGATCGCTGGCAACTCGCAGGGCGTTGTCCATATCAGTCCGCTTCGTCCCGGCCGCTACGATTTCATCGGCGAGTACCACGAGGAAACCGCCAAGGGCCAGGTTGTTGCCGAATAAGTCGTCGCCGAATGGCCGGCGCAAAGCGGTGCGATTCGCGGACCTTGCGGGACTGGCCGTCCGCCGCTGGCGGCAGTTCCATCGGCCGGCAAAGGCTGTCCCCTTTGTAGATATATCTTATTGATTCAACTGTTGAATTTGTCGTTTCCCTACACCGGCGCGGCCGCATCCATTCTCTCTTCCGCCGCGATATCAACGTCGCCAAGCCCGGTGCATCCGTTTAAAGTGCGACGGGAGCAAACGCTGGTCGGCAAGTAACCGCAGGAGAGCCATGTTCACGTCCCTGATGTCGACGCGACGTTTCGCGCCGCTGTTCTGGTGTCAATTCTTCTCGGCCTTTGGCGACAACTTTCTCAAGACCGCACTTGTCTTCCTCATTCTCTTCCAGATTGGCGGCGAAGATTCCGCGGCGTTGATCACGCTCGCCGGCGCCACGCTGATCTTTCCGTTCTTCCTGCTGTCCGGGCTCGGCGGCGAGATGGCCGACCGCTACGACAAATCGATCGTCGCGCAGCGCCTGAAGCTTTTCGAAATCGCCGTCGCGGTGCTTGCGGTCGCGGGCTTCGCTTTTCATTCGATCGTGCTCCTGTTCATCGCGGTGTTCCTGTACGGCACCATCGCCGCGCTGTTCGGGCCGATCAAATACGGCATCCTGCCCGATCATCTCAGCAGCGCCGAATTGACGTCCGGCAACGCGCTGGTCGAGGGCGGAACCTTCCTGGCCATTCTGCTCGGCACCATCGTGGCCGGGCTGGCGGCGCGCGACGGTGGCAATCCCACCCATTTCGCCTGGCTGATGATTGTGTCGTCGGTGGCCTGCTGGATCGCCAGCCGCTTCATCCCGCTGACCGGCGAGGGAGCGCCGAACCTTGCGGTCAACCGCAACATCTTCGCCTCGACCGGCCAGCTGATCAAATACGTAGGCGCCGAACCGCGCTTGTTGTGGGGCGCATTGGTCACGAGCTGGTTCTGGCTTGTCGGCGCGCTGGTCCTTTCACTGCTGCCCCCGCTGGTGACGTTCAACATCGGCGGCAGCGAAGGCGTGGTCACGACCTTCCTCACAATTTTCTCGGTCGCGGTGGCGGCCGGTTCCGCTCTTGCCGCGTGGCTCGCGCACGGCCGCATCATTCTGCTGCCAACACTGATCGGAGCCATGCTGCTCGGTCTGTTTGCCCTCGACCTCGGCTGGACCGCCTCGGCGCTCGTCCGTCCGGCCGGCACGCTCGGTGTCGCCGGTTATTTCGCGTCGCGCTACAGCGTTCACATCGCGATCGATCTGGCCGGGCTCGCGATCGCCGGCGGTCTGTTCATCGTGCCGGCTTTTACCGCCGTGCAGGCCTGGGCCGGCGCCGACCACCGCGCCCGCGTCGTCGCCGCCGTCAACG
>CAYVPC010000227.1:0-5808 GCA_964453555.1 uncultured Hyphomicrobiales bacterium | reverse complement strand
GGATGGATCGCCCGCCAGGCGAGCTTGCCGTGGCCGATTTCGCGCCGGCCGGGCGCACCGGTGCGGCCGGTCTCGCCCACTGAATAGTGGGGAAAGTTGTAGTGCAGCAGGAACGTCTCTTTATACGTTCCCTGCAGCGCGTCGATGAACTGCTCGTCTTCAGAGGTGCCGAGCGTCGCGACCACCAAAGCCTGGGTCTCGCCGCGGGTGAACAGCGCCGAGCCGTGCGTGCGGGGCAGCACCCCGACTTCCGCCACGATCTGCCGAACGGTTTTTACATCGCGGCCATCGATGCGCTTGCCGGTGTCGAGGATGTTCCAGCGCACGATCTTGGCTTCGAGCTCCTTGAACACGCCGGTAACCGCGGCCTTGTCGTGCTTCGGTTCGGCGCCTTCCGGGAGGAAGTGCCCCATCACGCGGTCTTTGGCGGCTTCGACGGCCTTGTGGCGCGCCATCTTGTCGGGAATGGCATAGGCGGCGCGCAATTCCTTCTCGACGAGGCCGAGCATCTCTTTTTCTAGCGCGGCATTGTTGGGCGCCGTCAACTCGCGCGGTTCCTTGGCGGCTTTTTCCGCAAGCTTGATGATCGCCTCGATGACCGGCTGGAAGTGGCGATGCCCGAACATCACGGCGCCGAGCATGATTTCTTCGGACAGCTCTTTGGCTTCCGATTCCACCATCATGACGGCGTCCTGGGTGCCGGCGACGACAAGGTCGAGCTGGCTTTCCTTCATCTCGTCGAGCGTCGGATTGAGCACGTACTCGTTGTTGATGAAACCGACACGGGCGCCGCCGATCGGGCCCATGAACGGCGCGCCCGAAAGCGTGAGCGCGGCCGAGGCCGCAACCATCGCGACGATATCGGGATCGTTCTCCTGATCGTGTGAGAGCACGGTGATGGTCACTTGCGTGTCGCAGCGCCAGCCGTCGGCGAACAACGGACGGATCGGGCGATCGATCAGGCGCGACGTCAGCGTGTCCTTTTCGGTCGGACCGCGCTCGCGTTTGAAGTAGCCGCCGGGAATCCGGCCGGCCGCGTAGTATTTCTCAGTGTAGTTGACGGTGAGCGGAAGGAAATCGATGCCTTCCTTCGGCTCCTTGGCGGCAACGACAGCGGCAAGCACACTGGTTTCGCCATAAGTGGCGAGCACGGCTCCGTCGGCTTGACGCGCTATTCTGCCGGTTTCCAGCGTTAGATTACGGCCACCCCAGTCAAGTTGCACACGATGAATATTGAACATTGCGATTGTCTCTCATGGTTTTCGCGAAAGTGCGAAAGCCATAAGCAAGACGGCGAGACGCTGTTGGTGCAGCAGCGCTGCAATGCCTCAACAGCGACTGGCGATCCTGCCATGGCCTTCGAACCTTCCTTGATGTCGACGAACCCTCGGTTCGCCATCCAAATCGGCAGCATTGCTGCCGTACATATAAGCGGACGCACCAAGCGCCGCCACGAAGCGCGCGGGACTTGCCCGCGCGAAAGCATTCAACGGCGAATACCCAGCCGTTCAATCAACCCCTGATAACGTCCCTGGTCCGTGCGCCGCAGAAAATCGAGAATCTGGCGCCGCTGCGACACGAGCTTAAGCAGCCCGCGACGCGAATGGTTGTCTTTGATGTGGGTCTTGAAGTGCTCGGTCAGATTATTGATCCGCTCCGAAAGGAGCGCGACCTGAACCTCGGGCGAACCCGTATCACCGGACTTCTTCGCATAAGTCTTAATGACTTCCGCTTTGCGCGCGGTCGTAATCGACATCGTCATCAACCTCTTTGTCTGCCGGCGCGTCCTGTCACGCCGGTCAAGTTGAAAACGCGCTTGGGGACGATCTCGCCGCGGTCGACCTCGGCAATTGCCACGAGCTGTCCGCCCGCAGCGACCTGGACCGTGCCGCGAATTACGGCAGCGTCCCGTCCACGCATCAAAACGGCTTGACCCCGGTGGAGCCTTGCCGCGTCTGCCGGGCTGACGGCCAGTGCCGGGATGTCGTCCAGCGCGGTCTCAATCGGCAGCAGAATGTCGGCGAGATTTCCCTCGCCGGCGGCCGCTCTATGGCACAAAGACTCGAGGCGTTCCAGCGAAATCATGTCGCCTTCGGCAAACGGGCCAACCCGGCTGCGGCGGAGCGCGCTGACGTGGCCGAGTGCGCCGAGCGCGCGGCCGAGGTCGCGGGCGAGCGAGCGTACATAGGTACCTTTGCCGCATTCGGCGGTCAGCACGGCGTGATGCGGATCGGGAATTTCGACCAGATCAAGGCAGTGGACGGTCACAGCGCGGGCGGCGATCTCGACCTTTTCGCCCTCGCGGGCGAGATCGTAGGCCCGCTCGCCGTCAATCTTGACGGCGGAAAACCGCGGCGGGACTTGCTCGATTGTGCCGACAAAGCGCGCCAGCGAGGCTGCGATCGCCGCCCGGTCAGGGCGATTGGCACTGACCTCGACGACGCGGCCTTCGGCGTCGTCGGTGTCGCGCTCCTCGCCCCAGCGCACCGTGAACACATACGTCTTGCGCCCGTCGACCACAAACGGAACCGTCTTGGTGGCTTCACCGAGCGCAACCGGCAGGCATCCGGTGGCGAGCGGATCGAGCGTGCCGGCATGACCGGCGCGCTTGGCGGCGAACAAATGCTTGATGACCGCAACCGCATGGGTGGACGTCATGCCGGCCGGCTTATCGAGCACGACCCAGCCGTGCACGTCGCGCTTGTGCTTTTTCTGCTTTGCCGCCGGCGCCGGCGGCTCCTCTCCTTCTTGCCGGAGAGGGTTAGGCAGGGCGGTAAATATTTGTCCTGACATCAATCGTCTTTCAGGTCGCGCGCGACTGCGGGCGCGCGCAGGAGCTTCTCGATCCGTTCCGCTTCGTTGAAACGCTCATCGATGCGGAAGCGTATGTCCGGGGCAAATTTCAAATTGACGCGGCGGGCGATCTCGCCGCGCATATAGCGCTTGTTGTTTTCCAGCGCATCAAGAACTTCCTGCGCGTCGCGACCGCCGAGCGGCATGATGTAGATCGTCGCGAGCCGCAGGTCGGGGCTCATGCGCACTTCGGGAACCGTGATCATATGCGCTTCGATCACCGGATCATGGACGTCGCCGCGCGAGAACATCTCGGCCAGCGCATGGCGAACGAGTTCGCCGACGCGCAACCGGCGCGGCGACGCACCGGCGGACTGATCGCGATGATGATGACGGGCCATTTTCCGCTTTTGTTATGTCAGACGCCGGGTTCGAACCGGGAATGACGAAGGAGACGCGAACGCTCGAGGCTTGAGCTCAGAGCGTCCGCTGCACGCTCTCCACGCGATAGCACTCGATAACGTCGCCGACTTTCATGTCTTGGTAGTTCTCGAAGGCCATGCCGCATTCCTGGCCGGCCACCACCTCGCGCGCGTCGTCCTTGAAGCGCTTGAGCTGCGATAGTTTACCCTGATGCACCACGACGCTGTCGCGGATCAGCCGTACATTGGCGCCGCGCTCGACGGTGCCGTCGGTGACCCGGCAGCCGGCGATGTTGCCGACCTTCGACACCTTGAAGATCTCGAGAATGACCGCGTTGCCGAGCATGGTCTCGCGCAAAGTCGGCGCGAGCAATCCCGACATCGCCTTCTTCACGTCGTCGACCAGGTTGTAGATGATGTCATAATAGCGGATTTCGATGCCGGCCTGTTCGGCAGCTTCGCGCGCTTCCTTGTTGGCCCGGATATTAAAGCCGATCACTGCCGCGCCCGAAGCTTGCGCCAGCGTGATATCGGATTCGGTGATGCCGCCCGCGCCCGCGAAGATCACGCGGGCGGCGACTTCGTCGGTCGAAAGCTTTTCCAGCGCGCCGACGATCGCCTCGACCGAGCCTTGCACGTCGCCCTTGATCACCAGCGGAAACTCTTTGAGACCGCTAGTCTTGAGCTGACTCATCATCTGCTCGAGCGAGCCGCGCATGCCGGTCTGCCGCGCTGCCATTTTGTCGCGTTTCTGCCGCGCGCGGTAATCCGCGATCTCGCGGGCGCGCGCTTCGGTCTCGACCGCGGCCAGCCGGTCGCTCGCATCCGGGGTACCGTTGAAGCCCAAAACTTCGACCGGCATCGACGGGCCGGCGGCGACCACTGAGTGTCCGGTGTCCGACATGAGCGCGCGCACGCGGCCCCATTCGGAGCCGGCCACGACGATATCGCCGGGCTTGAGTGTGCCGCGTTGGACCAGGACGGTCGCGACCGGACCGCGGCCGCGATCAAGCCGCGCCTCGATCACGGTGCCCTCGGCAGGGCGGTTCGGATTGGCCTTGAGCTCCAGCACCTCGGCTTGCAGCGCGATCATGTCGAGCAGCTTGTCGAGATTGGTTTTTTGCTTCGCCGATACTTCAATTTCGAGCGTATCGCCGCCCAGCGATTCGACCTGGATCTCGTGCTGGAGCAATTCCGTGCGCACGCGCTCGGGCTTGGCGTCGCCTTTGTCGATCTTGTTGATGGCGACGATGATCGGCACCTTGGCCGCCTTGGCGTGATGGATCGCTTCCACCGTCTGCGGCATGACGCCGTCGTCGGCGGCGACCACCAGCACCACGATGTCCGTGATCTTGGCGCCGCGCGCCCGCATCGCTGTGAAAGCGGCGTGGCCGGGCGTATCGATGAAGGTGATGCGGCCGCCGGAAGGCGACGTCACCTGGTAGGCGCCGATATGTTGGGTGATGCCGCCCGCCTCGCCGGCGGCGACCTCGGTCGAGCGGATGGCATCGAGCAGCGACGTCTTGCCGTGATCGACGTGGCCCATGATGGTGACGACGGGAGCGCGCGGCAGCAAGCTCGCCGGATCGTCAGGCGCGTCGAACATGCCTTCTTCGACGTCGGACTCGGCGACCCGCCGAACGGTGTGGCCGAGTTCCTCGGCGATGAGCTGGGCGGTGTCGGCGTCGATCGTATCGGTGATCTTGGCCATGTGACCCTGCTGCATCAGCACGCGGATCACGTCGACGCCGCGCTCGGCCATACGGTTGGCCAGTTCCTGAATCGTGATCGTCTCCGGAACGGTCACTTCGCGTGCGATCTTTTCCTTCGGCTCGTTGTCGCGGTGGCCGGTGATACGCTGCACGCGCCGGCGGAATGAGGCGACCGAGCGCTCGCGGATCTCATCGGCGGAAAGCGCGGTAACGACGGTGAGGCGGCCGCGGCGCTTTTCGGCGCTGACGCGGGGCGTTTTGGGAGCGGGAGCCGGCCGCGCCGGTGCGCCACCACGGCGGGGACGCGGCGCTTCGTCGTCCTCGACTTCGACCACCTGACGGCCGCCGGATTTGGTCGTCGTCGTGTCGGCGCCGAAGCGTTTCTTGGCGACTTCGTCGGCTTTGCGCTTGGTTTCCTCGTCGTGCTTGCGGCGGACTTCTTCGTTGAGCTTGCGCGCTTCCGCCGCGGCGCGTTCGGCGCGGTCGACTTCTTCGCGGGTGTGACGGATTTTGGCTTCTTCCTCCGCGATCTTGCGCTCTTCGGCTTCGCGCAGGCGCGCGTCGGCGAGCGCATGCGCCCGGGCGCTTCGCTCTTCTTCGGTGAGCGTCCGCAGGACGACTCCGGAAGATTTCGGCGCGGCGGGGGCGGCGGCGGGGGACGGTGCGGCAGCCGGCGCGGCGGGGGCAGCCCCCTTGGCGGTGGTCGCCGGAGCGGCGCGTTTCGGTGCCGGGCGTTCGGCCGGAATTGCCGGCTCCGGCTTGGCGTCACCAGGCGCGCGGCGCTTAACCTTTTCGACCACGACGGCCTTGCTGCGACCATGGCTGAAGCTCTGGCGCACCACGCCCTGCTCGACGCCGCTGCGCTTTAAGGTCAGCGTCTT
>CAYVPC010000226.1:0-5810 GCA_964453555.1 uncultured Hyphomicrobiales bacterium | reverse complement strand
TGGCGATCTCGTTGACGGCGGCGAAGTCGCCTTCCGAGGCGATGGGAAAGCCGGCCTCGATGATGTCGACGCCCATTTCGTCGAGCAGCTCGGCGACTTCGAGCTTCTCTTCGTGGGTCATGGTGGCGCCGGGGCTTTGCTCGCCGTCGCGCAAAGTAGTGTCGAAAACGACGACGCGGTCCTTCTCGGACTGGACGGGTGCGGTCATGGTGTTAGGTCCTTCCGGTCTATCGCCCGTCTGCCGTCATTTCGGGCTTTTGGGCTCTCGTGGGTTTTCTGGCTTAAGCCGTCCCCTGAGTGCCCAGGCGCAAACGCCCAGCCGGCCCTCAGGGGGCAATAAGCAGCAGGAGCCCGCCGAGAATGAGGGAAGCGCCGGCGGCGGCCCGATCGGCCGTCCGGTTCATCGCGCGAAAATCGCAGCGAATCGACATGCGCATCCTCATCGGCTCAAGGTCGCGGAGAAGGGTAAAAACCGCCTTAAACCTCAAGACCGCGGCCGTTGTAACGGACAGAACGGCCGTGGCGCAAGACCCTCCGCTGCATAGATGGTGGCGATTGCTCTACAATGAAAGAATGCGGCAGGGAGGCTGACCTATGATCGTCGAATATGTCTCGTTCAAATATCCGCCGGGCTGGACGCGAGAACGTATCCTCGAAGATGCACGGCCGACTGCGGTAAAATGGCGAGCCAACAAAGAGCTTATCCGCAAGCACTACATTGCCGATGAAAACGGCCAAGGCGGTGCGTTCTATATCTGGCCCTCCAAAGAAGCCGCGCAGCGTAGCCATGATGCCGAATGGCGCGCGGGCATTGAAAAGCGCATCGGCTCGGCCCCGGTGATCCGTTACTTCGATCTGCTGATGCTCGTCGACAACGAGGCTGGCAAAGTGACCGAATTTCTGCCGAACATTCCGGCGGAGGCGGCGGAGTAGTCGCAGTCGTCGCGATCTCCCGCTTCCCGTCGCTTTAGCCGGCTCCGGCGGACTTCTCCGCCTTGAGCGCGTGCTCGATACGCTTGAGTTCCGCCAGCGCCTTGCCCTGAATCTTGGGAAAATCGAGCTTCAATCTGTCCAACGCCTCGTTGATCGCGGCAGAGACGACCAGCCACGCGACGTGCTTATGGTCGGCGGGGACGACGTACCAGGGCGCATAGTCCGTTGAAGTTTCACGGATCATCTCCTGATAGGCGGCCATATATTCGTCCCAGCGCTTGCGCTCGCTGACGTCATTCATCGAGAACTTCCAGCGTTTGGCCGGCTCGTCGATCCGTGCCAGGAAGCGCTTGCGCTGCTCAGTACCCGCGTGCCACCGCGCACCAGATGGCGCTCGAAGGCGCGAATTTCCTTGAAACGGTGTCTCCAAAGGTCCTTGCCGGCAGCGCCGGGCGGCAGCTTCTCCTGTTTCAGCATCTCCGGGTGTACGCGCACGACCAGCACTTCTTCATAATACGAACGATTGAAGATGCCGATATGCCCGCGCCCGGGCAGGACTTTGGCCGCCCGCCACAAGAAATCATGCGCCAACTCCTCGGCACTGGGCGCCTTGAATGCGTGGACCTCGCAGCCCTGCGGATTGACGCCGGACATGACATGCTTGACGATGCCGTCCTTGCCGGCGGCATCCATGCCCTGGAGTACGATCAGCACGGCCCAGCGGCCGTCGCTGTAAAGGCATTGCTGGAGTTTCTCGATCCGGGCGACGCCGTCCGCGAGCAGCGGCTTGACCTTCTCGACGTCGGTCGAAAAACCGAAGCACTCGGCGGGATCGTGATCGGCAAGCCGGAAATGTCGCGGCTTCTCCACCCGGCAAGCCCTAAGGACGTTGGCAAACTTCATTGTGGTTTTGACTCCTTGGACGGGCGGTTCATTGCCGCCAGACCCGCTCAAGAAACGCAACCGCCGACGGCACCATGCGCGGATCGAAATCGGCCGGCCCGCGCACGATGCGGATATCGCAGAATTCCGGCTGCGCCTCGCGTTCGAGGTAACGCATGATACGTGAACGAAGCGCTTGCGCATCTTCGCGCGCCGTCAGCCGTTTGATCAACGCCAGAAAGCCGCGGTCGCGAACCAGGCACCAGCCGGGGTCGGCCGTGAGCGAAACGATGTCAAGACCGGTCTCCTCGGAAAGCTCGCGTGCCAGATTGCCGGCGAGATCGAGCGCGCCGCCGGCGCCGAGATCGTCCGGATCCGGCGTGCCGCAGGGAAAGGATAGCTGCCCCGCGCCGGCCGTTGACTGCGCCATTTCGCCGACCAGATAAGCGCCGTCGGCGGACCGCAAAGCCGCGGCGGCAAAGAAGTTGAAGACGCCAGCGTCGGGGAAATCCCAATCCCGAAAGGCCAGGAAGGTCGCGTAGTCGGTTTCGAAGCCGGTGCCGCGCAGCGCGCCATTTTCAACACTGTAATGGTTGAGCAGCAGCACACGGCCATTCCACAGCGCCAGCCGCTCGCGCTGCCGGGCGGCAAAGTGGCCGACAATCTCCTCGCGGCGCGCGGCGGCAAATTCCCATCGCCAAGGCTCGACCGCGATCTCCACGCGGTCGAGCATGCACGTCTCGATCGCACCGGCTGACAGCAGGGACAACGGCTGTTGCTCCGTCCGGGGTTGCCCCCGCACGCCTGATGTAACGTGATGGCTAACGGAGTCAAAGATTCTTGATTAGCCCGGCGTCGATCAGCATGCGGTTAAAATGCCGGGCTTCCGCGCCGCCGGCGCATGCGTAGAACAGGCCGTTGCAACGCGTCAGAATCTTTTTCTGCTCGGCGAACGACGGGTCGAGCGGCAAGCCGGCCGCCTCCTGAACGACCAGCGGCAAATAGGGGCCTTCGAGCGTGTCAAGCGCCGACGAGACGTCGAGCGGGCTGAAGTTGAGCGCATCGATTGCATAATAGGTCGTGAAATAGCGCGGATCGTAAGTCATCAGCCGGTGTGCGATGCCGTTCTCGTCGAGCGACGGATCGATCAGACGAGGAGCAAAATCCGGCTGATGATCGCCGAACCGCACCAGCAGGAACGATTCATCGGGAAACTGCCGCCGCAACAGGGCGACGAAGTCCGCATAGTCGTTTGCGCTTATCGCCTGCCGGCGCAGATATTCATCGACCAGCGCGGAGTTTCCCAGATCCTCCCACTGCGGCATCAGATCGGGCCGATAGCGGTAGTCCCAGGGAAAATGATTGGCGCCGAGATAGATGAAGACGAACATGGGGCTGCGTTCATGCTCGCGCTCGATCACCCGCGCCGCGGCGCTGTAGAAAAAGCTGTCCGGCTCGACCACCCGTGTGCCGAGATCGTGCTGGTCGAAAAAGTGCTGCACGCCGGTGGTGGTCTGGTAGCTGCGAGCGCTCATGAAGGCGCCGAGCGCCGGATAAAGCGAGAAGGTGCGATAGCCGCAACGGCGCAGCGCTGCCGGCAGCCCGCGTTTGACGCGGCCTGCGGCGATCCGCGTTACGAAATAGGCGAAGCGGCCAAACGAGCGCGCCGACAGACCCTCAAGCACGTTGTATTCCGTGTACCAGCTCGGACCGCCGTTGCCTTCGACCAGGAAGCGGCGCTCCAGTCCGTCGAATGAAACGAAATGCGAACCGTAACCTGCCGGCAACTTGATGCCGGGTGCCATGCGAATGTCGAAGCTCGATTCGTCATGCACCATGATGATGTGTGGTGGCTTGCCGGCCGGCTGGCAGTTCCAGTCTTCGACGGCCTTCAGCCGATCCGTGACGAAGGGGTCCGACTCCATGAAGCCGTGCGTCATCAGTTCGTGCACCGCGTCGATACCCGAGCGCGCGAACGCCGAAAGATGATTGCCGCCGTACCAGGCTTCGAACGGCTCCATCGGCAGTTTTTTCTCGAGTATTGTCAGCCCGCCGACGCAGGCGAGCGCCATGGCCGCCGCGATCGGCCGGCGCACGCGTAGCGAATCGTAGCGCCACGCCAGAACAATGAGCGGAATGAGCGCGATAGCGCACAGCGCCGCGACCCAGCGCAATGCCGGGAAGATGCTGAACAGGAACGCGATCGTGTCGGTGTCGATGACCATCAGGTCGATGAAGCTCGCGGTCATCATCAGCACCTGGAATTTGAGCTGCGACAACAGGACGAGAACCGACACCATCACGAGCGAGAGCAGTGCCGCGATCGCCGGCCGGCGCAGCAGCAAAAGCCAGCAGTAATTCAGGAGTCCCCAGGCCAGCAGGAACGCCGCCATCGCCGCCGCGTTGGTTTCGGTGCAGACCATGAGGGCGAAGGCGGCGGCATGCGGGATGAGGAAAAGCAACCGCCGCCAAACGCGCAAGCCGGCGAATAACCCAATGCTACCAACCCGTTGGCCGAAAGAAAGCAGCGCAGCACGCATGGTCGGCGCGCGTGCCCGGCCCTGATCCTAACCATCCCCAGCGCACGGCGCCCTGTCATAAAACTGTAATTGTTCCGTCATGACAAGCATGCGTGCGAATGAAGTGGCCGATTTCAACGCAACGGCAAAGAAAAAGGAGCGGCACCAGGACGCCGCTCCCCGCATTTCTTGAGCACGGACGATCTGAGGCGTCCGCTCAGGCCTTCATCGCCGCCTTCACAGCCTCCGCCGTGATCGGCAGCGAGCGAACCCGCGCACCGACGGCGTTGAAGATGGCGTTGGCAATGGCCGGCGCGATGACCGTCACCGCCGGCTCGCCACAGCCTACCGCCGGCTCGCCGTTGCCGATGATGCTGATGTCGAGCTCGGGGATCTGGCTCATGCGCATCGGCGTGTAGGTATCGAAGTTAGTCTGCTCGATACCGCCGTCCTTCACCGTCGCATTTTCCAAAAGAGCGAGCGATGCTCCCCAAAAGACCGAGCCCTCTATCTGGGCGCGGACGCCGTCAGGATTGACGACCGTACCGACATCCATAGCGATGGTGATCTTCTTAAGTGTTATCTCGCCGCTACTGGGATCGACCTTCACGTGGGCGACGCAAGCCGTCCAAGTTGGGAAAGTCCGTTCCTGCGAGCTGACGCAGGCCACACCCATTCCTTCGTTTGCCGGGAGTTTGATCGCTCCATAGCCGGAGAGGCCGACGGCGGCGCGCAACGCATTGGCGAGACGCTTGGCGCCACCCACATTCCATGGCTTGTCGCCACCGGCGTTTTCACCGGCGCCGTCAAGCAGTTTTAACCTCATCTCGACGGGGTCCTGACCGGAAGCGTGAGCGATGTCGTCCATCGTGCTTTCGACCGCCCAGAAGGTCCACGCGGGCGCCACCGAGCGAAGCTGGCCCGGCGGCGTGGCCTTCTCGGCTAGATTGTTCGTGAAATTGCGGACCGTGTGGTTTGGGATCGTGTACCAATAATTGGCGCCACTGGCCGCATAGGGGTCAATCTTGCCCTTCTTGTCCACGGAAGGAACCAGGAAGGCAGGGATGCCCCAATGCACGGTCGGCCAAGCGCCAATCACATCATGTTCCATGGCGATCGCTTTGCCGTCGGCGTCGAGTCCGACTTTGACCTTTTGATAGGTCAGCGGTCTGGTGAAATCCATCTGCATGTCGTCTTCACGCGAATAGATGACCTTCACCGGTTTGCCGACCGCCTTGGCCGCAGCAACCGCCGGGATCACCATGTCCGACTCCAGCCGGCGACCGAACCCGCCGCCCAGGAATTGCTGATGGATCAGGACATTTTTGGGGTCCGTACCGGCTATCGCAGCCGCGATCGCAGTCGTGCGGGTGTTGAACTGGTTGCCGGTATAGATGTGCCAGATGTCGTCCTGCTCGAAGGCGAGGGCGTTCATCGGCTCCATCGGTGCGTGGATATTGAGGGTGGTGAGATATT
>CAYVPC010000225.1:0-5842 GCA_964453555.1 uncultured Hyphomicrobiales bacterium | reverse complement strand
TCGCGGCCGATCAGCGGATCGATCTTGCCCTCGCGCGCTTTCTTGTTGAGGTTGACGCAATAGGCGTCGAGCGCGTCGCCCTTTTTCTTGGGCTCATCGCCGTTCTTGGTATCGGCATCCTCGTCGGCGCCGCGGACCGGACGCGCCTCCGACATGCCCGGCCGTTTGGCGATGCCATGGCTGATGTAATTGACGGCGTCGTAGCGCGTCATGTCCTGCTCCTGCAGGAAGTAAGCGGCATGGCTTTCGCGCTCGGCGAAAATGGCGACCAGGACGTTGGCGCCGGTGACCTCCTCACGGCCCGAAGACTGGACATGAATCACCGCGCGCTGAATGACGCGCTGGAAGCCGGCCGTCGGCTTTGAATCCTCGGCCCCGTCCGTGACCAGGTTGTCCAGTTCGGATTCGAGGTAGGCGACCAGGCTGCGGCGCAGCTTGTCCAGGTCAACATTGCAGGCCCGCATCACCGCAGCCGCGTCCTGATCTTCGATCAGCGCCAGCAGAAGGTGCTCAAGCGTGGCGTATTCATGATGGCGCTCGTTGGCAAGCGCCAAGGCCCGGTGGAGCGACTGTTCAAGGCTACGCGAAAAGGTTGGCATTCCAGTGTCTCTTCCTTTGTATTGGCCGTTCCCCCGGAATCACTTCTTCTCCATGATGCACTGCAAAGGATGCTGATGTTTGCGGGCAAAGTCCATGACCTGCGTCACTTTTGTCTCGGCTACCTCATAAGTGAAAATCCCGCACTCGCCGATCCCGTGCTGGTGCACATGCATCATGATGCGATGCGCCGTTTCGCTGTCCTTGTTGAAGAAGCGCTCGAGCACATGGACTACGAATTCCATTGGCGTGTAGTCGTCATTAAGCAGCAGGACGCGGTAGAGGTTCGGCCGCTTGGTCTGCGGCTTCGTCTTGGTGATGACCGCCGTCCCGGGCCCGCCCTGGTCGTTCTTGCGCTTGCGGTCGTCGTCGGCCAAGCGAATGGGCGGCTTAGCTGTGGAATTTTCCTTCGGCGGCATTGCTTCGTCTATCGTCCTGCCTGGCTAAGGCCTGTGGTGTTTCGAGAACGTCGGCAGGGTATTTGCCCGCCAACAGCCACACACTATCATAGTGTTGAGACGCCTCGCATTCCAGATCGACGCCGTAACCGCCTTCCGCAGCGGCCGATGCGCATCAGCTTGAAGACCGCGCCGATCGCTCCGCCGCCGGCCGAGTGTTTTGCCCTACCGGCCCTGGGCCGACTCGGGTATTCATCGCATCAGGGCGCCAGGAGATAATTATGGCCGATCCCGTACGCCGCGCGAAACTTTTGCGCGAACTGGAACAAGACTTCGTACCCGACTACGACGCGCAGAATTTGCCTTCGGCGGACAAACGCGCGGCCTATGCGCTCGAGCACATCGCGTTTCGCATCAGCCGCATCGAGCAGAGCCTTGCCAAGATTGCTGCCGCAATCGAATCCGTCCTCTCAAAACCGTAAACCTCACGCCGCCGCTCAACTACGCGCTCCAAACAAAAGCCCGGCTCGATGAAGCCGGGCTGTCTCGCGCATTCAAGCCGGCAACGGCCCCTACTTCATCGCTGCCTTCGCCATCACGCCTTCAAACGGCTTGTAAGCCTCCTTGGCGAAATCGGCGTAAAGTTCACCCAGCTTGGTCGATTGGGCGACGAAGTCTTCGTACGAGGACTTGAGATATTCGTTCTGCACTTCCATTGCCGTTTCCACGCTCTTAGCGCCCATGAGCTTTTCCCAAGCAGCGGTCGAGCCCTCGAACGACTTCTTCGAATAGTCGGCGACTTCTGACGCAATGGCTTGCGCCTTCTTGGTCCAGGCGCCGAACGAAGCCATCGCCATATCCATGCTGTCCTTGCTGAATTTCTGCATCTGATCGTTGTTCATCGTCATCCTTCCCGGCAGGGCCCGCGCGCCGCCAGTGACTGGGTTAAACCTCGCCCGGCCCTTCGCCTTCAAAGGACCCTCCCGGCTGATAACCATACTATAGTGCACTGCACAAAAAATACAACCGGGCACCAGCTCCGGTGCGCAATTCGGCGGCACCAAAGGCCAATCGCGCGCGGGCTGATTGGGGTTAACGCTTTCGCAACAGCGTTCGCCTAGCGTGCTCGGCTGGTTCTGGTCGAGGGAATGCCTCGCCACGTCTGGGACGGGGTGCGTAATGCGTGGCGTGCGTTCTGAAGCCTTGTCAGGGCTTCGCAGTAGCATCTTGTTTCTCACCGCCGCGCTAGCGGCTCTTACATCCTCCAGCAGCATCGCCGACGCCCGCCACCACCGCATCCGCGTGCTTTGGGTACGCCAGGCGGCACCGGTGCGTGCGCGTGTCCAAGCCTACGCGCCGCCGGCCGCCGCGATCGTCGTCGACGGCAATTCCGGCGGCGTACTGTACGCGTCCAACGCCGACGCATCGCGCCATCCGGCCTCGCTGACCAAAATCATGACGCTGTTTTTGCTGTTCGAGCGGCTGGATGCGGGCAAAATCAAGCTCGATGCGCAGTTGAAGGTCTCGCTGCACGCCGCCGAACAGGCGCCCACCAAACTCGGGCTGAAGCCCGGCCAGAGCGTCGCGGTGGAAGACGCGATCAAGGCGGTCGTCACGAAATCGGCCAACGATGCGGCGGTGGCGATCGCCGAGGCCCTTGGCGGCGACGAAGATCAATTCGCCAAACTCATGACGCAAAAGGCCCACGCTCTGGGTATGAGCCACACCAACTACGTGAACGCCTCCGGCCTGCCGGACGACGATCAGGCTACTACCGCGCGCGATCAGGCTCTGCTTGGGCGCGAAATCCAGGAGCGGTTTCCCCAATATTACAAATATTTCTCCCTGCCCGCCTTCGTCTACCACGGCGTCGCGATGCGCAATCATGATCACCTGCTAGGGCTAAACGGCGTCGACGGCATCAAGACGGGCTACACGCGGGATTCCGGCTTTAACCTCGTCACCTCGGTCCACCGCGACGGACGCTTTATCGTCGCAGTCGTGCTCGGCGGCCGAGCGGCGGCCGAGCGCGATGCGCGCATGCGCGAACTCATCGGCGCTCACATCAAAGAAGCGTCGTTGAAGCGGACGACCCCCGCGCCAGTCGCCGAGAAGCCCGAGCAACGCAGCGAACCGCCGTCAATCGCATTTGCCAAAGCGCCGTTGTCGTCGCGCATCGATCCGCAGCCGGCGGCCGGTACGCCCAAAAGCGCAACGGTCGGTTCTAACGAGCCGATCCAGCCGGTTAAGGTGAAGACAATTTCCTACCGCACGGCGCCGACGACGACGCCGCTTGCACCGTTGCCCAATCTGGTGCCGGTCGTCGCGCCGCAGCCGGTTGCGGTGGCGACGGTTCGGACGCCGGCACCAACTCCCGCGCCCGAAGCACCCAACACGGTTGTGATCGCAGCGACCGAGCCCGCCGTAGTTGAGAGTTCGCCCAAGGCCGAGCCGGCAAAACCCGCGATGGCAAAGGTCGAGGCAGGAAAGCCCGACCCTTCCAATACCGCGTTGCCGTCGGCGCCGCCGCCGCAAGTCCATGCCCACGGTGGATGGCTCATTCAGATCGGCGCCTTTGACGGCGAAGACGAAGCCAAGCAACACCTGAGCGCCGCGCAGCTCAAAGCACCCAGCACGCTGGCGGCGGCCGACCCATTCACCGAACGCGTGCAAATAGGCGACAAAGCGCTCTATCGGGCCCGCTTCGCCGGCTTCGACAAGGCGATGGCCGAGGCCGCTTGCAGGCAACTCAAGCGCAGCGACATCGAATGCATGGCGCTGAAGAACTAAGAGCGTGCGCCCGAAGGAGCACGCCCCAGAACAAAAATCCCGGAAACACCGGGACCGGAAGACGTCATTCACCGGCAGGATGCCACGCAGCGGTTCGTAAGGAATCTCAGCGATGGCGGCGAAGCAGAACATCCTTGGCCTGATTGACGCGGGCCGCGAGATACGTCGACCCCCCCTGATCGGGATGCAGTTTCTTCATGAGGGATCGGTGGGCGCGGCCGATCTCGTCGGCGCTCGCTCCGGGCGCAACGCCAAGGATCTGATAGGCTTCCTCTTCCGTCATTTTGCCGCTCGGCGCGGCACCGCTCCGCTCCCCCGCCGTCGCCGCATCGTGCTGCGTGTCTTCACGCCAGCGGGGCGACCGGCGGTCAAGATAAGCCATCAGTAACTCGCGGCTGTCGTTGTCGATGTCGGCCAGAAGGCCGACCAGGGTTGGCGGGTCGAGCGTGTCGAGCGACGCGCCCTCGTACCGTCCGGCGAGGATGCGGCCGCGCATGGCGCCGCTGTCGTGATCAAGCTCCATCTCGAGGAACGCCGAGCGGACGCGCGACATCTGACCAGAACTTTTCTGCGTACGTCCACCCAAAGTCGCCGGCCACAACGAGATCCAGCCAAGCAGACCAAGTCCGACGGCTCCAACCGGAATGGCGACGCCGATCTCGCCGCGAATAAAAAGAAAGCCGGCAAAGATCAGTGCAGCCCCGCCACCGAGCATGCGCAACAGCCGGGCGGCCTGCTGGGGATCGGCTTTTGAGAAGGCGTTCGCCGCCCACAGCAGCAGGACGAGAACCGCGGCGCCGAGAATAAAAGGCATGACTATTTCAGCTGCTCGAGCAATCGGACCGCGCCGCCGCCCGAACGCCTTGCTTTCAGATCGGTCAGCGCTTTCCTGCCGCCCGCGGCATAAGCCGCCGCCGCGCGCAGGAGTTCACCGAGTTCATGCGCCGCGCCTGGAGCAAAGCGGCAATAGGCGCCGCGCGTAAGGCGCGCGATTTCGCGAAACGCCTGCTCACAAACGGGATCGTAGCCTTCCTGAAACATGAACGCCGGAATATTCCGCAGTCCAAGTTCGCCAGCTCCGGCACATAAATCGTCGAGCGACTCCTCCATGGCGTCGCCGACGAAGATGAGCGCGCCGATCTTCGCCCGATCGTTTTCGCGCCGCGCATGGGCAAGGATTTTGGCGATCTGGGTATGACCGCCCCGGCAATCGATGCGCGACATCAATTCGCCGAGCCGCTGCGACTCGGTGATCCAGGGCGAGGCGCGGCACTCCGCAAGCCCGCGATAGTAGACGAGTTGAATGTCGAGTCCGCCGGTGACGGCTGCTTCGCGGAACATATCGGCCTGCAAAACGCAGGCTTGATCCCACGTCGGCTGCCGGCTCATGGTCGCATCAAGCGCGAACACAAGCCGGCCGCGTGGTCCGGCCTTAACCGCCGGGCCGAGCGCGTTGACGCTGGACAGGAACGTCTCGAGCTCAGCGCGCAACGAAGTGGCTTGAGTTCGTTCCGGCGCCCGGGAGCGCCCCGCTTCAGGGCCTGGCGCCGGCGTCTGGCCGGATCGCTCTTTGCTCATGCTGGCGCCTTCACTCAGGATGCAAGTCTCGCCATAAGGTGGCGCGCGGCGGCAACGGGCGCAATGGGCGGCAAGCGGTCCGGCTAAGGCACGCCGGATGAAGCGCTTTAGGCCAAAAGATCGTGGGTATCGATCGGCTTGTTGGAGGAAGCGGCCCATTCGGCCCGGGCCGCGGCACGGCGCTTGCCGCGTTCATCCATCGGCAGCTTCAGCGCTTCGATCAGCGTCCTGACCTCGTCGCGGGCGGTCCCATGCGAAAGGTTCGGACGCTGGCCAAGCGCGCTTTCGTCGATCTCGTCAAGCGCCGTCAGTCCGCGCGGAAAATATTCACGATAAACGACGCGTTCGGCAAAACCGTCGATGGCGCGAAAGCCGAGCTGCTTGGATAGCGCGTCGACGCCGGCACCGACCAGCCGCTTGTTGCGCGAGCCAAGCGTGGAGAGACGATTGCGCACGACCACCCAGTCGGTCAGCCCGCC
>CAYVPC010000224.1:0-5899 GCA_964453555.1 uncultured Hyphomicrobiales bacterium | reverse complement strand
CTCAGCGCCAGCGGGACCGCGCCGAGGATGGCAGCCGATGTCGTCATCATGATCGGGCGAAAACGCAACAGACAGGCTTCGAAAATCGCGTCGTAGGCGCTCAAATGGCGCGACCTTTTCGCCTCGATGGCGAAGTCGACCATCATGATCGCGTTCTTCTTCACGATGCCGATCAACAGGATCACGGCGATCAGCGCGATAATGTCGAACTCCACGTTGAACAGCATGAGTGCCAGCAGCGCGCCGACGCCGGCCGACGGCAGCGTCGACAGAATCGTGATGGGGTGGATGTAGCTCTCATAGAGCACGCCGAGGAGGATATAGACCGCGGCAATGGCTGTGAGGATCAGGATTGGCTCCTTGCCGAGCGATTGCTGAAACAATTGCGCGGTGCCGGCGAGCGTGCCGCGGATGGACGACGGCATATGGATGCGGGCGATGGCGGCGTTGATTTCGGCGGCGGCCTCGCCGAGCGACTTGCCGGCGCGCAAATTGAACGAGATCGTGGACGCCACGAACAATCCCTGGTGATTGACCGACAACGGCGTATGGCCCGGCCGGTAATGGCTGACCGCGGCCAGCGGTATCATGGTCTCCAGCGCGGTGCTCACCGCCGCGCCGGCGGACGTGGAGCCGTGGCCGGTATTGGCGAGGGCATTCGTGGCGGCGTTCCGGGCCGAATTGTTGTTGGCGGTTTGCGCAGCGGTCAAGCTCGCGGTTGTTGACGATACGGGCTTGACGGGGGGCGGCGCAGTCGGCGCGATTCCGGTGCCGGTTGCCGTAGTAACGAGGCCTGTTTGCGCGTTCGACAACGCCGTTCCGGGCGCCGTGGCGCCCGTAGTAGCTACATAAACGTCGTCGAGCGAGTTGGGATACTGCGTGTAGCGCGGGTCGACCTCCATCACGACGTGGTATTGATTGATGGCGCTGTAAATGACGGATACCTGGCGCTGGCCGAATGCGTCGTACAGCGTGTTGTCGATCTGCAATGGAGTGATGCCAAGTCGCGCGGTAGTGTCGCGATCGATATCGAGATAGGTTTCCAATCCACGTTGCTGCTGATCGGAACTGACGTCGGTCAAGACCGGATTATCGCGCTCGAGCGCGTCGACGAGTTGGGGCGTCCACTGATAAAGGTCTTCCACGTTTTCGGATTGGAGCGTGTACTGGTATTGGGCATTGCTCTGCCGGCCGCCGGCGCGCAAATCCTGCACGGCGGCGAGGTAAAGGCGCCCACCCGGTACCTGGGCAAGTTTCGGCCGCAACCGCGCGATCACCTCGTCCACGCCGACGCGTTGCGACAATGGCTTTAGCGAAACGAACACATTGCCGGTGTTGATCTGGCCAAAACCACCGCCGCTGCCGACGCCGGTGTAGCCCACGACATTCTCGACCGCGGGATCCTGCTGCACAATATCCACCATTTGCCGCAGCTTTTGGCTCATCAGCTGGAAAGAGACGCTTTGATCGGCTTGCAGCGAGCCGATCAGTCGCCCCGTGTCCTGCTGCGGAAATAACCCCTTTGGTACCTCGATGTACAAGGCCACGTTCAGGCCGATCGTGGCGAAAATAATGAGCAGCACCAGGCGGCTGTGATGAAGCGCAACCGTGAGCGTGCGTCCATAGCCGTTGCGCAGGCGTTCGAACAGGTTCGGGCCCCGCTCGACCCGATCAGCCGGCCGCGTACGCAACAATAGCGCGCACATCATCGGCGTGGTGGTCAGTGATATCACCAATGATACGATAATGGCGACCGACAGCGTCACCGTGAATTCGCGAAACAGCCGGCCTAGGATGCCGCCCATCAGCAAAATCGGAATGAAAACTGCGATCAGTGAAAGGCTGATCGATAGGACGGTGAAGCCGACTTCGCGCGCGCCGAGGAAGGCGGCTTGCAGGTGAGGCACTCCGTCTTCGATATGCCGGGAAATGTTTTCCAGTACGACGATCGCATCATCGACTACGAAACCGGTCGCGATGGTCAACGCCATCAGCGACAGGATGTCGAGGCTGTAGCCAAACAGATACATGACGCCGAACGTACCGAGGATGGAGATCGGTACCGCGACGCTCGGAATGAGCGTCGCCCGGACGTTGCGCAGGAAAAGGAATACCACGATCGTTACCAAAATGACGGCCATCACCAGCGTCAGTTCGGTATCGTGCAGCGAGGCACGGATCGTGGTGCTGCGGTCGATGGCGACGGTCACGTTCATGTCGGCGGGCATGGCCGCCTCCAGATGAGGCAGCTCCTGCTTCACGTTGTCGATGGTCTCGATGATGTTGGCGTTCGGCTGCCGGTATATGATGACCAGCACCGAAGGCTGCCCGTTGGACAAGCCGAGATTGCGCACGTCCTGAACCGAGTTCTGCACCTCGGCGACGTCCGACAACAACACGGCGGCGTTGTTGCGATAGGCGATCACGAGCGGCAAATAATCGGCAGCCACGGTCGCCTGATCGTTGGTGTAGATTTGATAACGCTGATCGCCGTCGTCGATGGTTCCCTTCGGGCTGTTGGCATTGGCTGAGGCGAGCGCGGCGCGCACGTCTTCAAGGCCGATGCCGTATTTGTAGAGCGCCCCCGGGTTGAGTTCGACGCGCACCGCGGGTAACGCCGAGCCGCCGATGATGACGTTGCCGACGCCACTTAGCTGCGACAACCGCTGCGCTAGGATATTGCTGGCTGCGTCGTACATTTGACCTTGCGTCATCGTCTTCGAGGTCAGCGCCAGAATGAGGATCGGCGCGTCGGCCGGATTGACCTTGCGATAGACCGGATTGCTTGGCAGGTTAGCCGGCAGGTCGGCCGCTGCGGCATTGATCGCCGCCTGGACGTCGCGCGCGGCGCCGTCAATGTCGCGGCTGACGTCAAACTGGAGCGTAATGCGAGCCTGCCCGATGCCGCTCTGTGAGGTCATCTCGGTCACGTCGGCGATCTGGCCGAGGTGGCGCTCGAGCGGCTCGGCGACGCTGGTGGCGACTGTATTCGGGCTGGCGCCGGGCAGCGTCGCAGTGACCGAAATCGTGGGAAAATCCACCTGCGGCAGCGGTGACACCGGCAGTTTCAAAAAACCGAGAACGCCGGCGAGTGCGATCGCCATCGTCAACAATGCGGTGGCTACTGGCCGCGAAATAAATGGTGCGGAGATGTTCATTCGGCCGGCTCGCGCCGTGCGTGCGGATTAGCCGGCCGTCGCCCGGTGAGGCGGATCGCCAGGCGGTCGAAGTAGAGATAGATCACCGGTGTGGTGAAAAGGGTGAGCATCTGGCTGACGATCAGGCCGCCGACGATGGCGATACCGAGCGGTTGACGCAGCTCGGAACCGGTACCGGTCCCTAGCATCAGCGGCAACGCCCCCAAGATTGCCGCCATCGTCGTCATCAGGATCGGGCGGAAGCGCAGCAGGCAGGCTTGATGGATCGCCTGACGCGGCGGCAGGCCCTCGGCACGCTCCGCTTCGAGCGCAAAATCGATCATCATGATCGCGTTTTTCTTGACGATGCCGATCAGGAGAACAATGCCGATGATCGCGATGACGTCGAGGTCGTAACGCAGCAACATCAGCGACAGCAGGGCGCCGACGCCAGCCGACGGCAGGGTTGAAAGAATCGTGATTGGGTGGACGAAGCTTTCGTAGAGGACGCCCAGCACGATATACATCGCGACGATGGCGGCGAGGAGCAAAAACACCTCGTTGGCCAATGAGGATTGAAAAGCAGCCGCAGTGCCTTGGAACGCGGTGGTGAAACTGATCGGAAGGCCGACCTCCTTTTCCGTCTGCTCGATGGCGTCGACCGCTTCGCCGAGCGACACGCCCGCTGCGGTGTTGAACGAAACGTTGGTGGCGGGGAGCTGGCCGAAATGTGTGACCAGCAGTGGGCCGGTATGCTGCTCGAGGTGCATGATCGCCGACAACGGCACCTGCCCATTAGTCGATGAGGATGATGAAGGCAGATAAATCATGGACAAGCCATCGAGCGAACGTTGCAACGACGGATCTACCTCAATGATTACCCGGTATTGGTTCGATTGGGTGTAGATGGTGGAAATAATGCGCTGCCCGAACGCGTCGTAAAGCGCGTTGTCGACGGTCGCCGGCGTGATCCCGAAGCGGGCGGCGGTGGCGCGGTCGATCACGATGTTCAGCGTCAGGCCCTGTTGCTGCATGTCGCTGGCGACGTCGGTGATCTGCGGCAGCTGACTGAGCCGCTCCACCAGGCGCGGCACCCATTCGTTGAATTCCGTGGCGTTGGCGTCCTCGAGTACGAAATGATACGGGGCCCGGCTGATCGTGGCGTCGATGGTCAGATCCTGCACCGGCTGCATATAAAGCGCGATTCCGACCACCTTGTGCACGTCTTGCTGGATTCGGCGGATGATCTGGGTCGCGGTGAGGCTACGCTGGTTGTGCGGTTTCAGATTGATGAGAAAGCGGCCAGAGTTTTGCGTTTGGTTGGTGCCATCGACGCCGATAAAGGAGCTCAGGCTGTCGACGTCCGGATCGCGCAGGATCGCCTCGCCAAGCTGGTATTGCAGCTTCGCCATGGCATCGTACGAGATGCTTTGCGAAGCCTCGGAGATCCCCTGGATCATCCCGGTGTCCTGCACCGGAAAGAATCCCTTGGGGATCATGACGTAGAGGACAAGCGTGAACGCAAACGTGAGGATGGCGACCAGCAAGGTCAGCGGCTGGCGGTCCAGCACCCAGTTGAGCGCGCGGTCGTAGAGCGCAATGGTCGAATTGAATGCGCGTTCGGCCTGAAGATCGAAGCGCGAGCGCTCGGTCTCCGGCTGGTGACGAATGAGCTTGGCGCACATCATCGGCACCAGGGTCAACGAGACGACAGCCGAGATGACGATCGTGACCGCCAGCGTGATGGCGAATTCATGAAACAGGCGGCCGACCACTTCGCCCATGAATAACAAAGGTATGAGTACGGCGAGCAGCGAGATCGTCAGCGAAATGATGGTGAAACCGATTTGCTGCGAGCCGCGCAGCGCGGCCGTCAGCGGTTCCATCCCGCCCTCGACGTACCGCGCGATGTTCTCGATCATCACAATGGCGTCGTCGACCACGAAGCCGGTGGCGATGGTCAGCGCCATCAGCGACAGGTTGTCGAGGCTGAAGCTGAGCAGGTACATGGCACCAAGCGTGCCGACGAGGGAGAGCGGCACCGACAGGCTTGGGATGATTGTTCCCGGCAGCGTGCGCAGGAACAGAAAGATCACGATCACCACAAGGACGATGGAAAGGGCGAGATCGAGTTCGACATCCGCCACCGAGGCACGAATGGTGACCGTCCGGTCGCTAAGCACGCCGACATCGACCGCGGCCGGCAGGGTAGAGGTGATGCTCGGCAGCAAGGTCTTGATCCGGTCCACCACCTCAATGATGTTGGCTCCCGGCTGCCGCTGAACGTTGAGGATGATTGCGGGAGTCGTATTCGCCCAGGCGCTGAGTTTGGTGTTCTCGGTTCCGCTAATGACGTTGGCGACGTCTTTGAGCCGCACGGGGTCGCCGTTGCGATAGGCGATGATTGTATTGGCATATTGCGCGGCGTCGTTGATCTGGTCGTTGGCGTTGATCGTTGTTGCCTGTGCCGGGCCGTCGAAGTTTCCCTTGGGCGTATTGACGTTGAAGTTCGCGATGGTGGTGCGGACGTCGTCGATGTTGATGCCGTAAGCGGCAAGCGATTGCGGATTGAACTGTATGCGCACCGCCGGCCGATGCCCGCCGCTGATGCTGACAAGGCCGACGCCGTTGAGCTGCGAGATTTTCTGCGCCAGCCTCGTTTCGCTCAAATCCTCAAGATCGATCAGCGAGATGCTATTCGACGTGACCGCAAGCGTCAGGATCGGCGCATCGGCCGGGTTGATCTTGGCGTAGACCGGCGG
>CAYVPC010000223.1:0-5924 GCA_964453555.1 uncultured Hyphomicrobiales bacterium | reverse complement strand
CCGCCATGCTCGGCCAGCCCTATTCGATGCTGCTGCCGGAAGTGATCGGCGTGCGCTTCAACGGCAAGCTCAAGGAAGGCGTCACTGCCACCGATCTCGTGCTCACCGTAACGCAGATGCTGCGCAAGCGCGGCGTGGTCGGCAAGTTCGTCGAATATTTCGGGCCTGGCCTGGCGAGCCTGTCGATCGAGGATCGCGCCACGCTCGGCAACATGTCGCCGGAATACGGCGCCACCTGCGGCTTCTTTCCGATCGACGACGACACCATCCGCTATCTGCGTGACACCGGCCGCCCGGCCGAGCGCGTCGCGCTGGTGCTTGCCTATGCCAAAGCGCAGGGTATGTACCACACCAAATCGGCGCAGGATCCGGTATTCACCGACGTGCTCAAGCTCGAGCTTTCATCGGTCGAGTCTTCGCTTGCCGGTCCGAAGCGGCCGCAGGACCGTGTGCCGCTGAAGGACCTCAAGAACGGATTTGCGCAATCCATGGACAAGGAGTTCGGCAAGGCCGCCGAGATGGACAAACGCGTGCCGGTCGAGGGACGCAATGAAACGCTCGGCCATGGCGACGTGGTGATCGCCGCGATCACGTCCTGCACCAACACGTCCAATCCGAGCGTGATGATCGCGGCCGGGTTGTTGGCGCGCAAAGCGGTGGCCAAAGGGCTGACCGTCAAGCCATGGGTGAAAACCTCGCTCGCGCCCGGTTCGCAGGTCGTGGCCGAATACTTCAACAAATCGGGCCTGCAAAAGGATCTCGACAAGCTCGGCTTCAATCTGGTCGGCTTCGGCTGCACGACCTGTATCGGCAATTCCGGCCCGCTGCCGCCGGAGATCTCCAAGGCGATCAACGATCACGATCTGGTCGCCGCCGCGGTGCTGTCCGGCAACCGCAACTTCGAGGGTCGCGTCAACGCCGACGTGCGCGCCAACTATCTCGCCTCGCCGCCGCTGGTGGTCGCTTACGCCATCGCCGGCTCGATGCAGGTCGATGTCGGTCGCGCGCCGCTCGGGACCGATCAGAAAGGCCGCAAGGTCTATCTGCGCGACCTCTGGCCATCGAGCCGCGAAGTGAATGAGTTCATCCGCAAGAACATCAACAAGCAGATGTTCACGCGCAAATACGGCGACGTATTCAAGGGCGACGCCAACTGGCGCAAGATCAGCGTGAAAGGCGCGCTGACGTTTCCCTGGGACCGGAAATCGACGTACGTGCAGAACCCGCCCTATTTTTCCCATATGTCGCCGCGACCCGAGCCGCCGGCCGACGTTATCGATGCGCGGGTGCTGGGACTGTTTCTCGATTCAATCACCACCGACCACATCTCGCCGGCAGGTTCGATCAAGGTGGACTCGCCGGCGGGGAAGTATCTCGTCGACCACAAGGTCAAGCCGGTCGACTTCAACCAATACGGCACGCGGCGCGGCAATCACGAAGTGATGATGCGCGGCACCTTCGCCAATATCCGGCTCAAGAACCAGATGGTGCCGGGTGTCGAGGGCGGCTACACGGTGCACTATCCGTCGCGCCAGCGCATGACGATCTACGACGCCGCCATGCGCTACAAGACCGAGAAGGTGCCGCTGGTCGTGTTCGCCGGCAAGGAATACGGCACCGGCTCTTCCCGCGACTGGGCGGCCAAGGGCACCGTCCTGCTCGGCGTGCGGGCCGTGATCGCGCAATCGTTCGAGCGAATCCATCGCTCCAATCTGGTTGGAATGGGCGTGGTTCCTCTGGTGTTCGAGGAGGGCACGTCCTGGCAGACGCTGGGCATAAAGGGCGACGAGCAGGTCACCATTCGCGGCCTGCACAACGATCTCAAGCCGCATCAGCGGCTGATCGCCGAGATCATCGCGGCCGACGGCGGATTAAAGCGCGTTCCGCTGATCTGCCGCATCGATACTGTCGACGAGCTCGATTACTACCGCAATGGCGGCATTTTGCAGTACGTCCTGCGCCATCTCGCAGCCTAGGCAATGGGGATATCCCCTCACCGCGAATTGAGTGGCAGGTGAGGGCCACGCCCGATAAAGATGCGGCGCGCTGATCCTCGCTGGCACCCTGCGAGGCGGAGATTTGGAATGCTACGTCGCCGCGTCGTGTCGGCAACACTCGTCACTGGCTTGCTGGTTGCAAGTTGCGCGCTCGCAAGCGGCGGCCAGCCGCGGGCCTTGATCGAGCTCTTCACCAGTCAAGGCTGTTCGTCCTGTCCGCCGGCCGATAAGCTGTTGGGCGAGCTTGCCGCCGATTCATCACTGGTCGCACTCAGCCTGCCGATCGATTACTGGGACTATCTCGGCTGGAAGGACACCCTCGCCAGTCCGGGGCATTCGGCCCGCCAGCACGCCTATGCGCGCGTGCGCGGCGACCGGGAGGTGTACACGCCGCAAATCGTCGTCAACGGCGCCGTGCATGTTCTCGGCAGCGACAAAGCCGCGGTCGAGCGCGCGATCACGCAGACCGATCGGAACGCGGCGGTCATGTCGGTGCCGGTGCTGCTGTCGGTTGGCGACGGCACTTTGAATGTGAAGATCGCCGCCGCCAAAGAGCATGTCGGCGGCGGAGAAGTTTGGCTCTGCCCGCTTAAGCGTTCCATCACCGTCGAGATCGGGCGCGGTGAAAATCACGGACGCACGGTCACCTACCACGACGTCGTGCGCAGCTGGCTGAAGCTCGGCGATTTCACCGGAAGCGACTCAACCTGGAACGTCCCGCTCGCCGACATCACCGGCGGTGGTGCCGACGCCGTGGCGGTTATGGTGCAGCAGGGAACCAAGGAAAAGCCCGGCGTCATCCTCGGCACCGCATACGTTCCGCTCGGGCGGCAGACCACGGACGTCAGATAGACGAGCCGAAATCGCGGGCACAAAAAAAGGCCGGCGACTTGCCGGCCTTTACGCAAACTGAAATCCAATCCTACGCGGAACTCTGGCCCGGTCCGTCCACACCCCGGGGGGCTGGGGGGCTGAGGAATCCGGAATGCGATCCGGACCGGGCCCTGAGGCAACAGCCGCCTGTTTCGCAATCCAGCTAGGCATGTGCTTGACCGAAATGGGGCCGCTTTATGAAATAGCCTAACGAATCCGTGATTCCACCGGCAAAAATGCCGCACCCGCGCATGTTGGAGGGCAAAAGCTCGGCACCGAAGGCGCGATGAGGTGGCGCTGGACCCCGCGGCAAAACCCCTTGCCCGCGCATGCTTCCGGCGCGATCATGGACCCACTGTAAAGCTTCAGTGACAGGGAGGGGCCGCATGGCATTCGGCGAAATCGAACCGAGCGCGTGGCGCGGGGGCGAGGTTCGTACACCCGCCCCCGCGAGCGAGGTTACCTTCAGCCGACGTGAGCTTGACCGTATTCTCAGCCTCTATGGCCGTAAGGTCGCCGCCGGTGAATGGCGTGATTACGCCATCGATTTCCTCAAAGATCGGGCGGTATTTTCGGTTTTCCGCCGTGCCTCCGAGTTCCCCATTTACCGGATCGAGAAGAACCCGCGCCTGGGGCGCCGGCAAGGCGCCTACAGCGTGATCTCGGCGACGGGTCACATCCTCCGCCGCGGACAGGAGCTCGATCGCGTTCTCGGCGCGCTCGATCGCTCGCTGAGCGTGGTTGCCGGCTGAACAACGCCGGCGGTTTAGGTTTCTCGCTGACGCGGTGGGTTTGCGCTGGCACGCGCCGTGCGTCGACCGCGCATGAAACGGCGGATCGGCTTGGCTGAAGATTACGAGAGCACCCGATCGCGCGGCCTCGTCGTCTCAGCCCTCGGCATCGCGCAGACGCTGGCCTGGGCGTCGAGCTATTACCTGCCTGCTATTCTGGCCGATCCCATCTCGAAGAGCATCGGCGTTCCGAGCGCGTGGGTTTTTGCCGCCTTTTCGGCGGCCCTGCTGATCGCGGCCTTTGCCGGGCCGGCGGTGGGGCGCGTCATCGACCGAAGCGGCGGCCGCGGCGTGCTGATGCTCTCGAACGTCGTGTTGGCTGCGGGGCTGATCGCGCTAGCGGCCGCCAATGGGGCTTTCATGCTGTTCGCGGCCTGGGCGGTGCTCGGCATCGGCATGGCGCTCGGGCTCTACGACGCCGGTTTTGCCGCGCTCACCGCGCTGTACGGCCACAATGCGCGCGGTCCGATCACCGGCATCACGTTGTTTGCCGGCTTCGCATCGACGGTGAGCTGGCCGTTGTCGACGGTGTTGAACGATGCCCTTGGCTGGCGCGAAACCGTGCTGGTCTGGGCGGCGATCAATCTTGTCATCGGCCTCCCGCTGAATTTTCTGCTGCCGGCGCCGGCACGGCTTCCGCACGCCAGACGCGCTGCCGAACATTCGACCGGCTGGAAGCCTTACAGGGAAATGGTCCTGCTTGCGTTCGTGTTCGCGGCGGTCTGGTTCGTGACCGGCGCGATGGCGTCGCATTTGCCGGGATTGCTTGAGCGCGCCGGCGCCACGCCTTTACAGGCGGTTTTCGCTGCCGCGCTGGTCGGTCCGGCGCAGGTCGCCGCGCGGCTGGTCGAGTTCTTCGTCTTGCGGCGCAGCCATCCGCTGGTTTCCGCCCGGGTCGCGGCGCTACTGCATCCTCTTGGCGCGGTCATTTTTGCCGTCATCGGGCCAACATCGGCAGTCGCATTCGCGGTGCTGTACGGTGCGGGAAACGGCCTATTGACGATCGCCCGCGGTACGGTGCCCCTAGCCGTCTTCGGCCCGCACGGCTACGGGGAGCGCACCGGCCTTCTCGGCGCGCCGGCGCGTGCCGCGCAGGCGCTAGCACCGCTCCTGTTCGGTCTTCTGCTCGACCAGATGGGAGCCTCCGTCATTGTCGTTTCCGCCGGGCTGTGCGTTGCCTCCTTCGCCGCGCTGCTGTTGCTGCGCACGTCACCGCCGGACTGATCGCATACGGCCGAAAAACAAACGCCCCGGGTCTTGGCCCGGGGCGTCGTATTTTCCGCATCCTGAGCGCTTTAGCGGCGGTCGCCGAATATGCGCAGCAGCATCAGGAACAGATTGATGAAGTCGAGATACAGCCGCAGCGCGCCCATCACTGCCTTGCGGCCGGAAATGGTGCCGTCATCGTTGACGTCATACATCTCTTTGATGCTCTGCGTGTCGTAGGCGGTCAGCCCGACGAAGACGAGCACGCCGATCACCGAGATCGCCCAGCCGAGCCCGCTGGACTGCAGGAACATGTTGACCAGCATTGCGATGACAATGCCGATCAGACCCATGAACAGGAACGAGCCGAAGCCGGTGAGATCGCGCTGCGTGGTGTAGCCGTACAGGCTCATGGCGCCGAACGTCGCCGCCGAGATGAAGAACACCCGCGTGATCGACGCACCGGTATACTCCAGGAAGACCGACGCCAGCGCCAAGCCAAGGAGGCCGGCATAGACGAAGAACAGTGTCAGCGCGGTGCCAACCGACAGCCTGTTGATGCGGTAGCTCATGAAGAACACTAAGCCGAGAGTACCGAGCAACAGAATAATCGTCAGCGGTCCGCTGAAGATCGCTTGCCCGAATGCGGTCAGTCCCATGAACACGAGCGTCAGCACCATGCCCGCCACGGCGAGCGCCAGTCCAATCGAGAGCGTTGCGTCGCAGCTCACGGCGACGCCTTGCCGGCTTCCCATGCCCGCAACCTGCGTTCGGCGATTTCGGCGTCACGCGACGTCAGGGCGTGCGCGATTGACGCCGCACGATCTATCGGCCCGCCGCAGAACGGCCGTGATGGCGAAACCGCGGCATACCGACACGGACGCGATCCGCGTGCCGGATATCCGGAGCCCGTGCCGTCGAAGCTCGGCGGTGAATGTCGCGGGGGACATTTGAAGGCAGTCGATCATGAGCGCGCCCCACGCCGGCATAAGGACCCCTTCGAAACTGCATTGAGCGCCAAAAGTATCTCGGCTGTGGCGAACGCTCGCCATGTCAA
>CAYVPC010000222.1:0-5954 GCA_964453555.1 uncultured Hyphomicrobiales bacterium | reverse complement strand
GGGTGTAGATCGCGAACACCATGCCGATCGCGCAAATGGCCTCGATCACGCTGCACGAGAAAACCCACAGCTTGATCGGGTAAAGCCGAAAATCGTCGTAGATCTTGTAGGTCAATTCGAGATTGGTCACCTTGGCGAAGAAATGCGGCAGCAGGAACAGGCCGCAAATCAGCCGCAGGATGTTGAATTCGTTGGTCAGATCGAAGTTCTGCTGAAGGCTCATGCCGCTACTATACTATGCCGCGGTCTGCTTGACGGCGGCGCCCAGCGGGAAGCTGACCGTCACCGTCGTGCCCTCGCCCACCACCGACGCGATCTGGACCGCACCGCCGTGCAATTCGACGAACGAGCGCACCAGCGAGAGGCCGATGCCGGTGCCGCGATGGTGCGATCCAAGCGAATGCGTCTCGAACCAGTCGAAGACTTTCTCCAGCATCTCCTGCGGAATGCCGGGGCCGCGGTCAGTGACCGAGAAGACCAGCACGTCGGCGCGCCGTTCCGCCGCGAAGGTGACGGTCGTGCCCGGCGGTGAGAAACTGACGGCGTTGGCGAGAAGATTGAAAAGGATTTGCCGTAGCCGCCGCTCGTCGGCGATGAAGGCGCCGATGTCGTTTGCGGCCTGCGTTTCGAGCATGAGGCCGGCACCGATCAGCCGATCCTGAACGCCTTCGGCGGCGGCGTACATGGTCTCAAGGATATCGACCGAGCCGAGATTGAGGTGCATGCGCCCGGCATCGATAGTGGCGAGATCGAGAATGTTGTTGATGAGCGCGAGCAGCGTATTGGTTGAGACGGTGATGTAATCGAGGTATTCGCGCTGCTTCGCTGCCAGCGGACCGGTGCTCGAATCGCCGAGCAGATGAACGAAGCCGATGATGTTGGTCAGCGGCGAGCGCAGTTCATATGAGACGTGGTGGACGAAATCAATCTTGATCTTGTCGGCGTCCTCGAGCGCATCGTTGCGCTCGCGCAGCGCGCGCTCGACATTCACCGAATCGGTCACGTCGTGGAAGGTCGCCAAAGTGGCGCCGCCCGGCAGCGGCACCGTGTTGCAATCGATGACCATGCCGTCACGCCGCTCCAGCCGTCCGGCGATCGCCTCGCGGCTGTCGATCGCGGTCACCACCTGGCGGAGCGCCTGCCAGGTCGGGTCGTCGCCGTGCAGCGGCTGGCACAAAACCGAAATCGTCTCGATGTGCGGGCGCTCAGCCAGCATTTGCGGCGGCAGCCCCCACATGCGCGCGAATGCGGCATTGGACAGCCGGATGCGACCGTCGCTGGCAAACACCGCGACGCCTTCGGCCAGATTGTCGAGCGTCTCGCCCTGCACGCGAATCAATTCCTCGAAGCGCCGCTCGAGATCGAGCCGCTCGGTCACGTCGTCGAACAGATAGGTGACGCCGCCGTCGGGATTGGGGGTGGTAACGACGCGGAGCGTGCGCCCGTCCGGCAGATGCCAGGTGTGTTCCTCCGCTTCGAGCGCGCGATAGGCGGCATGCAGCTGTGCCTTCCATTGCCGGAAGTCCCGCTCCTCCGGCAGCTTGGTCGCCGCCCGCAGCTCTTCGAGCAGGCTTGAGTCGCTTGGGCGCTGATCGAGCTGCGCGGCGTCGAAGTTCCACAGCGCGCGGTAGGCTGTGTTGTAGAAGGTCAGCTTCTGGTCGGCGTCGAACATTGCGACGCCGGTCGACAGCTGGTCGAGGGTGCGGCGATGCGCGTCGACCAGGCGCGCGAGCGCATTGCGCATCGTCTCCGCTTCGGTGGCGTCCAGCCCCAAGCCGGCGCTGCCGTTCTCGGTCGCGAAGTCGAGCACGTCAAAGCTGCGCCGCGCGCCGGCGACGACGGCGGGAAGCCGCCCGGCATAGCCGCCGCCGGAGCTGCGCGCGCGGGCGACATTTTCGCGCGCGGCGCTGTCGAGGAGCTCGAGGCCGCGCTCGACGGCGTCGGCGGCGTCGCGCGCTTCGACCGCACGCGCATAGGCCGCATTGACGAAAGCGAGCCGGCCTGCGGCGTCGCGTGTCCATACCGGCGACGGCAGATGCTCGATCAACGCGCGCAAATTCGCGACTTCGCTGAGCAGCGCCTGATGCCGCCCGGCGAGATCGAGGATTTCGCGCTTGACGCCGCTTGCGTCCTTGAGCCGAAGCACGGCGCGTCCGGCGATGGCGCGGCCCAAAGCTTCGATCGGACGGCCGTTCAGCGTCGTGAACGCCATGGCAAACGGCTCACCTCGCGCGCGCAGCGCCTCGACTGCGCGCTCCATGGCGGTCGCTTTGCCGGCGTCGAGCCAGGAGCCGAAAGCGAGCACGCGATGCGGCGTGGTCACGCCGACCACGGCGGGATCGCCGTCGATGATCGGCTCGTCGGCGGCCGCCGGCCAGTCCACCATCACCTGCGGTTCGGTGAGGAGAAGCGCATTGGCGCGGTCGAGACCGGCGCGCAGCCGGACGATCTCGTCGTGCGATGACGCCTCCAGCCGAGCCAGGCGGGCGCGCGCGCGCAACAGCAGGATGGCGGTGACGACCGCGAACAACAGAAGCCCGGTGATGAGCACAAGGGCAGCGACTTCGTGGTTGTCGATGCGGCGCGAGGCGCCGAGCACAAGCTCGTGCAGAGCAAGCCCCGGGAGTTCCTGGGCGTTCGCCGGCAGCGGCACGGCGGTCCCGACGGCTAAGAGAAATCCGCCGAACCACGGACGAGCATAGCCCCCGCTCCTCCGAATCGTGTCCGGCATGCCCCTTCGCCTCTGCTGGCCGTCACCGCCATCGCCAGCGGGTCCATCGCGAGCGCGCCCGCGAATCGCGCCGACTTTACTCTCAAGCGGAATCGCGCCGAAAGAGTCCAGATCGTGAACGCGAGGGCGGCAAAATGCCGGGTCAAGAGCGCCGTTCCGGGTTGGCGTCGTTGAGGTTTTGCGCCCGGCCAGCCATGTCGTCGAGGTTGATGCGGGCGAGCGCCTGGGCGAATTCCGCCTCCGCAATCGACAGCGCCGGCAGCACGACCATTTTTATCAGCTCCGACTGCGGCCCTTCGTCGAGTCGGTCGATCGATCCGGCCGCGTGCAGGATGTCGTGGGCGCTCACCTGCCGGCGTTCGCGGGCAAGCTCGTAACCGCCGCGCGGTCCGCGAATGCCTTTGAGGATTCCGTCGCGCACCAGCGATTGCAGGACGGTTTCAAGATGCCGCGGCGGCAAGCCGTGCCGCGCCGCCAGCGTCCTGGCTGAAACCGGACGCCCTTCGGTTTGCAACGCCACGTCGATCACCGCGGCAATCGCGAAAAGTCCTTTGCGCGGAAGTAGCGACATGCACCGGGAAGAAACGTCGCACCCGCCGAATGGTTCGCACGAGGGGTAGCGAATTACCCCTGATCGGCAGCGAGGAAGATGCGACCTTCAGGCTGTTCCGGTGGAGCCGAAGCCGCCGCCGGCGCGCGCCGTGGCGTCCAGGGTCTCGACTTCGACAAGCGCCGCCTGCCGTACCGGCGCGATGACGAGTTGCGCGATGCGCATGCCGCGGCGGACCGCGAACGGCGCGGCGCCGAGGTTGACGAGAATGACTTGCACTTCGCCGCGGTAATCGGCATCGACGGTTCCAGGCGAATTGAGCACGGTCACGCCGTGCCGGATTGCAAGACTCGAGCGCGGCCGAACCTGACCTTCGTGGCCGGGCGGCAGCGCCAGTGCAATCCCGGTCGGAATAGCCGCGCGCGCCCCCGGCGCGATCTCAACCGGCCCGTCGGCCGGCAATGCGGCGACAAGATCGAGGCCGGCGGCGAACTCGCTTTGATATTGCGGCAGCGGCAAATCGGCGGCGTGCGGCAGCCGCATGATGCGAACTTCGACGCGCGGGGCGGCGCTCACTTCTTTGGACCCGCAAGCGCGGCGTCGATCCGCTCGATCAGCGCGCGCGCCACCGCGTCCTTCGATTGCGGCGGCCAAGCCTCGACCCCGCCGGCGGTGACCAGGCGGATCGTATTGCTGTCGCCGCCCATGATTCCGGTCGCCGGCGAAACGTCATTGGCCAGGATCCAGTCACAGCCTTTTTTTTTCAGCTTAGCTTCGGCGTTGGCGACGACGTCGTCGGTCTCGGCGGCAAATCCGATGACCAGACGCGGCCGGCCGGATTTCCGGTGCGCTACGGTGGACAGAATGTCCGGGTTTTCCGTCAGCGCGATAGTCGGCGGCTGACCGTGTTTCTTGATCTTGCTGGCGCTCATCCGCAACGGCCGCCAGTCGGCGACGGCGGCCGCGAAAATAGCCACGTCCACCGGCAGCGCCTTTTCGACCGCGGCCAGCATTTGTCGCGCGGTCTCGATATGCACGACCGTGACACCGGGCGGATCGGCAAGCGTCACGGGACCGCTGACCAGCACCACTTCGGCGCCGGCCGCCGCCGCCGCGGCGGCGATCGCATGGCCCTGCTTGCCCGAGGAGCGATTGGCCAGAACCCGCACCGGGTCGATCGGCTCGCTGGTCGGCCCCGACGTGACCAGCACCCGTTTACCGGCGAGTGCACCGGCGGCGTGCAGGATCGCCGCGGCCGCGGCGGCGATTTCAAGCGGCTCCGCCATCCGTCCGGTGCCGGCTTCGCCGCGCTCGGCCATTTCGCCGTCATTCGGGCCGACGAGACGGACCCCGTCGGCCGTAAGCTGCGCCAGATTGCGTTGGGTCGCCTTCGCCGCCCACATGCGCGGATTCATCGCCGGCGCAATCAGGATCGGCTTATTGGTCGCCAGCAGCACGGCGGCCGCCAGATCGTCGGCATGGCCGCCCGCCATCTTGGCAATCAGGTCGGCGGTCGCCGGCGCGACCACGATCAGGTCGGCGTCACGCGCCAAGCGAATATGGCCGACGTCGAACTCGCTCTGCGGATCAAACAGATCGGTGTAGGCGCGTTCGCCGGCAAGCGCGCCGGCGGCGAGCGGCGTCACGAAATGCTGCGCCGCGCGGGTGAGGACGCAGCGCACCTGCGCGCCGCGGTCCTGCAGGCGCCGGATGAGGTCGAGCGATTTATAGGCAGCAATGCCGCCGCCGATGATGAGGAGGACGCGCCTGGTGGCCTTTCGCGCCGGCTCGCCTTCCTCGGCGGCGGCGGGAGCGGGTTCGCTTATGCCGGCAAAGCTCTCCGCGTCGGCCGCCGCGCTGCGTAGGATGGCGCGCACTTCGTCCTCGACCGAGCGGCCGTTCCTGGCGGCGCGCAGCCGCAGCCTCTGCTTGAGCTTTTCGTCGAGTTGCCGGACGGTGAGACTGGCCATTCGGCTTCCACCCCGAAAATGCGAGCTTTAGCAGTGTGGTGATTGCATTGCAATCAATGCAATCACCGGATCAGGAGGATAACGATCCACAACAGCAGCGCCGCGATCACCCACAGCGCCAGCGCCGACCAGCGGCTCCGCCGCGCTTCGGTCCGGTCGATCTCGGCGATGGTCTGCGGCGAGAGCACGAGCCCATCGCGGGTCATGTCGTCGAGTTGCGCGAGCACGCGGGCGCCGCGGGTCAGCAGGCCGGGCGCGTTGCCGACGAAGCGGCCGAATTCGCCGGCGCCCTCGACCGCGCTTTCAAGCCTACCGGCGGGGCCGAGATGGCGGGTCATCCATTCGCGCACCACCGGCTCGGCCGTGGTCCAGATGTCGAGCTTCGGATCAAGCGAACGCGCCACGCCTTCGACCACCACCATGGTCTTTTGCAAGAGCAGCAGTTCTGGCCGCGTGCGCATGTCGAACAGGCCGGTCACCTCGAACAGCAGCGTCAGCAGCCGCGCCATGGAGATGTCCTCGGCCATGCGGTTGTGGATCGGCTCGCCGATGGCGCGAATCGCCTGCGCGAAGCTTTCGACCGAATGGTTTGGCGGCACGTAGCCGGCCTCGAAGTGCACCTCGGCGGTGCGGTAATAATCGCGGGTGATGAAGCCGTGCAGGATTTCCGCCAGAAACAGCCGCTCCTTTGCGCCGAGCCGGC
>CAYVPC010000221.1:0-5968 GCA_964453555.1 uncultured Hyphomicrobiales bacterium | reverse complement strand
GTGGTCGGCGCGCATCTCTCCGGCATGCCGCTCAACGGCGAATTGCGCGCCGCCGGCGGCCGGCTGATCGAGTGCACGGTGACGGCGCCGCACTACCGTCTATATGCGCTTCTCGGGACGCGGCCGCCGAAGCCGGGGTTGCTTCGCGTCAAGAACGGCGCCGGCGCCTCGATCGAGATCGAGGTGTGGGCGCTGTCGGAGAGTGCATTCGGCCGGTTCGTCGCCGCTGTGCCGCAGCCGTTGTCGATCGGCACGCTCGAAATCGGCGACGGCCGCCAGGTCAAAGGCTTCCTGGTCGAGGCCGAGGCGGTGGCCGGCGCGCGCGACATTTCCAGCTTCGGCGGCTGGCGCGCATTCATGGCGCAGGAGAAAGCAACCGCCTGACCCGCGGTTTCAGCGCTCGTCGATCAGGCTTACGTGCGCGGCGACGACGCGCCAGCCTTCTGGAAAACGTACCCAAGTCTGCATCTGGCGCCCCACCTTTCCCGGCGCGCTGGCGCGATAAAATAGCGTCGACGCGACCGCGTGGTCGCGGCCATAGGCGCTGATGACGGTTTTTGCGATCACGCGGTTGCCGGGTGGCGTGCGCGCGGTGCGGAACGCCTCGATCTCCGCGTAACCGTAGAGATTCTCGGCTCCGCCGTAGCGGATCGTCCGCGGATCCTGCCGAAAGATCGAATTCAGCGTCGCAACGTCGTTGTCGCCGAGAGCCTTCTCGTATCGCTCGAATTCGGCCCGCACTTCGGCGACGACCTCGGGCAGGTCCTTCTCCATCTTCTACTCTCCGATGATTTCCGATAGATAAAGCGTGACGGCTTTTGCAGCCGGCAGAAGGTTTAGCCTCAACCGTCCAGATGCTGCAATCATGGATCAACCGAGGGGTGGGCTATTGCGTCCGCCGTTTTCGCGCCGTTATCGCGGCCGCGTTGCTGCTCGCCGCCCTGTCTGTCGTATACGCGGCAAACCACTTCGCCATTGACACTGATATCAATGACCTGCTTTCCGCGAAACTGCCGTGGCGGCAACAGGAGATCGCATATGACGCGGTTTTTCCGCAAAATGTTGACCTCATCCTGATCGATGTCGGGGCGGCGGCGCCGGAAACGGCGGAAGCTGCCGCCCGGGAATTACTGAAATCCCTCGTTAACAAGCCGGACGTGTTTCGCTCGGTGGGAAACACGATGGATAGCCCTTTCTTCCGCCGGAACGGGCTGCTGTTTCTGCCTCCAGATCAAGTCAACGGCTTCAGCGGGCAGCTCACCACGATCAAGCCGTTCATTGCCGGATTGGTGCAGGATCCGAGTTTGCGGGGCCTGGCGAAAAGCCTGGTGGATATCCTGAACTATGCAAAGCTCCGCAATACGCCGCTCGACACGATGGCATCCTCATTGAACTTGGCTGCGGCGACGCTGGAAGGCACCGCGCAAGGGCAAGTGGCGGAGTTCTCCTGGAAGGCTGTATTGAACGGCGCTCCGACTCCCCTGGATCTGCACCGCTACATCGAGATTTGGCCGGTCTTGGACCAGCATGCCCTTGAGCCCGGTGGCCGGGCGACTGCCGCGATTCGCGATATCATCAAGCAGCTCGGGCTACAGCAGAAGTTCGGCGCCAAGACCATTCTCACCGGGCCGGTGATCATTTCGGACAACGAGTTTGCCGGGGTGCACGAAGGAATCGTGTTCAACAGCGCGGTCACCGGTGGGATCATCCTCTTGATCTTATGGCTCGCGCTGCGTTCGCTCCGTCTTGTCGGCGCTGTCGCTGTAAATCTGGCGGCGGGACTCGTGATCACTGCGGCCGGCGGCATTTTGATGGTCGGAGCGCTGAACCCGATCTCGCTCGCGTTCGCGGTCCTATTTGTTGGCCTCGGTGCTGATTTCGCAATCCAGTATACAGTGCGCTACCGAAATGAGCGTCATGAGAACAAAGATCTCGAGCACGCCTTGAGCGGTTCAGCCGAATGGGTTGGGATTCCGCTCACGCTCGCCGCGCTCGCTGCCGCAGCCGGGTTCTTGTCATTTACGCCCACGGCGTACAGCGGCTTGGCGCAGCTCGGCATTATCGCCGGCTTCGGCATGCTGGTCGCATATGTGTCGAGCCTGACGCTGCTGCCGGCGCTGATCCGTGCTGTCAATCCGGCGCCCGAGCCAAAATCGCTCAGCTTGCCGGCGCTGGCGCCGGCCGACGCTTTTCTCAAGCGGCACCGGATTGCAGTCATCGTCGCCACCGTTCTTATCGTCGCCGCTGGGCTTCCGGCCTTGCCGAAGCTCCAATTCAATTTCAACCCGCTCGCTTTGGAGAACCAGGCGTCGCCTGCTCTAGCGGCCCTGTTCAGGCTAGGTCAGGATATTCCGTTAAACACCGCCGAGATTTTGACGCAGCCGGACGATGTCGCCGCGATCACTGCCAAGCTCGCCGCAATCCCGGAAGTCGCTTCGACATGGACCATCGACAGCTTCGTCCCAGCCGATCAAGATCAAAAGCTGCCACCCATCGAGTCCGCCGGCTCGACGCTTGGCCCAGTCCTGCACGGTTCGCCAGGACCGGCCCCGACCGACGACGAGAATATTGCTGGTCTGAAACAAGCCATGCAGGCGCTGCAAGACATCGCCGGCCAGCAGCAGGGAGCGGGCGCAGATGCCGCACGGCGGTTGGCCGCTGCGCTCGACAAGCTTGCGCAAGCAGATACCACGCAACGCTCGCTCGCGACCGCCGCTTTTATTAATCCGCTGCACGTCGATCTTGACGATGTCGGTCAGAGCCTGACGCCGGAGCCCGTTACGCGTTCATCGCTGCCGCCCGATCTGGTAGGCGACTGGGTCGCGCCGGACGGCCGGGTGCGGATCGAAGTCTGGCCAAAGGGCGACGCCAACGATAACGCCACCGTCAGTCGCTTCGCGCGGGCGGTTCAGGCTGTATATCCCGGCGCGACCGGCGAGGCGATTGGCAGCACCGAATGGGGCGAGACGATCGTCACAGCTTTTGCCGAGGCCGCCGGGCTCGCTTTGGTGTCAATCGCCGTGTTGCTCTGGATTGTGCTGCGGCGGGTGACCGACGTTCTGGTGACGCTGATCCCGCTTCTTGTGGCCGGATGCGTCACGCTTGAAATCTGTGCCCTGACGAAATTCCAGCTCAACTACGCGAATATCATTGCATTGCCGGTGCTGCTCGGCATCGGCGTGGCGTTCAAAATCTACTATGTGACGGCGTGGCGCCGCGGCCAGAGCAAATTTCTGCAATCGGTGCTGACGCATGCGGTGTTTTACAGCACGCTCCTGACCGCTACAGCTTTCGGCAGCCTGTGGCTATCCAATCAGCCCGGGATATCGAGTATGGGCAAGCTCCTGGCTCTGTCGCTTGCCTGCACGCTTACTTCGGCGGCGCTATTCCAACCTGCGCTCATGGGCGAGCCGCGCCATCCGGCCCCCGGGGACGTCGACCGTAGCGGTTAGCGAATCGGACTCTCAAAATTCCTTCGGCCGCATCGCCGCGGCGACCCCGTTGGTTTCGAGCGCGTGGGCGATGCGAAGCGCCACATCTTCGCGCCAGGGCGCGGCGACGATTTGCACGCCGATGGGCAGTGGCGTCATCGGCACGGGTACGGCGACGACCGGAACGCCGACGAACGAGATCGGCTGCGTATACAGCCCGAGATTGGCGCGTACCGGCAATTCCACGTCGCCGACGTTAAACGTTTGCTGGCCGAGCATCGGGGCGGTGCACGGCGTCGCCGGCGCCAGAATGGCATCGACTTCGGTAAACAGCTTAAGCATTTCGGCGCGATACCAGCGGCGGAATTTCTGCGCCTTCACCACGATTGAAGCCGGCAACATCGCGGCCGCGATCAAACGGTCGCGCGTGACCGGATCGAAATCGCGCGCGCGGGTGCGCAGCCGATTAAGATGAAGGCTCGCCGCCTCTGTCGCGGTGATGATATAGGCGGCCGAACGCGCGCGTTCAGCGTGCGGAATTTCGATGTCGCGATTGACGCCGAGCGCTGCCGCTACACGGTCCACCGCGTAGACCGATTCGGCGGTGCGGCATTTGAAATAGCCGCCGGCGACGGCGATGCGCAGTCCTTCGATGCCTCGCTGCAAGGCGGGCGTGACCGGCTCGGCCGGGCGATCGACGCAGACGGGATCGCGGGCGTCGTAGCCCTGCATGGCGTCGTAGGCGAGCGCGAGGTCGCGTGTGCTGCGCGCCATCGGGCCGACGTGATCGAGGCTTGCCGCGAAAGGAAACGTGCCGGCGCGACTCAACCGTCCGTAAGTCGGCTTGAGCCCGAACGTACCGCAGAGCGAGGAGGGCACCCGGATCGAGCCGTTGGTATCGGAGGCGAGCGCGAGCGGCACCAGGCCGCCGCCGACCGCCGCGCCCGATCCGCTGGAGGAGCCGCCAGTCATGCGTCCGAGATCGTGTGGATTGCGCGCCGGACCGTCGTGCGGGTTCTCGCCGGTGAAGTCGTAAGCGTATTCCCCCATGTTGAGCGCACCGACGAGAATGGCGCCAGCGGCTTCGAGGCGTCCGATCAGCGCGGCGTCGCCGGCCGCCGGCGGCGCGATGCGATTGATCTTTGAGCCGGCAAGGGTGGGGATACCGGCGACGTCGAATAGATTCTTGACCGCAAACGGCACGCCGGCGAGCGGCGGCAGCTGTTCGCCGCGCCCTTGCGCCGCGTCGAGCGCCTGCGCGCGCTCTACCGCGCGCTGCTCGGTGAGCGCGGTGAAGGAATTGAGCAGCGGGTCACGTCCGCGGATCCGGGCGAACGTCGCCTCGACGATGCTCAGCGCGGACATGCGGCCGGTGGCGACCGCAGTGACGATTTCGGCAACCGAACTCCAGGTAAAATCGAGCGCCGACGCCTCAAGCACGGAACACCGGCGCCGGCTCGATGTCGTCGGGCAGCGAAAACTCGTCGACCAGCGCCGCGTGGATGAAGAGTAACTTGAGATTGAGCTTCACCCCGGCCTGCCAGGCCGGGTCGATTGGCAACGCCAAGGCCTGCGCGCCCGACGCGGTGAGGTACGCAAGTGCGTCGGTCTTCTTGGGCCGTTCGGCACCCACCGGCTTTTTGATCCGCCTGGTCCGCCGCGACGTTTTTGCTTTGCGTGCTCTCGACTTGCCCGCCACGCCTTCACCTAAGCCTTTGATTCACGGGCATTGTCGCATGCGCTTCCGGGGAGCGCCAAGAGGGCTGCCCCGGGCGCGTGGGAGGTTCCATTCGCCCAATAATTGAGCAGGCGCGAAGGCGTGCTTCTTTGCTGCGCTGGCCCCGATCTTGCACATAAACCCCCATCAATTGTGGCGATTGAGGGGATCGAAAATGCCAAACGTGACCTTCGAGGCTGAGCCGGCACCGCTTTCCGTTGATCTCGATCGGGCGGCGCTGGTCATCATCGACATGCAGCGCGATTTCCTCGAGCCGGGCGGCTTTGGTGAAGCGCTCGGTAATGACGTGTCTCGTTTGCAAGCGGCCGTCGGGCCGCTGCAGCAGATCCTCGCCGCCGCGCGCCAGCAAGGCATGCTGGTGATCCACACGCGCGAGGGGCACCGGCCCGATCTTTCGGATGCGCCGCCGCATAAGGTCGAGCGCGGCGATCCGTCGACCCGCATAGGCGCAAAAGGTCCGATGGGACGCATATTAGTGCGCGGTGAACCGGGCCACGACATCATTCCCGAGCTCTATCCGTTGGCGGACGAACCGGTGATCGATAAGCCGGGTAAGGGCGCGTTTTACCAGACCGACCTCGAACTGATGTTGCGCAACCGCGACATCGACACACTGTTCGTGTGCGGCGTGACGACGGAAGTCTGCGTCAACACCACGGTGCGCGAGGCCAACGATCGCGGCTTCCGCTGCATCGTGCTGTCGGATTGCTGCGGCTCCTATTTTCCGGAATTTCACGAAGTCGGCCTGCGCATGATCTCCGCCCAGGGCGGCATCTTCGGCTGGGTGTCGGATTCGAAC
>CAYVPC010000220.1:0-6047 GCA_964453555.1 uncultured Hyphomicrobiales bacterium | reverse complement strand
GCGCCGAAGCGCGCGCCGCCGCCGTTGCCGGTGCGCACGACCAGCGGACATTTGACCTGGCCGTTCGACATGTAGCGGCTCTTCGGGAATTCGTTGGCGATGTAGTCGAAACAGACCGCGATGAAATCCGAGAACATGATCTCGGCGATCGGCTTTAAGCCGGTCATGGCCGCGCCCATAGCGGCGCCGAGGATCGCCTGCTCGGAGATCGGCGTGTCGCGCACGCGCACCGGGCCGAACTGCTCGTAAAGCCCGACCGTCGCCTTGAATACGCCGCCGGCCTTGCCGACATCTTCGCCGATGAATACGACGTCGGGATCGCGCGTCATCTCCTGGGCAATGCCGCGGATGACGGCGTCGCGATAGGTCAGTTCCGCCATGCGAAGCCTCCGTCCGCGTAGACGTCGGTGGTGAGGATATCGAGCGACGGCGGCGGAGCCGCCTTGCATAGCTCGGTTGCCTCGTCGACTTCGCGCTTCACCTCAGTGTCGATGCGCATGATCGTGTTCTCGCCGACGCCGAACTGCTTGAGCCGTTCGCGATAGAGCTTGATCGGGTCACGCGCTTTCCACTTTTCGAGCTCGCCTTCGGGCCGGTATTTGGCCGGGTCGGCGCGCGAATGCCCGCTGTAGCGGTAAGTCATGCATTCGATCAGCGATGGCCCGCCACCGGCGCGCGCCTTGTCGTAGGCGGCAAGCGCAGTGCGATAGACGGCATCGGCGTCGTTGCCGTCGACGACGATGCGCGGCAATCCGTAGCTCGCGGCGCGATCGGCGGCGGGATGCTCGACCGCGGTGACATCACTAATCGGCGTATATTCCATGTACAGGTTGTTCTCGCAGACGAACACGACCGGCAGCTTCCACACCGCGGCGAAATTCAACGCTTCGTGGAAGGCGCCGATGTTGGTGGTGCCGTCGCCGAAGAAGCAGACCGACACATCCTTGGCCCCCTTGTATTGTGCGCGCCAGGCGGCGCCGCAGGCGATCGGCAGATGCGCGCCGATGATCGCGTAGGAGCCCATCACGCCGTGATCGACCGACGTCAGGTGCATCGAGCCGCCCTTGCCGCGCATCAAACCGATGTCGCGCTGCATCAACTCGCCGAGCACCTTGGAAATCTCCACGCCGCGCGCAAGCGTATGGGCATGGCCGCGATAGGTGCAGAAGGAGAGATCACCCGGCTTCATGGCGACTGCAAAGCCGGCGGCGACCGCTTCCTGGCCAAGGGAAAGATGGCTGGTTCCTTTGACCAGGTTTTGCAGGAAGAGATCATAGGCACGCTGCTCGGCCTCGCGGATCACCACCTGCGTGCGGTACATGGCGAGCCGCTTTTCTTCGCCGATCTCATCGTTGAGACTTCCCTTCGGCGCGGGCGCGCGGTCTTCGATCTTGGCCATGAAATATCCCTTGGGCCCTCGATATGATTATGTGGCGCGGGCGCAACTTAGCGCCACTTCTAAAGCCGAAGCAACGGTCCCGGAAAGGGCATACGGCAATGACTGCAACGCTTAACGAGCATGTCCCGCTTGCGTTGGGCGCAGCAGTTTAGGTAAGTGACGCGAGCGGAGTTTTAAGATGGCCGAGACTCAAGACCATCAGGCGCGCGGTACGGCCCACGACCCGGTGCATCGTTTCCTCGGCGGCCCGCCCTTGTCGGTACTGGGACGGTTGGTTCTCCTCTCGATCCTAGTGGGCGTCATCCTCGCCGCGATTGGGCTCGATCCCTGGAATATTGTGGAATCGGTTCGTGCGCTGATCGTGCATGTCTGGCGGATGGGCTTCGATGTCCTGCGCTGGCTCTGGCGCTATTTCCTGCTTGGCGCGGTGATCGTCGTACCGATCTGGCTGCTGGTGCGGCTGGCGAAAACGCCGCGCGGCAGCTAAAGCGGCAGATCTCTGAAACGGAAAGGCCGGGCGATCAGCCCGGCCTTTTTATTTCGCGATTGGAAGAATGTCAGTCCTCGCGCGGGCCGCCGGGCGGCGTCGGCGGATCGTTGTCGCCCTGCGTCGAGTGATCGCCCTGCGTCGAGTGATCGCCCTGCATTGAGTGATCGCGCGGGCCGCGGTGCCGCCGGCGCCGATGCCGCGGGAAACGGTCCGAGCCGTCATAGCCGTTCGGGCTGTTGGGACCATTCGGACCATTCGGTCCGTTCGGGCCATTTCCGCTTTGGCCTTGCTGCGGCTGGCCGCCGGTAATGAAGGAAGGAAGCCGCTCCACATCCTGCTCGGGCATCTGCGGCTGATGTTGCGGCCGCGGCTGGTTGTGCTGGTGATGCTGATTGTACTGGTTGTGCTGATTGTACTGGTTATGCTGAGGCTGCTGCTGATGCGGCTGATTTTGCTGCGGATAGAAAGGCTGCGGCTCGCGCGGGGCAAACGGTTCGCCGCTGATCGGCGTCTGTTCGTCACCATCGTCGTAACCGTCGTCGGCGACGTTGCCGCCACCGCCGCCGGGAGCGCCGGGCTGCTGCTGGTAGTAAGGCTGGCTCTGGCGGAATTGTTCCTGCGCCGCAGCGATCAGGCGGAAGTAATGCTCGGCATGCTGATAGTAGTTCTCCGCCGCGACCGGATCTCCGGAACTCTGCGCATCGCGCGCCAGCTGGAGATACTTTTCGGCGACGTGGGATGCCGTTCCCCTGATCTTCACGTCCGGTCCGTTGGACTCGTACATGCGTGACAATGGATTTTGGTGATGATGGCCGCCTTTGTTGCGGTTGCGACCCCGCATGCGCTTGTTCTGTCCGTTTCTCATGTTTGCTGTTCCGCCAACCCCTCATTTGCAGCGGCAAGGCTGCCGCCGTTTCACTTCACCGAATTTGACTTCAGTCCGAAACATGAACCTTTCCGTCCGAACCGCTTGCGCGGCTACGCGGCTTGTCACCAACCCTCAGCAATGCAGCCCTCACCGGCGGTCTCGCCGCGGTGCTCGTGACCCTCACGTTTGCGCGACATTTCGCAAATGCGCGCCGAGCCGATGCAATGTCTCGGTCTGAATTCTGGCGATCTCGTCTGTCGTCCGATCCGGCTACCGCTGTTCCGGCTTTCGTTTCACCTGGCCTGCGCTGCCGACCTCTTTGAGGGACGCCTCGGGCGTTCAAGGCGGCGCGGCACAATCTTCTCGGGCCGATTCCGTAAGGGCAAGCTAGTAGGTTCCGGCCGACATTCCAAGTGCTTTTTTGCCGGGACCCGATGTTCCAGAGTCATAGCGCCTTTCGGGCAACAAGCGCGCGCGGCAGGCCTTTCAGATCGTTGCGCGGCGGCAACGGCTCAAGCCCTGCCCCCGCAAACATTGCTGCGGCCGATTGTGCTTGGCCGGCCCCGAGTTCGACAACAAGCAGGCCACCGGTTCTCAGCAGCGCAGGCGCGCCGGCCGCGATCGCCCGATAGCCGTCAAGTCCGTCGGTTCCGCCGTCGAGCGCCGGGCGCGGATCGAAGTTGCGCACTTCCGGCTGCAACGCGGCGATATCGCCGCTGGCGATATAGGGCGGATTGGCCACGATCAGGTTGAACGGCCCGTCGAGCGCCACCGCCATGTCGCACGCAACAAAATGGGCGCGGCCAAATCCGAGCCGCCGCGCGTTGCTGCGCGCGACCCGCAACGCGCCGAAGCTCGTATCGGTGCCGACGCCAAATGCATCTGGCAATTCGGCGAGCAGCGCCAGCAGGAGGGCGCCGGTGCCCGTGCCGAGGTCGGCGACGCGGAGCTTTCGTCCGCGTGTGCCGTCGGCATCGATTGCGGCCAGCGCCGCTTCGACCACCGTTTCCGTTTCCGGCCGAGGCACGAGCGTCGCGGCGTCGACGGACAGAGCAAGACTCCAGAATTCCTTCATCCCGACAATGCGCGCCACCGGCTCACGCGCGAGCCGCCGCCGCGCAAGCGCCGCGATGGCGACGCGTTCGTCCGCGCCCAGCGGACGCGAGGCCTCCGCGGCGAGCGCCGCATGATCGAGCCCCAGCGCATGGCCGACGAGGATGCGCGCGTCGAGGTCGGGCGACTCAACGCCGCCCGCGCGAAATTGTTCGGCCAGCGCGCGCCGCACGCCAGAAATCGTGAGTACCGCGCTCTTATCCCGCGCCGCCGCGGCGTTATCGGCGTCCGGCGTCGTCACACCGCGCCCTCGGCGGCCAACAGCTCCGCCTGATGCTCGGCCACAAGCGCGTCGATGATCTCGCCGAGCGCTTCGCCTTCGAGGATCTGCGGCAGCTTGTGGAGCGTGAGATTGATGCGATGGTCCGATACGCGCCCCTGCGGATAATTGTAGGTGCGGATTCGCTCGGAGCGGTCGCCGGTACCGACCTGGCCGCGGCGCTCGGCGGCACGCGCGTCATCCTGTTTCTGCCGCTCGAAATCGTAGAGCCGCGTGCGCAATACGGCCATAGCTTTGGCGCGATTGCGGTGCTGCGAGCGATCCTCCTGCATCATTACGACGATGCCGGTCGGAATATGCGTCACCCGCACCGCCGATTCGGTCTTGTTGACGTGCTGCCCGCCGGCGCCGCTCGAACGCAGAGTGTCGATCTTGAGATCGGTGTCGTTGATGGCGACGTCGAGGTCCTGCGCCTCGGGCAAAACCGCGACGGTGGCGGTCGAGGTGTGGATGCGCCCGGAGCCTTCGGTGTCGGGCACGCGCTGCACGCGGTGCACGCCGGATTCGTATTTGAGCTTGGCAAAGGCGCCGCGGCCGCGGATTTCTGCGACGATTTCCTTGAAACCGCCCATCGAGCCTTCGCTTATGGTCACGACTTCGACCTTCCAGCCCTGATTGGCGGCGTAGCGTTCGTACATGCGGAACAGATCGCCGGCGAATAGCGCCGCCTCATCGCCGCCGGTACCGGCACGAATTTCGAGAATGACGTTGCGCTCGTCCATCGCGTCCTTGGGGATAAGCGCGAGCCGCAACTGTTGCTCGAGTGCCGTGCGTTGGGTTTCAAGCTGACGCCGTTCCGCCTCGGCGACGGAACGCATCTCGGCGTCGGTCGCCGGGTCGTTGATCAGATCGGTGACGCCCTCCAGCTCGCGTTGCGCCGCCCGATAGGCGTTCACCGCCTCGACCACCGGCGCCAGTTCGGCGAATTCGCGCGAGAGCTTCACATAGGTTTCCGGCGGCAGCGCGGCTGCGAGATCGCGCTCCAGCGCGGCATGGCGGGTGACGAGCGCGTTGAGTTTCTGATCGGGCAGCATTGTCCTTATCGTGCCCGGCCATAGCCATTCGAAGAACGGCGTCGCTTCGCTCGCCTATGGTGCCGGGCATCCATGACTTAATGTACCGCTAAGTAAAAGACGCAGCTGGCCGGGACAAGCCCCGGCCATGACGGCGCGCTAAATCTGCAAGCCGCTATCGGCGGCGAATTTCTCCAGCTCGGCACGGATCGGCGCGCCGCCGGGCTTGCCGATCAACGGGCAGAGGAACGCGGCGGTCTTGCGGCAATCAAGTTCCAGCAGCATCGCTTTGACCGGGCCGACCGCGGACGGCGTTAGCGACAGCGAGCGATAGCCGATGGCGGCCAGAGCGAGCGCGCCGATCGGCTGCGAGGCGAGTTCGCCGCACAATGTGACCGGCTTGCCATACTCGCGGCATTTGTCGGCGATGTCCTTGAGCGCGCGCAAGACGGGCGCCGACAGCGAATCAAAACGCGTGGAGACGCGCGGATTGCCGCGGTCGACCGCATAGAGAAATTGCACGAGGTCGTTCGAGCCGACCGAGAGGAAATCGACGTGTTCAAGCAATTCGTCGAGCTGATAGAGAAGGGATGGGACCTCCACCATGCTGCCGACTTCGACCTCATCGGGCAGTTTATGGCCATGCCGGCGCAAATGAGTGAGTTCAAGTTCGACCAGTTCCTTCGCCTGGTTGAACTCTGAAACGGTCGCGATCATCGGGAACATGATTTTCAGCCCGCGGCCGCCGGCGGCGCGAAGGAGCGCGCGCAATTGGGTGCGCAGCAACGCCGGCCGGTCGAGCCCGAGCCGGATCGCGCGCCAGCCAAGCGCCGGATTCTCTTCCTCGATATTGCGCATATAGGGCAGCACCTTGTCGCCGCCGA
>CAYVPC010000219.1:0-6071 GCA_964453555.1 uncultured Hyphomicrobiales bacterium | reverse complement strand
AACTTGACCGCGTGCCGGCGGGGCTAGTTGAGGGGATCGCGCGCCAAGGATACGGTCGAACAGGATCGCGCCGGCATTCACGATCCCGGCCATTTCGCTTATCCGACCTACGCCAAAGCAGCGATCGCACGTCGCGAGAACCTCAAGCGCTCGGCCGACGAATTGCGGACCCAGCTCGAGGACGCCAAGCTCGCGCTTGGCGACGCCTTCGACGAACTCAAAAAGGTCGAGCTGCTCGACGAGCGCGATCAGATGCGCGAGCGAGAAGCCGAGAATACGGCCGAACAGACCGAGCTCGACGCGATCGCGCTGATGCGCGTGCGGGGCGGCGCCCCGGCTTAAAGTCCTTATTGTCGTTTGGCCTAGCGTCCTGCGCCGGCGGGACTGGCTTCTTTTTGCGCCGTTTCGCCCTCGACGAGTGGCCGCTTCCGCGGCGATAATCGGACGCCGCGTAGGGTCCCCCAGGGGATGCCAGGGCCAGGGGCCGACATGTTGATGCAAGCGGAGCTGGTTGGGCTGCTTGCAGCCGTCGCAAAAGGCGACGAAGCCGCGTTCGAACAGCTCTATCAAGCCACTCGTGCGAAACTCTACGGGGTACTGATCCGTATCTTGGGCAGGCCCGAATTGGCCGATGAGGTCATGCAGGAGACCTATCTTAAGGTGTGGAAGATGGCCGCCAAATTCGATCCGACCATCGCCAGCCCCATCACCTGGATGGTGGCGATGGCGCGCAATCGCGCCATCGATATCGTGCGCAGGAAGGGCGAAGTTTCGATCGAGGAGGAGCCGGAGGCCTTGGGAGTTGCAGCGGAGACGCCGCCGCCGCTCGCGCGCCGAGAGATGACCGAGGAGCTTAAGCGGCTTCTGTCCTGTCTCGGCAAGCTCGACCCGGAAAAGCAGCGCATCGTGCTTCTTGCCTATTACAGCGGCTGGAGTCGCGATCAGCTCGCCAGCAAGCTCGACATCCCGGTGAACACAATCAAGACTTGGTTGCGTCGCAGCCTGATCGAAATCCGCGAATGCATGGGAACGTCGGCCGGAGGAGCATAGGCAGCCATGTTTGACGAGGAACAGGACACGCTGGCAGCCGAGTATGTGCTCGGCACGCTGTCGGCCGAGGAACGCGAGCACGCTGAGGCGCTGCTCTCCTTCGATCCGCGGTTCGAAGCGGCCGTGCGCCAGTGGGAGCGCCGGCTCGGCGAACTCAACGTGATGGTGGAAGCGGTCGAGCCGCCGCCCGAGCTATGGGAGAAGATCAAGGACGACGTTGCCGCTACCGCTAATGCCAATGATATCGCGCCTACGGCCGCGCCGGAGCCGGATTTTTCGCTGCCGCGCGACCTCGACAGCCCGTTGACGGCCGCTGCATTGGCCGCCGATTTCGGGGTTTTGGGACAGGACGCCGACTTGCCGGCGGTGACGACGACTGCGGCCGACGCGCCGGCGCCAACGCCGCCAGCGGCGGAGCCGAAGCAGGTCGAACGCAGCGCTGACGTCATCTATCTAGCGGGACGCGTGCGGCGATGGCGGCGGTTGACCGTCGCATTCGGCGCGATCGCCGCCTTGCTCGCGGTCTACGTTGCGGTATGGCAGTCCGCGCCCAATCTCATTCCGCCGCAAATGCGGCCGGCCGGCGCTATAGTGGCGCGCTCGGAAGATCCGGCGCGCATGCAGCAGGACCGGTTGGTCGCTGTGCTGCAGCGAGAGCCAACCGCCCCGGCGTTCCTGCTGACGGTGGATACCCAGAACCGGACTTTGTATGTCCGCCGGGTTTCGGCGACGCTGGAAGCAGGCAAGAGCTACGAATTGTGGCTTATATCGAGCCGCGTCGGTGCGCCGCGCTCGCTCGGTCTCGTCGGCGCCGACGAATTCACCCAGCGTGCGCTGCCGGCAAGTTTCGATGTCGATACGCTGCGGGGTGCGAGTTATGCCGTGTCGCTTGAGCCGGCCGGCGGTTCAAAGAGCGGTGCGCCAACCGGACCGGTGCTCTTTACCGGCAAGGCCGTGGAATCGTTGCCGCCGTCGCCGCCCAAACCTGTAACGCCGAAAACTTAGCAACACTGAACTGATTGATTTAGCGAACCGCCGGCGGCGTGCCGCTCATGGTAGTCGGTTGCCCGGCCTTGACCAGCGGGGCCGTGCCCAGATCCACATCGCTGACCCGGGCGAAAATACCCACAGCCGCGACTGCTATGGCGCATAGAAGGCCAACGACCACAATCTTCAAATGCGTGCGGCGGTCCGCGCTATACATGGAATGGTTCATGGCGTCCTCAGACTTCATTGTCGCCGGCTCACTGAGCTATGTGCGAGCGATTGCCTTTGATACGCGCTTTCACTGAACCTTGATCAACCGTGATAACGAGTGAAACGACAACTTGTTCCCGGCCGCCGGAAGGCTTGGCGCCTCGTAACCACAGGTAATAAAAGTGAATCCGGCCGTGCTCCGCGGCGCTGCCGCTCCGGATGCGGCAACCCTCAAATGCTGGCGATGGTTTTTAGCCGCGTGCGCGGGTGGATTTCCATCTGCGCGAGGACGCTCGTTTGCGAGCGAAAGCGCTCGACAATGCCACGCACGAACGGCCGGATGGCGGGTGAAGTAACCAGCACCGGCGCCTCGCCGTCGCGGGCCGCCTGCTCAAATTTTTCCCGCACCAGATTGATAAATTCAGTCAGCTTCGAGGGCTGCATGGCGAGATTGCGATCGTCGCCCTGGCCGACGATCGACTCGGCAAAAGCCTGTTCCCATTTGGCGGTGAGCGCGATGATCGGCAGGTAGCCGGCCGCGCTGGTGTGCTGGGCGCACAGTTGGCGCGACAGCCGCGCCCGCACGTGCTCGGCGAGCATCGCCGGATTGCGCGTCCCTGGCAGCCCGTCGGCGATGCCTTCGAGAATGGTCGCGAGATCGCGGATCGATACGCGCTCCGCCAGCAAGATCTGCAACGTGCGCTGGATGCCGGAGATCGTGATCTGCGCTGGCACGATGTCCTTGATTAACTCGCCCTGTTCCTTCGGCAGCTCCTTGAGCAGTTTCTGCACCTCGCCGTAGGAGAGAAGTTCCGACATATTGCCTTTGATCAGCTCGGTAAGGTGCGTGGCGAGCACGGTCGCCGCATCGACTACGGTGTATCCTTTCACCGTCGCCTCTTCCTTGAGCGAGCTTTCAATCCAGGTGGCGGGCAGTCCGAAGGTGGGCTCCGTGGTGTGCATGCCCGGCAGCGTTACCTGCGCTCCGCCGGGGTCCATGACCATGTACTGGCCGTGCCAAACGTTGCCGGTGCCGGATTCGACTTCCTTGATCTTGATTACGTAGGTGTTGGCGTCGAGCTGGACATTGTCGAGGATGCGTACCGCCGGCATGACGAAGCCCATTTCGGTGGCCAGCGCGCGGCGCAGCGCCTTGATCTGCTCGGTGAGGCGGTCGCCGCCGTCGGGGGCGTTGACCAGCGGCAACAGCGCATAGCCGAGCTCGATCTTAAGGTCGTCCATTTTCAGCGTCGCCGACATCGGCTCTTCGGCCGGCGCGGGTTTGGCGGCGTCTGCCTTTTTCGCCTCGGCGGTGGCCGTCTGTTTGTTGCGGCGGTCAATGACGTAAGCCAGCGCCGCGGTGCCGCCGCCGAGCGCCAAGAACGGCAGCAGCGGAATCCCCGGCAGCAATGCCATCACCAGCATAACCGCCCCTGACATGCCGAGTGCCTTGGGATAGCCGGAGAACTGACTGAGGAGAGCCTTGTCGGCGGCGCCCGCGACGCCCGCCTTCGACACCAGAAGGCCGGCGGCGATCGATACGATCAAGGCCGGCACCTGTGTCACCAGGCCGTCGCCGACGGTGAGCACGGTGTAGGCATGGGCGGCTTCGGCAAAGGTGAGGCCTTGCTGCATGATGCCGATGACCATGCCGCCGATGACGTTGATCAGCACAACCAACAAGCCGGCGATGGCGTCGCCGCGCACGAATTTCGAGGCGCCGTCCATCGCGCCGAAGAATCCGGATTCGTCTTCCAGGTTCTTGCGCCGCCGCCGTGCGTCCTTCTCGTCGATCAGGCCGGCCGACAAGTCGGCGTCGATCGCCATCTGCTTGCCGGGCATCGCATCGAGGTGGAAGCGCGCGGCCACTTCCGCGATGCGGCCAGAGCCCTTGGTGATGACCACAAAGTTGACGATCACCAGGATCGTGAACACGATGATGCCGATGACGAAGTTGCCGCCCATGACGAAGCGGCCGAACGCTTCGATGACATGACCGGCGGCGTTCGCGCCTTCGTGGCCATGCGCCAGAATGAGCCGCGTCGAGGCGAGATTGAGCGCAAGCCGCAGCATTGTGGCGATCAAAAGCACGGTCGGGAACGCGGAGAATTCGAGCGGCGCCTGAATGAACAGCGCCGTCATGAGAATCAGCACCGCGAAAGTGATCGAGATAGCGAGCGAGAAATCGAGTAACAGCGGCGGCAGCGGCAGAATGAGCACCACAAGGATGGCCATCATGCCGATCGCCAGTGAGATGTCGCTGCGCCGCAGCATGGTGCCGAGATCGGCGAGCCGCGACAGCGTCGACGATCCGTCGCTGCTCTGCGCAGAGGTCGCGTCGGTCATGCCGGTTGATCGGCCCCGTCGGTTACGGTCACGTGCTTCGAAGCTATGCGCGGCGGCAGGAGGGCCACCGGCACGTAAGAGAGGAGCCGCGCTCGCGTCCAAGGCTGCCCCCGAGGCTGCGGTGGAAAACGGTATTGCCTCCCCGGCAAAATGTGCCGGGTATATGGTTACCGGGGGGTTAACGTGAATCGCCCCGAATGGCGAATTTCAGTACCACCGCCATGAGGTGAGATGACCGGATCAATCCGTGTGACCATGTTTGCCGCCGCTCTTACGCTGGCCGCGACGGCCGCGTTTGCCGGCGGCATCGCGCCCGGCCTCTGGCGAATCGTCAGCCGCACCGAGACCGGCGGCGTCTTGGGGCCGCCCCATGAGAGTTCGCGCTGCATCACCGCCGATGAGGCGCGGGACGTGGCGGCGGCGTTCGCGCCGCCGGAAACCGCGGCGAATTCCAGTTGCACGCCCGCCGAGCGCAGTTTGAACGGTCATAAGCTGGTCTGGCGGCTGACCTGCCGGGGCCAGACCGACATGGAGCAAACCGCCGAATTTATCTTCGACGGCCCGCGCCGCTATACGGCGACGATACGGACGCGGGCGGCGGTGTCCGGCAAGACGATGATCGACTCGCAGGATATTCTCGAAGGCCAGTGGGTGTCGGAGTGCCAGTAGGCCCCGCCGTGCCGGTAATAGCATAACGTGCCGTTTGATTATATTTTTGCGGTGGTAGTCCGAAGCGAGGTGCCCGATGCATTCGCATTCCGTCACGCCGTGGACACACGGCCACGCCTTTCTCGGCGAGCATCACGGCGAGCACGAGCGGCGCACCTGGAGCGTGGTGGCGCTCACGGCGGTTATGATGGTCGTCGAAATTGTCGGCGGCCTGATGTTCGGCTCGCTGGCACTCGTCGCTGACGGCTGGCACATGGGCACCCATGTCGCCGCGCTGGCGATTGCCGGACTCGCTTATCTGTTCGCGCGTCGGCACGCCCAGGATGCGCGTTTTTCGCTCGGCACCGGTAAATTCGGCGAGCTGGCGGCATTCGCGAGCGCGATCATCCTTGGCATGATCGCGCTTGGAATCGGTTACGAGGCCGTGCTGCGCCTCTTGCAGCCGGTGGCGATCCATTTCCGCGAGGCGATCCCGATCGCCGTACTCGGCTTGTGTGTCAATTTGGCCAGCGCGTGGCTGCTGCGCGAGACGCACGATCACGGTCATTCCGGGAACGGTCATAACCACAGGCACGACGCTCATGATCATGCCGTACATGCGCACGATTCCAACTATCGTGCCGCTTATGTGCACGTGCTGGCCGACGCGCTGACTTCGGTACTGACAATTGCCGGCCTCTCGCTCGCCTGGGCGTTCGGCTGGACCTTCATGGATCCAGTGGTCGGTCTTATTGGCATGATCGTAATTTTGTCATGGGTGCTGAGCCTTATCCGTACCGCCGGCGGCGTTCTGCTCGACACCGTTCCCG
>CAYVPC010000218.1:0-6101 GCA_964453555.1 uncultured Hyphomicrobiales bacterium | reverse complement strand
CGGGTACCGCCCCCGGGTCCGAAAGGTTTATTACGACGGCCATTTATCACCATAGCCGGCTTGCGCCGGCACGCCGAATATAGGCGCAAAAGGTTGACGAAAAAAGAGCCGCCTCGGGCAGGCTACAGCGATTGTAGGCTCAGGCGATTGTTCCCGGCAGGCGCTCCGCTTCCACGTTCGGCAGGAACGCCGCCAGCAGGCCGATCGCCGGCAGGAAAGCACAGACGTGATAGACGAACTCGATGCTGGTCCAATCCGCCACCTTGCCCAGTACCGCCGCGCCGATCGCCGCCATTCCGAATGCCAGCCCGAAAAACAGGCCTGAAACCATGCCGACCCGGCCGGGCATCAATTCTTGTGCGTAGACGACCATCGCCGAAAATGCCGAGGACAGGACGAGCCCGATCACGATTGTGAGTGCGATCGTCGCCGTTAATCCAACATAGGGAAGCGCCAGCGTGAACGGCAGAACGCCGAGGATGGAAACCCAGATCACGGTCTTGCGGCCAATTCGGTCGCCGATCGGACCGCCAAAGAAAGTCCCGGCGGCCGACGCGGCCAGAAATACAAACAGATAAATCTGCGCCCGCTCGGTCGGTAGCTGGAAGCGGTGCATCAGATAAAAAATGTAGTAGCTGGTTATGCTGGCCAGATAAAAAAACTTCGAGAACATGAGCGCAATCAGAACGGCAAGCGCGCGCCGGACCTGCCTCGGCGGCAAGCCGGCGCGTGCAGCCGACGCCCGATGCGGCGCCTGATGGGCGTGATAGTTGTTTTTGTACCAGCGCCCCACGACGGTAAGGATGCTCATGCCGCCGAGCGCCACCAGCGCAAACCAGGCCAGGCTTTCCTGGCCGCGCGGCAGAATGAAAAAGGCCGCCAGTAACGGACCAAAAGAGCCGCCAAAATTGCCGCCGACCTGAAAGAGCGATTGTGCGAAGCCGTGGGCGCCGCCGGAAACAAAGCGGGCCAGGCGCGACGATTCGGGATGAAAGATTGCCGAGCCCAGACCGAGAATTGCGGCGCCGACGAGCAGGACGGCAAAATTCGGCGCGAAAGCAAACACCAGCAGTCCCAGCAGCGTGCAACCCATGCCGAACGCCAAGGAATAAGGCTGCTGCTTGCGGTCGGTATAAAGCCCGACAACCGGTTGCAGCAGCGACGCGATGCCTTGGGAAACAAGGGTCAACATGCCGATCTGTCCGAAGTCGAGACTGAATTTGGTTTTGACGATCGGATAAATCGCGGGCAGCAGCGACTGCGCCAGATCATTGACGAAGTGGCAAAGGCTGATGACGCAAAGAATGATGAACAAAATAGTGCTGGCCTTTTGCCGGCCGATAACTGCCTGACTCACTGCGTAAAGCCTTTGGTGCGTTTTCGAAGCGGCGCACTATGCCGCCGCTTGCGCGGGCGCGCTACACTCATTCGCGCATCGGAGCTATTCGCTCGGACACCGCCGCCCGCTTGCCAGCCGCCTACTGCAGATTCAATGCGACGAAGCGGGTATCGCCGTCGGCGTTGGAAACGAGCAGCATCGCCACCTTCTTGCCCTGGGTCTTGAGCTGATCGATCCGGCTCTGCAGATCGGCCGGGTTGCCGACGCTCTGATACTGCACTTCGACGATGACGTCGCCGGGCGACAGCCGCTTGTCGGCGGCCGCCTGCGCCACGCTCGGATCGACGCCGGTGACAAGCACGCCCTTGACGTTGTCGCGCACTTTGAACTTCTTGCGCAGGTCGTCGGACAGCGTGGACAGTTCGAGCCCGAGCGTTTTCTGCACGACCGGCTTCTGCGCCGGCGCGGCATCTTTGCCGGGAGTGGCCGCCGCCAATTTATCCGTATCCTCCAGTCGGCCGACTTTCACCGTATGCGTTTCTTCCTTGCCCTTGCGGATGACGACGACCTCAACCTCCTTGCCGACCGGCGTGTCGGCGACAACACGCGGCAGATCGTGCATTTCCTTGATATCGCGGCCGTCGAACTTGACGACTACGTCACCCGGCTGGATGCCGGCAGGCTTCGCCGGCCCGCGCTCATCGACGGCGGCGACCAGTGCGCCGCGCGGCGGCTTGATGCTCAAGCTCTCGGCGATGTCAGGCGTGACTTCCTGGATGCGCACGCCCAGCCAGCCGCGCCGCATCTCGCCGAACTGGCGAAGCTGATCGATGACGGCGACTGCCGAATTCGACGGCAAGGCAAAGCCGATGCCGATCGAGCCTCCCGAAGGCGAAATGATCGCGGTGTTGATGCCGACGACTTCGCCGTTGAGGTTGAACAGCGGCCCGCCGGAGTTGCCGCGATTGATGGCGGCGTCGGTCTGGATGTAGTTGTCGTACGGTCCCGATTTGATATCGCGGTTGCGCGCCGAAACAATGCCGGCCGTTACGGTGCCGCCGAGGCTGAATGGGTTGCCGATCGCGATCACCCATTCGCCGAGCCGCAGCTTGTCGGAATCGCCGAACTTCACGGCCTTTAGCGGCTTGTCGTAGTGCACCCGCAGCAACGCCAGATCGATCTTCGAATCCCTGCCGACCAGCTCGGCCGGAAGTTCGGTGCCGTCGTTGAGCTTTACGCTGATCTCGTCGGCGTCGCCAATGACGTGGTTGTTCGTAACGACGAGGCCGGACGGATCGATGATGAAACCGGAACCGAGCGAAGTGACGCGATGGGACTGGTGATCCGGGTCACCCTGGCCGCGCCGGTTCTTGAAGAACTCTTCGAAAAACTCCTCCATCGGCGAACCGGGCGGCAGGTCCGGCATATTGCCGAGCTTGGTATCCACTTTCTGCGAAGTCGAAATGTTGACGACGGCGTCGATGACCTGTTCGGCGACGTCCGCAATATTTTCGGGTCCACGCGCCGCGGCAGTCCAGGCCGGCGCAAGGATGAACGCCGCCGCCAGCGCGACGATCGCCGAGCCGTGCCGTACGAAACGTGGGAGAGGGCGAGACATGGGAGGGGCCTGTGTTCCTGGAGGATCGGAGACGGAAAGGTGGCCTCGTCTGCCTCCGGACGCAAGGCCACAACGGCGCCGGCAATTAGGGACGCGATTGGGGCGGAAAAGCGACTCCGCCGGGTTAGCTCAAGATGACAACGGCAGCTAGCGGCGGACCAGCCAGACGATGCCGACGCCGACCAGCGCCGAAACGACGCCGGCGAGGCGGAGCCGGCCGTCCGGAATAGGCAGAGCCGCGGTCATGGCGCGCTTCACGCCGAGCGGGATGGCCGCAAAAAGGATGCCCTCGATCGCGAAGCAGAGACCGATCGCCGCAAGCAAGTCGGACATAAACGGCTATTTTGATCCGGGCGGCTTGGGCGCGGTCGACGGAATAGGCGCGGGTTGCGCGTCCGGCGGCAATTGCCCGGACGGATCGGAAAAAAAGCGGAAGAAATCCGAATCGGGCTTGAGCACCATGTGGGTGTCACCGCGCTGCATGCTCTTATCATAGGCTTGCATGGAGCGATAGAAAGCAAAGAAGTCCGGATCGCGGGTATAAGCGTCGGCAAAGATGCGGTTCCTCTCGCTGTCGCCTTCGCCGCGTATCTGCTCGGCGTGAGAGGTTGCCTCCGCCAGCAGCACGGTCACGTCGCGGTCGGCTTTGGCGCGAATCTCCTGGCTCTTCTGGCTGCCCTGGGCGCGAAATTCTGCCGCCTCGCGCTGACGCTCAGTCTGCATGCGCTGATAAACCGCCTGGCTGTTCTGCTCCGGCAGATCGGCGCGGCGGATGCGCACGTCGACGACTTGAATGCCGAACGGCCGCGCATCATGATCGAGCTGATCGCGCATCAGCGCGCTGAGCTCTGCGCGTTTGTTGCGAACTACGTCCGCGAGGGTAGCGCCGCCAAGCACGCGGCGCAGCGCCGAGTTGAGCAGGATCGCGAGCTGCGAATCGGCGCCGGCAGGACCGACCGTCTGATAGAACTTCAGGGGATCAATGATCCGGTAGCGCGCAAACGCATCGACCACGAGCCGCTCGCCGGCCTGGCCGGCGCCGGCGCTCGTATTGTCGCCGCTCGAGGCAATGACCTCTTGCGCCGGCTGTTCGATGTTGAGGATGCGTTTGTCGATGTAGATGACGCTGTCGATGAACGGCACTTTGGCGTTGAGGCCGGGGTCGGTGATGACGCGCACCGGCTTGCCGAGCCGCACCACCAGCGCCTGCTGCGTCTGGTTGACGGTAAACAAGGTGCTGTAGCCGACAATGATGACGACGATCAGCACAACGGCGATCACGCCGCCGGCGAGGCTCAGCCTCATTGAGTGCCTCCCGTCGTGCCGGAAGGCCGCGGCTGACGCGGCGGCGCCAGATCGTTGAGCGGCAGATAAGGCACGACCCCCGGCCCAGCCTGACCGGTATCGATGATGGTCTTGCTATTGGCGCCGAGGATGCGCTCCATTGTTTCCAGATACATGCGCTCGCGGGTCACGGCGGGCGCTTTCTTGTATTGCTCGTAGATTTGCAGGAAGCGCGAGGTTTCGCCCTTGGCTTCGGCGACGGTCTGCTCGCGATAGGCTTCCGCGTCCTGGGTGATCTTGGCAGCGCGGCCGCGCGCCTCGGGCACGACGCGGTTGGCGTAGGTCTGCGCCTCATTCTGCGCGCGCTCGAGATCGGAACGTGCCGCTTGCACGTCGCGGAATGAATCGATGACCTGGGTGGGCGGGTCGACCTTCTGCAACTGCACCTGCTGAATCAGAATGCCGGCGCCGTACTCGTCGAGCGTCTTTTGCATCAGGTCCTGCACCGCGACTTCGATGGTCTGGCGCGCTCCGGTCAGGATCGGTTGAATGTTCGAACGCCCGATTATTTCGCGCATGGCGCTCTCGGCCACGGCCTTTACGGTGCCCTCGGGATTTTGCACGTTGAAGAGGTAGTTGCCGACCTGGCTCGGCTTGACGCGCCACAACACCGAGAAATCCACGTCGACGATGTTCTCGTCGCCGGTGAGCATCAGGCTTTCCTCCGGCAACTCGCGCACCGAAGTGCCGCGCCGCAGATCCTCGACCGCGCGCATGCCGACGTCGGTCTTGTTGACGCGCAGCGCCGGCGGCGTAAGCGCGGTCTCGATCGGGTAGGGCAGGTGGTAATTCAATCCCGGCTGCACTTCGCGCACGAATTTGCCGAATCGCAGCACGACGCCCAACTCATCGGGCTCGACGCGAAAAAAGCCGGAAAATCCCCATAAGGCGATGGCCGCCAGCGCGATCAGCGCGATGCCGCGCCCGCCGAGATTGCCGGGCAATACGCTGCGCAGCCGGTCCTGGCTGCGGCGCAAGAATTCCTCCAGGTCGGGCGGGCGCGACCCGCCGGGAGGCTGCGGCCCGGAGCCCCAGGGGCCGCGCGAGCCCGAGCCCCACGGCCCGCCGCCAGATTGATTGCTCCACGGCATCAAATCTCTCCTGGCGCCGCCCTGGTCCTGGCGGCTGGCTGGGGGGTTTATAGGGGAACGCTCCGCCCCTTACAACGCACAGCTATGCCGCGCTTTTCACCCGTTCAGTCACGCGCTCTACGTAGTGACGCTTTGGCGGCCGTCGAGCCCGGCACGACGCTCGTAGACGGCGAAGGCAAAGGAAGCATCGTCCCCGGCCGCCGCCTCATGTTCATTGCGGGCGGTTTCGCGCCATAAGGCCGGATCGATGGCCGGGAAGCGCGTATCGCCGTCCACCCGCTTGTGCACGTAGGTGATGTCGAGACGCGACGCCCGCGGCATCACCTGCGTGTAGATGTCAGCCCCGCCGGCAACGACAATCGCGCCGACGCCTCGCCGCAGCGCATCGCCATGCGCAGTAGCCAGCGCCGTATCGAGGCTCGGCGCAACGACGATACCCGGCGCGGCAAAGGCGCGGTCGCGGCTCACGACAATCGTCGTACGGCCGGCAAGCGGCTTGCCCATCGACAGATAGGTCTTGCGCCCGACGATGACTGGCCTGCCCATCGTCTGCGCACGAAAATGCGCCATGTCGGACTTGAGCCGCCACGGCAGGGAATTGCCGCGGCCGATCACGCCATCCTCGGCAATCGCGGCGACGAGAACGACGTCCATTCTCACACCGCCACGGCGGCCTTGATGTGCGGATGCGGCTCGTAGCCTTCGAGCG
>CAYVPC010000217.1:0-6106 GCA_964453555.1 uncultured Hyphomicrobiales bacterium | reverse complement strand
AACGACAACAAGGTGCCGCAACTGTTCGTCGCCACCGGCGCCGACAAATGGAACGACCCGAAGAAGTTCCCGTGGACCATGGGCTGGCAGCCGAGCTACCGCATCGAGGCGCGCATCTACGGCCGCTACATTCTGAAGAATCTGCCGAACGCCAAGATCGCAATCGTCTACCAGAACGACGACTTCGGCAAAGACTACCTCACCGGCCTGCGCGAGGGATTAGGCGACAAAGCCGACAAGATGATCGTGGCCAGCAATACCTATGAGACCACCGATCCGACCATCGACTCGCAAATCGTTTCGCTGCAGGGAAGCGGCGCCGATACGCTTTTGGTGGCGGCAATTCCAAAGTTCGCCGCCCAGGCCATCCGCAAGGTTGCTGACATCGGCTGGAAACCGAATTTCTTTATCACCAACGTTTCGGCGTCGGTCGGATCGGTGATGAAGCCTGCCGGCTTTGACAAGGCTCAGGGCATCATCACGGGCGGCTATCTCAAGGATCCTAACGACCCGCAGTGGCAAGACTCGGCGGAATATAAGGGGTGGCTGGAGTTCATGAAGAAATATTACTCGGGCGGCAGCCTCGCCGACGTGAACAACGTTTACGGGTACTCGGCCGCGGAGACTTTGGTGCATGTACTCAAGGCGGCCGGAGACAATCTCACCCGCGACAACGTCATGAAACAGGCGGCCAGCATTCACGATCTGAAACTGCCGATGGCGCTGCCCGGCATCGTTGTGTCGACGAGCGCCACCGATTTCGCCCCGTTCAAGCAGATGCAATTGCAAAAATTCGAGGGCGAAACCTGGAAGCTGTTCGGCGAAGTGATTTCCGGATCGGGCTCCTAAGACACGGCCGGTACGGCCGTCTGCACGACCAAACCCCGCGCGCGCGCATCGGCAACTCCGAGCGCGCGCAGCGCGGTCAATGTCAGCGATTGCACGATTTCGCGCTCGCGGCCGGCCGCATCGGGCGCGAGCGGGCCGATCAGCCCTTCGACCAGCAGGCCGATGAGCGCGGCGGCGGCGAGCGCCGCGTCCTGCTCCGGCAAGCGGCCCGCCGCCACCGCCGCCGCGATCTGCGTGGCAAATTCATTCGCCAGCGATCGGCGGAAGGCGAGCCGCGCGCCGTCAAGTTCGGCGTCGACCGGTTCGGCCATGGCCGCGAGGCTCAGCCGGCGCTCGCGCAGCGCCCGCATAGCGAAAGCCATAATCGCTGCCGACAAAGCGGAGAGCGGACCGGGCGCGCCGGCGGCAGCGCGGCGGAGCGTGCCGATCTCGCGCTCGGCCATCTCGGTCAAGAGCGCCGCGACCAGATCGGTCTTGGCCGGGAAGTAACGATAGACGGTGCCCGCGGCGATGCCAGCGCGCGAGGCCACAGGCACGATCTGCACCGCCGCCATGCCGCCTTCCCGCGCAATCTGGCGCGCCGCATCGACGATGGCGTCGTGGCGCGCAGCCAGCCGGCGGGCGACATTGTCTGTGCGGCGATAGGGCATGGACCGGATCGCGAGAGAATCGCGCACACTATAGCAATGGATGAACCGTGATTCAGCCGTACGTTCACTCGCGCTTTTCGGCAAGCGATTTGGCGCGGATCTTGGCAAGCGTGGTGACGGGGGTAATCGCCTCTGGATCAATAGCGAGCCGGATAATCGCCGGTTTGCCGGACGCTACCGCGTCCTTAAACGCGGCGGGAAAGTCGGCCGTGCGCTCAACGCTCGCCCCGAACCCGCCAAAGGCGCGCGCATAGGCGACAAAATCTGGATTGCGCAAATCGGTCGCGGTGATGCGGCCGGGATAATCGCGCTCCTGGTGCATCCGGATAGTTCCGTAGATGCCGTTGTCGGCTATCAGGACGACCAGCGGGAGACCGTATTGCACGGCGGTTGCAAATTCCTGCCCGTTCATCAGGAAATCGCCGTCGCCGGCAATGCAGACCACCAGACGCTCGGGATGAAGGCGCTTCATGGCGACCGCCGCCGGGACGCCGTAACCCATCGAGCCCGAGGTCGGCGCGACATGCTGGCCGAACCGGCGGAAGCGGAAGAAGCGGTGAATCCAGGCGGCATAGTTGCCGGCGCCGTTGCACACGATGGCGTCGGCCGGAAGATTCTCGCGCAGCCACACCATCACCGCGCCGAGATTGAGGGCGCTCGGCTGCTCGGTCGGCTTTTCCGTCCAGGCGAGATAATCGGCGTGCGCCTCCTCGCTTTGCCCGCGCCGGCCGCTCGCCAGTTCGAGATGATCGAGTCCGGCGGCAAATGCGGTCGGTGTCGCATGGATCGGCAGATGCGCGCTGTACACCCGGCCAAGCTCTTCCGCTCCAGGATGCGCGTGCACGAAATTCATCTGCGGGCGCGGAATGGCGAGAAGCGTATAGCTTTGTGATGGCAATTCGCCCAAACGCCCGCCGATCAAAACGACCAAATCGGACGATTTGATCCGCTCGACCAATTTCGGATTCGGGCCGATGCCGAGATCGCCGGCATAGCACGGATGCAATGCATCGAAGAGATGCAGGCGGCGAAACGTAGTGCAGACCGGCACCGCATATTTTAGCGCGAAGCGGGCGATCCGGTCCGAGGCTTCCTGCGACCAGCGGCTGCCGCCGAGGATGAACATCGGCGCGCGCGCGGCACCGAGGAGCTGAGCGAATTTCGTCATCTCGACCGCGCCCGGCGAAGTCTCGACTGGCGTGTAGGGCGGCGCGTCCTCGACCACGACGCGCTCACTGAGCATATCCTCGGGCAGGCTGATGACTACAGGTCCCGGCCGGCCGTTGGCGGCGGTGTGGAACGCACGCGCGACGATCTCGGGCACGCGTGCCGGATCGTCGATCTCGGTTGCCCATTTGGTCATCGAGCCAAACACCGCGCGGTAATCGAGCTCCTGAAAGGCCTCGCGATCGCGCATGTCGCGAGCGACCTGGCCGACGAACACGATGAGCGGTGTCGAATCCTGGCGGGCGATATGGATGCCCGGGGAAGCATTCGTAGCGCCCGGCCCGCGGGTGACGAAGCAAATACCCGGACGGCCGGTGGCCTTGCCGACCGCTTCCGCCATCATCGCCGCCCCGCCCTCCTGCCGGCATACGGTCACGGAGAGGTCGCTGTCGTGGAACGCATCGAGCACCGCGAGGTAGCTTTCGCCCGGCACGCAGAACACGTGCCGCGTACCGTGCATGCGCAACTGATCGACGAGAACCTCGGCGGCAGTGCGGATATTGGCCTTCCCGCGCATGGGTGGATTCCCGGAGGGACAAGCGCAGCCGATTCGGCGCGCCGAGCGTTGTAAACTGTGCTTGCCGCGACCGGGTCCGATAGTCCAGTCCCTTTCGGCCGGCGCTTCCGACGGCACAGGGCCACAGGGCTTTGGCTGCATGAGGCTCAAGATGAATAGCCAGGACGAGGTGTTCGCGTTCCTCGCCGATCCGGCGACCCATGGCGGGGCTAGGGTACGGCGGATCGACACCCATGCGGCTTCGGTATTTCTTGCCGGCGAACGCGCCCTCAAGGTCAAACGCGCGGTGCGCTTTCCCTTTCTCGATTATTCGACCCTCGCCAACCGGAAGGCGGCGTGCGAGTCCGAGCTTGCGGTCAATGCGTCTTACGCGCCGCAGATTTATCGCGGCGTCGTGCCGATTACCCGCGAAAGCGGCGGCCGGCTCGCCATCGGCGGCTCGGGCGAAACGATTGAATGGGCCGTCGATATGCGCCGCTTCGACGAGACGCGCACGCTCGATCACCTTGCGGGCAAAGTCGATGAAGCGTTGGCGGATGCACTCGGCCGCGCCGTGGCGGCTGCGCACGCCAAGGCGGGCCCGGTCGACGCGCAAAAATGGATCGCGGCGATCGGCACCTACATCGACGAGCATACCGAAGCGTTCCGGCGGCATCCCGACATCTTTTCGCCCGGCAACGCCGCCGCGCTGTCACACGCAAGCCGTGCGGCCTACGAGAAGCTTTTGCCACTCCTGCGCGAACGCGGCCGCCACGGTTTCGTGCGCCGCATCCACGGCGATCTTCACCTCGGCAACATCGCCTTGATCGACGGCAAGCCGGTGCTGTTCGACGCCATCGAATTCAGCGACCTGATCGCATCCGGCGACGTTCTCTACGATCTCGCCTTCCTGCTGATGGATTTGCTGGAGCGCGGGCTCGCCGCGCAGGCGAATACGGTGCTGAACCGCTATTTGACCGAGACGCGGCGATCCGAAGACCTCGACGCGCTGGAGGCGCTGCCGTTCTTTCTCTCGTTGCGCGCGGCGATACGCGCCAAGGTCACCGCCGCGCGCATGGAGCGCGCGGATGCGTTGGAGCGCACGGCTATCGGCAAAAGCGCGCGCGCTTATTTCGATTTCGCCACCCAAGCGATCAAACCCGCGGCGCCGAAATTCGTCGCAATTGGCGGCCTCTCCGGCACCGGCAAGAGTAAGCTCGCGCGCGACCTTGCACCGACTCTGGCGCCAATGCCCGGCGCCGTCATTGTGCGCTCGGACGTCGAACGCAAGGCGCTGTTCGGCGTTGGCGAGACCGAGAAATTGCCGGCGAACGCCTATACCCGCGAGGTCGACGACCGCGTCTATGCCGCACTTGCGGACAGGGCGCGCCGCATTTTCATCGCCGGCCATTCGGTCATCGTCGATGCCGTCTTCGCGAAGACCAACGAGCGCGCCGCGATCGCCGAATCGGCAAAATCCGCCAAGGCGTCCTTGCACGGCCTGTTCCTCACCGCCGACCTGAAGATCCGGCTCGCGCGCGTCGGCACGCGCGCCGGCGACGCCTCAGACGCCAACGCAGCGGTAGCATTGGCACAGGAACCCTACGACCTCGGATCGCTTGACTGGACGCCGATCGACGCTTCGGGGACGCCACAGGCCACGTTGTCGCGGGCAAGGGCGGCACTGGCGGCTCTTGATTGACGGATGCGCCCCAGCGCCAATATAAGCGCGAGGAAACCGGGCTGACGAAAGGCGCGATTATGGCGAGCAGTGCGACGACCGCGACAGGCATTGAACACCCGGAAGACCCTTCGCGCCGCGACTTCCTCTATATCGCCACCGGAACGGTCGCCGCGGTCGGTGCCGCCGCCACTTTGGTACCGCTCGTCGCCCAAATGAACCCTGACGCCTCGACGCTTGCCGCCGGCGGCCCGGTCGATCTCGACATCTCCAAAATCGAGCCGGGCCAGCAGGTCGTCATTCGGTGGCGCGAACGGCCGATCTTCGTTTTCCACCGCACGCCCGAGACGGTGACGTCGCTCAGCGACCCCAAGTTGCTAGGGCTTTTATCCGATCCGAGTTCTCAGCAAGACCAGCAGGCGCCCTACGCGACCAACGCCACGCGTTCGATCAAGCCGGAATTCGGCATCCTGGTCGGCATCTGCACGCACCTCGGTTGTATCCCGTTATTCTACCCGCAGCCGAGCGACAGCACTCCGGTCGCCAGCTGGCCGGGTGGCTATTTCTGTCCCTGCCATGGCTCCAAATACGACGCCGCCGGCCGCGTATTCTCAGGCGTGCCGGCGCCGTATAATCTGCCGGTGCCCCCTTACACTTTCGTCAACGACACGACGATCAGGGTTGGGCAAAATCCGAGCGGCAGCACCTGGGATTTCGGCTCCATCCGCCAACTCTAAGCCTGCCGCTCGCACGTTGAAACGCTAGGGTGGCCGTCACTCCGCGCGTGGCGTTGAAGCGTGCTTTCAGTACCCTCCTCGCCCATAATGCGGCAATGGCCTTCGATTTTCGCGCGCTTGCCATCGCCACGGCAGGCTTTTCCGCGTTCGTCAATCTCTACTCGCCGCAGGCGCTGCTGCCCGAATTGTCGCACGATTTCGGCGTCGGCGCCGGCCAGATCAGCGCGCTGATGACCGCCACCACGGGGGCGATCGCGCTTACCGCGCCATTCACCGGGGCGCTTGCCGATGTGCTGGGCCGCAAGCGGCTGATTACGGCGGCCGCGTTCGCGATCGTTGTGCCGACGCTGATCATGACGCTGGCCTCAAGCGTGCCGCAACTCGTGCTGTGGCGCTTCGTCCAGGGACTTTTGCTGCCGCCGATCTTCACCGTCGCGGTCGCCTATGTCGGCGACGAATGGCCGCC
>CAYVPC010000216.1:0-6155 GCA_964453555.1 uncultured Hyphomicrobiales bacterium | reverse complement strand
CCTCGGCGACGCGCGCGTTGTAGCCGTCGATGTTGCGCACGCCGAGCTTCGACATTTTCTTGTAGCGTTCTTCCATCTCGCGCACCGCCCATTTCAGCGCCACCACCGCTTTTTTCGGGTCGGTGACGACGGGCGTGAGCAAATGCGGGATGCCGTCGTAGACGGAGAGCTCGAGCATCTTGGGATCGACCATGATCAGCCGGCACTGATCCGGGTGCAGCCGATAGACGAGGCTCAGGATCATGGTGTTGATGGCGACCGACTTGCCCGAGCCGGTGGTGCCGGCGATGAGCAGATGCGGCATGCGGGAAAGATCGACCAGCACCGCTTCGCCGCCGATCGCCTTGCCGAGGCACAGCGGCAGCCGCGCGGCGGACTCGGCATAGTCGTCCGAGGCGAGCAATTCGCGCAGGTAGACTTTTTCGCGCGTCGGGTTCGGTAATTCGATGCCGATTGCGTTGCGGCCGGACACCACGGCGACGCGCGCGGACAATGCGCTCATCGAACGCGCGATATCGTCGGCGAGGCTGATCACGCGCGACGATTTGATGCCCGGCGCCGGCTCCAGCTCGTACAAAGTGACGACCGGTCCCGGCCGCGCGTTGATGATCTCGCCGCGCACGCCGAAATCGGCCAGCACGCTTTCAAGCGCGGTGGCATTCTCCTGCAACATTTCGCTGCTGACCGTGGAGCGGCCGATCCTGCTCGGCTGCGTGAGCACTTCGAGCGGCGGCAGGATGTAGCCGCCGGTCGAGCGGCGGAGTTTCGGCGCGCGCGGCTTTTTGACCCGCGCCGCCGGCGCGCCGGTCAATTCATCGGCGGATTCTTCGGCGGTGCGGCGATCCGGCCGGCCGTCGAAGCGCGGCTCGACACGGCGCGGCGCTGCGGAGGCGCGCAGTGCGGCTTTCGTCCGCGGCGAGCGGCGGAACATGCGGGCGAACCGCGCGCGCAAACTCAGGATAAAGTGCATGAGCCGGCCGAGCGAAATCCATTCGCCATCATCGTCGTCGTCGGCTTCGTCGATATCGGCGCCGCTGAGGATAATGCCGGCAGCGCCGACAAAAGCGACGAGCGCCGCCAGGCCGAGCGCAACCGCGACGGCCAGGCGATAGGTTCCAACCAGCGGCACGCCGAACAGGGTCGCCGGCAGGCGCAACATGGCGTCGCCGACCACGCCGCCGAGGCCGCATGGCAGCGGCCAATGCGCAGCGCGCGGCAGGCAGGAAGCGAATGCCGCCGCGAGCACGGCGCCCAGCACCCAGAGCAGCAAGCGCAATCGCTCGCGGTTGAGCGGCCGGTGCCCGAGCAGCCGATACCCCCACACCGCGATCGGCAAGATCAGCGCCAGCGAACCCAAGCCGAGCAATTGCATGAACAGGTCGGCGGCAACCGCCCCCGGCCGGCCGAGCAGATTGTGCACCGGTGCATCGGTGGCGTGGCTGAGCGACGGATCGTTTACCGACCAGGTGGCGAGCGCGAGCGCCGCCATCATGGCGAGGCTGACCAGTGCAATCCCGCCGAGCTCGCGCAATCGCCGGCGCAAAATTGCGCCGAGCTGGCCGGAGCGGAAAGCCATGCCGTCAAGGCTGCGGTCGATCATCGACATCGTATTTTAGCCCAGCACCGCGACGAGGCGGTGCAGCGCCTCGGCGGTGGTGTCTTTGTCCTGCACCATCGCGAGGCGGATATAATCGGCGCCGGGATTGCTGCCGTCGACCTGATCGCGCGCGAGGTAGCGGCCGGGCACGACGCGGACGCCGGCATAGCGCCACAACAGAAGCGTCGCCGCCTCGCTGCCGCCCTGATCGGAAACGTCGAGCCACAGGAAAAATCCGCCGGCGGGGCGGCGGTAACCGTAGCGGCCGCCGACGATCTGATCGGCAAGATCGAATTTTTCGCGATAGAGCCGCCGGTTCTCCTCGACATGCGTCTCGTCGCTGTAGGCGGCGATGGCGACACGTTGTGCCGGCATCGCCACTTGCGGCGCGGCAACGTTGCGCAGTTCGAGATAGGCGCTGAGGAAGCGGCGGTCGCCGGCGGCAAAGCCGACGCGCAGGCCGGGCAGGCTCGACCGCTTCGACAGCGAATGAAATACCACGGCGTTGGCGAAATCGGGCGCGGCTGCTTCCAGCATGCCGGGCGGCGGCCGCTCATGATAGATTTCGCTGTAACATTCGTCGCAGAAGACAAGGAAGCCGTGGCGGCGCGCCAGACCGGCGAGCTTGGCAAGATAAGCGCGGTCGGCCACCGCGCCCTGCGGGTTCGACGGCGAAGCGAGATAGCAGGCGACCGTCCTCGCCAGCAGATCGTCGTTCAGCGCGCTGAGGTCGGGCAGGAAGCCCGACGCGGCGGTCGCCGGCAAATAGACCGGCTCGCAATCCGCCGCGATGGCGCCGGCGGCATACGCCGCATAAAACGGATTCGGAATGAGCACGGCAGGACGGCCGGCGCGCGGCTGTACCCATTTCTTGGCGGCGAGCGCGGCGAGAAAAAGCCCTTCGCGCGTGCCGTTGAGCACCAGTACTTCGGAAGCCGGATCAACCGGACGCTCGAGCGCGTAGCGGCGGTTGAGCCACTTGGCGACGGCTTCGCCAAAAGCGTCGAGGCCCTTGTTCATCGGATAGCGGCCGAACTCCTCGACGTGGGCGGCGATCACCGGCCCAACGAAAGGAGGAATCGGATGCTGCGGCTCACCCACCGCCATGCTGATGGCCGGCTTGCCGTGCGGCATGTCGGCCAGCAATTCGCGCAGCCGCACGAAAGGCGAGCGCGCGTCGGACGCGCGAACCGGCGAAAGGGGAACCTGGCGGGTCATCCTGTACATCAATCAACAGCGGGGCCGCCCGCCGCATCACCGACGCCATAGCATAGGAGTGGCGAGGTTAAGACCCGATTAACCAATCGGCCGCGCCCGCACGTAGACCGCCTGGTTCGTCACGACAAAATCGATGCGGCCGTCGGTCAATGCCTTGGCACATTCGGCCGGCGAATTGACGATCGGCTCCTCGTGCATGTTGAAGCTGGTATTGACCAGCACCGGCAGCCCGCTCGCCGCCTCGAAGGCGTGCAGGATGTCGTAGTAGAGCGGATTGTCCCGCCGCCGGATGATCTGTGGGCGGGCCGAATCGTCGACATGCACGACGGCGGGAATGCGGCCGCGCCATTGCGGCCGCACGCCGCAGGCGATGGTCATGTATTCGCACGCGCGGACATTCGCCGCATTGATCTCAAACACCTCGGCCGCACGTTCGGCTGCGACCACCGGCGCAAACGGCATGAACTCGGTACGCGCCAGACGCTGGTTGAGCAGATCGTGGGTCTCGCGGCGCGATGGATTGGCGAGGATCGAGCGCGCGCCGAGCGCGCGCGGGCCGTATTCCATGCGGCCGGTATAGATCGCACCGATTTCGCCGTTGACCAGGCGGCGAGCGGCTTCGGCGGCCGGCGCGGCGTCGACGCGATGCACGCCTGGCAGGGCCGCCAGCGCCGGATCAATCGCATGCGTATAGTCGCGGCCGAGAAAGACCGGACCGAGCGGGCGGCGCCGGTCGAGCCAGGTTTTGAGGCCGTCGCGTTCCAGCAGATAGATCAGCGCGCTGCCGACCGGCAGCCCCTCGTCACCCATCGCCGGAAAAACGAACATCTCGTCGAGCCCGAGGCCTTCAGCCAAGAGCCGGTTCAATCGCACATTGGCGAACACCCCGCCCGCGACGCCTAGGCGCCGGCTCGGATAACGCGCCAGCAACGTCTTAACCGAGTGCAGCATCGTGTCCTCGAGCACCTGCTGGATCGAGGCAGCAAGATCCTCGCGCTTCGTGCTCTTCGCCAGTTTGCGCATGTAACGCCGCATGTGCGAAAAGCCCGCGAAGGTGGAATGCACGCGCCCGTTCCCGTCCACGCGGAAATAACCGCCGATCTCGGCCGCACGCACCGGCTCGCCTAGCGCCGCAAGCCCGGTGAGCTTGCCTTCGTGACGGTCCATGCGAAATCCAAGCGCCAGCGTGGCGGCGCTGTAAGCGCGGCCGAGACTGTCGACCGGCTTGTCGGTGAACAATAGATCGTCGCCGCCATAGATCGTCTCGATTGCGCCGTTCCTGAAGCTGCGGTGACTGTAGTTGACCGTATCGCCGCCGCCGTCGGCGGTGACCAGGAGCGCGTCATCCCAGCGGCTGTAGAACAGAGCCGGCAGAGCGTGCGCTTCGTGATGGTTGGAGAAATGCAGGCGCGTATCGGCGCGGAAGCCGCCGTCGCGGCGGAATGCGGCGAAATCGAACAGGTCGTCGATATTTCTGGACCGGAAGCGGCGCATTTCGTGCGTCATGTATTGCAGCGTCTTGCCGCGGCTGCGCCGCAGCACCGCTTCCTCCAGCCAGCGCAGGCCGCGCAGCCGTCGAAAATATTTGGTGTCAAGAAGCGTGCGCGACATCGAGATGACGTCGACGTCGGCGCGGGTGGCGCCGCCGATCGCCAGCACTTCGTCGATGCAGGCGTCCGGATGCTTGCCGCCGTCGCCCTTGCGCCGCGTCAGACGCTCGAGCTGAACGGCCGCTTTCAAATCATAATCGTCGAACAGGGCGGCGACGGAATCGTGGGGACCGGAGTGAATCGCAAGAATAAGTTCCGACATTTCCCGTCCCGGACACCCTGTGAGCGCCAAGATAGCTAGGCCGCGCAGCCGATCAAGTAAAGCGCGCCTGAAAAAACGGCGGGCGCGCAAGCGAGACGTGTCAAAAATATTTTTCTTCGAGATCGACGCTCGATTTGATGCCGACGCGATCGAAATTGGCCGCCAGCCATTTGTCGGCGCGCGCACGCCCCAACTCATGAAGATGCATCAAAAAATTCCAGTCCCCGTTCAATCTGCTCGACCAGGACAGCTTCCTGATTAAGTCCTCGGCCTCGATCAAATGGACAAACGTGCGTTTGGGTCCCTGAACCCTACCGGCGTCGATCAGCCTGGTGAGATATGCGATCGTCCGCATCTCCCGGATCAGCGAGTTGTTGAAGCTGATCTCCTGCATGCGGTTCATGATCCCCGGCGACGTTTTCGGAACCTCCGGCCGGTCCGCCGGCGTGATGTGCACCATCAGGATGTCAGGCGCCTCGCACTCGAAAACCAGCGGAAAAATTGCCGGATTGGCGGTGAAGCTGCCATCCCAATAAAATTCGCCGTCGACCTCGACCGCCTGCATCATCAAGGGCAGGCATGTCGAAGCGAGCACGTGCTCAACCAGGAGATCTTTGCCGCCGAAAATCTTGAGCTTGGCGGTTTCCACGTTGGTGGCGCAAATGAACAGCTTGAGAGCCGCTTGGCGACGCACGCGCTCGAAATCGATCGCCTCCGCGAGCAGGTCCCTGAACGGATTGAGATTGAACGGGTTCACCTGATAGGGCGAGGCATAGTAAGCCAGCGATTCCATGAACAGATAGCCCGGCGAATGTTCGAGGCCGAAATCCGGACTGGCCTTATCGAATGCGGAGGGGGCAAAAAAGCCGCGGGACGTCAGCGCCGCCACCTTTTGCCAGTAAACCCGCAGCGCGTTCTTCGCTCCCTCGCGACCGCCGGCCGCCAGGCCGTCCGCCAGCACCACGGCATTGACCGCGCCGGCGCTCGTTCCGCTCACGCCGTCGAATGACAGCCGCTCCTCCTCGAGCAGGCGATCCAGCACCCCCCACGTGAAGGCGCCATGGCTGCCGCCGCCCTGTAGCGCGAGATTGATGACTTTCAAACCGGTGGCGTGGCTGGGCGCGGTCCCGGACGCCCCAGCCTCTTGGTCGACAAAGCTCATCGTCGCGAACGTGCCCCCCGGGAACCAAACGCCGATCGTTCGGCTCCGTGCCCAAGAATACGACCAAAAACGTACAATGAAAAAGGCGCGCGGCCTAGGCGTGCGCCTTGCGCTGCGGATCGACAATGCCTTCGAGCTTGCCAAGCACGCGCATGCACGGCAGCACCTGCGCCAGGCTGGAATTGGGCTCGCGCTTGCCCTTGATCGCGGCGATGAATTCGCGATCTTCGAGCTCGATGCCGTCCATTGAGAGGTCGACCTGCGACAGGTTGATCTTGTTGTCCTTGCCGTCTACGAGATCGTCGTAATAAGCCTTGTAGGTGCCGTTGTCGCAGATGTAGCGGAAGAACGAGCCGATCGGTCCGT
>CAYVPC010000215.1:0-6161 GCA_964453555.1 uncultured Hyphomicrobiales bacterium | reverse complement strand
ATTCCGGCCAGGCGGTGCTGCGGCCGGAAGGCCGCGCCGAGCTCGACAAGCTCGCCGCCGCGCTGACCGACCTGGAGAAGCAGATACCATTGGAGATCAACTGGGTCCTGCGCGTCGACGGCCACACCGACGTGCGGCCGCTGTCGGGCAACTCGCCGTTCAAATCGAACTGGGAACTGAGCGCCGAGCGCGCCATCTCGGTCGTGCAATACCTGATCACCAAGGGCGTCCCGCCGCAGCGCCTGGTCGCCGCCGGGTTCGGCGAATTCCAGCCGATCGATTCCGGTACAACCGACGATGCCTATAGCCGCAACCGCCGCATCGAGCTGAAGCTGACGGAGAAATAGGATGCGCCTGCGCCGCTACGATGCGCGCGACGAGGCCGCCGCGATCGGTTTGTGGCTGCGCACGTGGCAGGCCGCCTATCCGCAAATCGACTTTGCCGAACGGCTCGATTGGTGGCGCGAACGCTGGCGCAACGAGCTCGCACCTGCCTGCGAAATCATGATCGCCGACAGCGATAGCGGCATGATCGGCTTTGTCACCGTCGATCCGAAGACGCGCTACCTCGACCAGATGGTGGTCGCGCCGGAACAATGGCGATCCGGCGTCGGAGCCGCGCTGATCGACGAAGCCAAACGCATTTCGCCGCAGGGCCTCGATCTCGACGTCAATATCGACAATGCGCGCGCGATCGGCTTTTACCGCAGGCAGGGATTCTCCATCACCGGCGCCGGCGTCAATCCGATCTCCGGCAACCCGGTGCACCGGATGAGCTGGCGGCCGCCGGGAAATCAGGCTCCCTGAAATTGCAGCTTCGCCAGCCGCGCATAGAGGCCGCCGGCGGCGGCGAGCGTCTGGTGCGTGCCTTCCTCGACGATGCGGCCCTGGTCGAGCACCAGGATGCGGTCGCAAGATAATACTGTCGCCAGCCGATGGGCGATGACGACGGTGGTGCGCTCGCGCATCAATTCGGCGAGCGCGGCGGCGACCTGCGTCTCGCTTTCGGCGTCGAGCGAGGAGGTCGCTTCGTCAAGCAGCAGAAGCGGCGCGTCGCGCAGGATGGCGCGCGCGATCGCGATCCGCTGCCGCTGGCCGCCGGAGAGCGTAACGCCGCGCTCGCCGACCGGCGTATCCATGCCCATCGGCATGGCGGCGATGAACGAATCCGCATGAGCATGCGCGACGGCGCGCACCACCTCCGCGTCGGACGCATCGGGGCGGCCGAAGCGGATGTTGTCGCGCACTGAAGTAGCGAACATCACGCTGTCCTGCGGCACGAGCGCAATCCGTCCGCGCAGATCGGCCGGATCGAGATCGGCCAAGCGCACATTGTCGAAGGTGACGCGTCCGGCCAGCGGATCGTAATAGCGCAGCAGCAGGTGGAAGATCGTGCTCTTGCCCGCGCCGGAAGGACCGACGATCGCCACCTTCTCGCCCCGCCGGACCGAAAACGACACGCCGTTGAGCGCCGATACGGTCGGACGTGTCGGGTAGGAGAACCGGACATCGGCGAAGGCGAGTTCGCCGCGCGCTGGCGACGGCAGCACAAGCGGCCGCGCCGGCCGCGTGATCGCCGGCTTGATCGCCAGAATCTCGAACAGCCGCTCCGCCGCGCCGGATGCCTGCGCTATCTCGCCGCCGATTTCCGAGAGCGATCCAAGCGCGGCTGACGCGAGGACGGCGTAAAGGATGAACTGCCCGAGCCGGCCGGGCGTAATCTTCGACGCCAGCACGTCCTGCGCGCCCACCCAGAGAACGATGACGACGCTTGCGGAGACAAGAAAGATCGCGATGCCGGTCAGCAAGGCGCGCGCGCGGATCGAAGACCGCGCAGCGGTAAAGGCGCGATCGACCGCGGCGCGAAAGCGCGCGATGCCGAGCCGCTCGTTAGTGAAGGCCTGCAGCACACGCACCGCGCCGATCAACTCGGCCGCATAAGCGGAAGCATCAGCCAACGTATCCTGCGCGAAGCGCGAGCGGCGGCGCACGGCGCGGCCGAAGGCGTAAAGCGGCAGCACGATGATCGGGATCGCCGCCAGCACGAAGGCCGAAAGCCGCGGGCTCGTCACCACCATCATCGCGCTGGCGCCGACGAACAAAACGAAATTGCGCAACATGACCGAGACAGACGAGCCGACCGCCGCCTTTATCTGCGTTGTGTCGGCGGTCAGCCGCGAGATCACTTCTCCGGTTCGTGCTTCGTCGAAGAACCCGGCCGAAAGCGACGTGACATGGGCGAATACGTCGCCGCGCAGATCGGCGACAATGCGCTCGCCGAGCGTGGTGACGAGGTAGTAGCGAAGCGCGCTCGAGAGTGCGAGCACCGCGCCAACCCCGATCATCACCAGGAAATAACTGTCGATCAGTTGCAGCCCGCGCGCGGTGAAGCCGAAATCGATCATCCGGCGCACGGCGATCGGCACGACCAGCGTGGTCAGCGCGGCGAGAACCAAGGCGCCGAGCGCAGACAGGGCCCGCCAGCGGTAACGGCCGATATAGGGCAGAAGCGAAGCGAGCGGCCGCAGCTTAAGGTTTCGCCCCGCCGCCGGCGCATTGAGCGCGGCCTCGGCCGCCCGCGCCAGCGGTTGCGCATCGGGGCCCGGCAACGGGCGCTCAACGTTCTGCGTTGCCGCGTCTTTTTCGGCACTCAAGGTCATGCGCCGCAACACCTTTTCGCGGCTCCGCCGCCCGGATCGCTCGACAATGCGCCGGCTGTTTAAGCCTGGCAACGTGCACCGGGCGCTGCGGCGGCTTGTCTCGCCGGCTGGCCCGCGCTATAGAGCCGCCAAATTTTCCGAGTTAGACTTAGCGCCGAAGGCGAGACAAAAGGCAGCAATAACCGCCATGAAATCCGACACCCATCCCGATTACCACGTGGTCAAGGTGGTGATGACCGACGGCACTGAATTCACTACGCGCACGACGTGGGGCAAATCAGGCGACACGCTTCATCTCGACGTCGATCCGAAATCGCATCCGGCCTGGACCGGCGGCCAGCAGCATTTGATTGACCGCGGCGGCCGGTTGTCGCGCTTTCAGAAAAAATTCGAAGGCTTCCTCAAGAAGTAGCCGGCGCAGCGGGCCTTATCAGGCCCGATCCTGCTGCTCGAAGGCGGCTTTCAACAGCCCAAGTTGCCGCTCGACCGGATTTCCGGCCGCAAGCTTGACCGGCGGCGGCGCGTGCATGGTCGCGTCGAGCCGGCGCACCTCGCTTTGCAACTTGGTCGAGCGCGCGATCAGTTCCTGAAGCTTGGCCGGCAATAGCGCGATCGATTTCGCGTCGCCGGGGTCGCAAGCCGCGAGCCTGACTTTGCTCTTTTCCTTGTGGGCCTGCGCCAGCGTCATCTCGCCTTCCTTGACCGCGCGGTGCAGCAACAGCCACGAGGCAAGCTGCATCAGCCGCGTCGTCAGGCGCATGCTCTCGGTGGCGTAAACCAGCGCCGCGCTGCGATCGAGCTTCTTCGATTCGGTGCGGCCCGCGCCGTCGAGATAGCTCGCGGTCTCTTCCACCAACGCCATTCCGTCGCGGAATAGCGTCGCGAAAACCTGGGAACTCGCCAGCCGCTCGCTGAAAGATACCGCGCCGGCTTCAGACGCACGCTTCTCGGACATGGTTACGCCTCACACCGGCGCAGCATCGCGCGCCCGGGCGTTTGAGTCCAGCGGGCGGGCGGATCGAGTTCCGGACATAGTTGCCGCGCGAGCGGCTCGCGGAAATGCCGGCAAGACATAAAAAAGAGCCGCCGTTGCCGGCGGCTCAAGGTGATAACAGGGAGGCGTCAAACAGAGTGGACAGGAGCCACTCGATGTCCAGAAGATGGACAATAACTGTAATGAACGAGAAAGCTTAACTAATGGTTAATGGATTGGGGAAAGTTGTCAAAACTTTTTGCAGCCTGCAGCGCTCCTTACTTCTTGAAAAACGCATCGGCTGCGGTTTGCGAAGCCCGTTTGCTGGCCATTTCCGCCTCCAACCGCGCGATCTCCTCCTTCAGGAGCCGGATTCGCTCGGAAAGTTCGGCCACCGAGAGCAGAGCCAAATCCTGCCCAAGCTCGTGCGTCACCTTTTTCTTCGGCAGATCGTCCGGGTCGATCGCGGGCATGCGGCGCTCCTGCGCCGCCAAAACTAAACGCGGCGCGCGCTCTTGTCACATGCGCGGGCGCCCTCACCATATCAGCAAGATCGTTCTGACTCTTTGAAATGACACGGGAAAATTCTTGCCCCGACGCGGCGTAGCGGCTACTGGATCGGCACGGTCTTTAGGCCAGCGGTCGGTGTATGCGACCGGACCGCGAATTCGGCATAAAGCCGGCTAAGTTGGGAGCGGGGGAATTCCGCAAAGTCGGGGCGCCAATTGCGCCGGCAGCCAGCTCGGAGGTCGTCTGTTGGCAGGTCTTCGCGCCGCCCTGGCGTTAGCCGCTTTTGCGTCAGCGGCGTGGTTCGGTATGTCCGCCGCCGCCGCAGTCGAAGCGGTCAATATCCGGCTTGACGCCGCCGCCATCGATCTCACCGACGCGGTCGAATTCCAGCACACCGACGGCGACCGCGTGCAGGTTTCGACCGCACCCGGCATCGACGGCATCGTGCGGCGCATCGAAGTGCGCGCGCGCGAAGCCGGCACCAACTGGGCGGTGTTCGCGCTCGCCAACAACGGCGACGAGCAGATCGACCGCCTGATCGTCGCCCCGCACTACCGCATGGTCGGCTCCGGTCTGATCTGGCCCGATCTCGGGTTGTCGCGCATCGTCACCATCACGCCGTCGTCCGGCGATCCGCCCGACCGGCTGGACAATTCCACCGCCGACGTGTTCCGCGTGACGCTCGACCCGGGAACGGTGATCACCTTTGTCGCCGAACTGCGCACGCCGAATTTACCGCAGCTCTATCTGTGGGAGCCGGACGCGTTCAAGGACAAGGTCAACTCGCTTACCCTTTACCAGGGCATCGTCATCGGCATCGCCGGCTTGCTGGCGCTGTTCCTCACCATTCTGTTCGTGGTCAAAGGCAGCGTCATGTTTCCGGCCGCCGCTGCGCTCGGATGGGCGGTGCTGGTCTATATCGGCATCGATTTCGGTTTCTGGGGCAAGGTATTCGAGATGTCGTCGGGCTCCGAGCGCATCTGGCGCGCTTCGGGAGAGGCGCTCCTGGCGGCGACGCTGTTGGTCTTCCTGTTTGCATATTTGAACCTCAACCGCTGGCACGTGCGCTACGCGCATATCACGGTGGGCTGGCTGGCTTTTCTTGGCGCGCTGGTCGCGGTGGCGCTGTTCTCGCCGCCGGTCGCCTCCGGCATCGCCCGCATCTCGCTGTTCTTCATCGCCGTGCTCGGCTTTGCGCTGGTCGTCTATCTCTCGACCCACGGCTTCGACCGCGCGGTGATGCTGATCCCGACCTGGCTTCTGCTGGTCGTCTGGGTGGTCGGCGCCGCCCTCACCGTGCTCGGCTTTCTTACCAACGACATCGTCGGCCCGGCGCTGCTTGGCGGCCTGGTCCTCATCGTCATGCTGATTGGCTTTACCGTGATGCAGCACGCTTTCGCCGGCGGCATGGCGCAAGGCATCGTGTCCGACGTCGAACGCCGCGCGCTCGCGCTGACCGGCGCGGGCGACATGATCTGGGACTGGGACGTTGCCGCCGATCGCGTGTTCACCAGCCCCGAGACCGAAACGATGCTAGGGCTCAAGCATGGAGCGCTCGGCGGCGCGGCGGCGAGCTGGCTGGAAGTCCTCCACCCGCTCGACCGCGACCGCTTCCGCGCCACCCTCGATGGCGTGGTCGAGCAGCGGCGCGGACGCGTGGCGCAGGATTTCCGCGTACGCACCGCCGACGGGCATTATCTGTGGTTCGCCTTGCGCGCCCGGCCGGTCGTCGGCTCCGACGGCGAAGTCATCCGCCTCGTCGGTACGCTCACCGACGTCACCGAGTTCAAGACCGCCGAGGAGCGGCTCCTACACGACGCCGTGCACGACAATCTCACCGGCCTGCCCAACCGCGAATTGTTCCTGGACCGACTGGAAGCGGTGCTTGGGCTCGCCAAGGCCGATTCGACCATTCGTCCCACCGTGATTGTGGTCGATATCGACCGCTTCAAGCAGGTCAACGATTCGGTCGGCATGGCGCTCGCCGACTCGATCCTGCTGACGCTGGCGCGCCGGCT
>CAYVPC010000214.1:0-6233 GCA_964453555.1 uncultured Hyphomicrobiales bacterium | reverse complement strand
CGCTCGACATGGCCGACCATCAGCGTCACGCCGGCGCGGCGGGCGGCGGCAACGATGGCGCGGCCTTCCTCCACCGTCGGAGCGATCGGCTTCTCGACCATGACGTGGATGCCGCGGGAGATGCATGCGAGCGCAATGTCGTGATGCAGGTGGGTCGGCGCCGCGATGGTCACCGCCTCGACGCCGGCGCGGATCAGCGCATCGATGTCGCTCATTTCGTCGCAGCCGAGCGTGCGGGCGACGAATTCCCTTTGCTTGCGGTCGGGATCGACGACTCCGACCAGATCGATACCGGCCATCTCGGCCAGGACGCGCGCGTGATTGCTGCCCATCACGCCGACGCCGATCACGCCTATCTTCAACGGACTGCCCGCACCCACCCCGCCAGCCTCACCCATGACCCGAAGGGCTCCCTCGACTTCCAACTTCGTCGCCCCGCCGCTCTCCCCTAGCATGGCGGAAGCCGACTGGCGACCCGGTCAGGACGGAAGGCGAACACGTTTTAATTCCGATGCTTACGGCCGACAATTGCCGGCGGAATGCGATTTCCGGCTTCACCCGTTAACCCTTCCGTGGCGCCTGCAACCCCTGGCGGGGTGCGGTATTATCCACAAAAGGCCCCATCATGCGCGCGTGCAGTCTTTTCATTTTAGTCGGCCTCGGCTTTGCCGCGCTTGGCGTGGCCGGCCACGCGGCCGCAGCCGGCGACGAACCGGCTTACGGACCTGAATTGGAGGGTTTCGAGTATCCATGGCCAGTTTCATATTTCTCCTTCACGTCCCAGGGCGAAGCAATGCGCATGGCCTACATGGACGTGAACCCCGCGGCTGCCGATAACGGCAACACCGTTGTCCTCCTGCACGGCAAGAATTTCTGCGCGGCGACTTGGCAGGAAACGATCGCGGTTCTCAGCAAGGCCGGCTACCGGGTGATCGCCATCGATCAGATCGGTTTCTGCAAATCGACCAAGCCGGCGCATTACCAGTTCACGTTCCAACAGCTTGCCGGCAATACCCGCGCGCTGCTCGCTTCGCTCGGCATCGACCGACCAATCATCATGGGCCATTCGATCGGCGGCATGCTCGCCATGCGTTATGCGCTGACTTTTGCCGACGCGGTCGACCGGCTGGTGCTGGTGGACCCGATCGGGCTGGAGGACTGGAAGGAGAAAGGTGTGCCGTGGCAAAGCGTCGACGCGTGGTACCTGACAGAGCTCAAAACCAGCGCCGACTCGATCCGCGAGTATCAGCGCGTGACCTATTATGCCGGCACGTGGGACTCAAACTATGAGCGCTGGGTGCAGATGCTGGCCGGGCTTTATCGGGGTTCGGGCCGCGACATCGTCGCCTGGAACGCGGCCCTGGTCGACGACATGGCGATGACGCAGCCGGTGTTCTACGAGTTCGAAAAAATCGCGGCGCCGGTTTTGTTGTTCATCGGCGACAAGGACAATACCGCGGTCGGGAAAAATCTGGCGCCGCCGGCTATTCGGCCCACATTGGGAAATTATCCGGTGCTCGGAAAGGAAGCCGCGGCGCGCATGCCGCATGCGCAACTGGTCGAATTTCCCGACCTGGGCCACGCTCCGCAAATCCAGGCCCCGGACGTCTTTCACAAAGCGCTGCTCGAAGCCCTGCAGAAATGACATGACGTTTCTTAACAACTAGTTTTCCGATTAGATCTCGGCAGCTTTTTCGTAGCACGTCTGGCCCGATTGAATTTACGAGGGTTTTTGGGGGCGCCGATACGTCTAGGCGGCGGCGAACGCCAATCCGGCGGGGCCGCCATGTTCTGCTTTTTTTTCAATGCATAAATAGCAATCGCGGGCGGTCACTTTTGCCCCTGCCGCGGCGATGACCAGCCCGCTGCGCCGGCCGGCGCCGGTCGGGTTTTTTTCGCGTCGCCAGCGCGGGCCATCGCTGCGCGAAAGCCGTATGACAGCGGTCGTTTTACGGGGTTGGTCGAAGCCGTCAGCGCATCGCCTCATGCGCGCCACTAGAGGTGAGCGCGGGGATGCGTCAAGCCTCCTCTCTCGCCGCCTCTTTGGTCCCCAAAAATAGCAAAAGCCGGGGTAACCAAATGGCAACGAATAGCCGCTAGGACGGGTCGGAAAATCGACCGCGATACAAACGGCTTGGGCGATCCATCGCCGGCTCAATCGACCGATTTTACACAAGGGAGCAAAGTAGCAATGCCGCGCGGATCAAAACCGGGCGAGCGGCGGGGCGGCCGGCAAAAGGGCACGCCGAACAAGCGAACCGCGCTCAAGCGGGCCCTCACTATTGCAACCCTCGACAGCGCCCACATCAGTCCGCTTGATTTGAACCTGGCGCTGATGCGCAACACTTCGCTGGCGCTTGAGTACCGGGTCACCGCGGCGCTCGAGGCGCTGCCCTATGTGCACGCCAGACTGCGACGACGGAGCACCGCCAGGCGGCCGGCCGAAAAGTCGCAAGCCCATGAGCATAAAGCCGATGAGCATAAAGCCGATGAGCATGAGGAAAACGAGCGCTGCCAACCCGGCGCCGACCGCCGAGCCTCCACCCAGATCGGCCCGCGGGTGCCGACCAAAAGGCTCGTCGTCGACGGGGAGTCACCGGACGCTGATATAACCCCGCTGCGGTTTCTGCAGCGGGTCATGTGGAACCCAAACGCGCCGGCGAAACTGCGGATCAAGATCACCGCGAAGATTACGCCCTATGTGCATTACAAGCCCGCCGGCCGGCCGGGCGAAGCCGAGCAGATCGCCGCTTCGGGACGCGCACGCGCGGTCGTCGTCAAGGATCAATTTGGCTACGATCCGGAACTCCTCAAGGAAATGATAACCGATGAAATCCGTTTGCGTCTGGAGCAGAAGGAGCGCGAGGTGACGGGCAAGGTATCGCCCGAAGAAGCCAAACTCATTGCCCGGATCAAACAGCGGCAACCGATTGCTCTTGCCGAAAGCTACACGGACAACGATCTCGAAATGGACGACGCCCGCCTGCGACAGCTGGACTCCAAACGAAAATCGAAGCAGGCCAATAGCAAGTTCACGGCCGAGGAGAAAGCCGAGTATGCGCATCTGCGCGCACGGGTGAAGATTTTCTCCCAGAGCCCGCGACTGGGCGATCTGCGCCCCCCACCCGATCGGCGCGTCGCCGACCTCGTGCAAGCCGGGAAACTTCGGGTCGGGCTCGGCCTTGGCAGTCCGGCACTGACCATGAGAGATCCCGTAGGTGGTGAACTGCGCGGGCCGGCACTGGAGCTTGCGCGCGCACTGGCGGAAAAGATCGGTATCGAGGTGCAAACCGTCGAATATCCGCGACCCGGTAATGTGCTGGACGACAAGGAGACTGACGCCTGGCACGTGACGTTTCTGCTGAGCGAACCGTCGCGAACCGCGGTGGCCGATTTCTCGCCTCCCTATCTGCAAAGTGATCTCACCTATTTGGTGCCGGCCGGCTCAACCATCCGCACCGTTGCGGACGCGAACCGGCCCGGCATTCGCATCGCGGTCTCGCGCGGCGACGCGCCGGAACGCTATCTGGCCCGCGTTCTGACGCCGGCTGAATTGGTACGTAACGACAATATCGCTCGCTGCATCGATCTGCTGCGCGCCGGGCAGGCTGACGCCTATGCGGCGCCGCGCAGCGTGGCAATGGCACTTGCACCGCAACTTCCCGGCGCGCGGGTATTGGAAGACGGTTTCGGCGCTATCTCGTATGTGGCGATGGTCCCCAAAGGTCACCCCGGGCGTCTGGCCTATGTCAGCGAATTCATCGAACAGGCCAAGGCCTCGGGATTGGTGCAGGAGATAATCGATCGCTTCGGCTTGCAAGGCGCCGAAGTGGCGCCACCGGTAAGACCAGTTCAGCGAATGCACCACCGCATGAGGCAAATGTGACGCTGGTGGCCCAGTAGCCATCCGATGCTCGTTGCCGACAGGCGGAAGTCCGCGGCATCACCATCGATCATCCGATCCTGACCAAAACACCCGTGAAGAAAATATTTGAAGCGGGAATGCCGCTTCAGTTCACAGGTCGCAGACGGGTCAAACGCAGATATGGCGGCTCGACGATGTGATGTCCGCTCCTCCCCCGGGAGCAGACTCTCGCCGGTCCGCTTGGCACGTCGGCTTTGGGCCATTAACAGGCTCTCGCCACTTTATTCGATCACGTCGTCGGGCGGGCCACCAATGTTTGGCACGGTGTTCGCTCGCGGTACCCATAATCGAGCAGCGTGGTAGTGACCGGTCCGTCTCGGATACGCCGCACTTTGGCTCCCATATTGGCAGGGGGTCTTTCGGTGCATCCTGGCGGTTAGGTAAAAAATGACGGATTCGCATCAGACGGCGCGCCGGGCAGGACGCGGGTATTTCGAATATATTGCTCAGGTCTGCCTCGCGACGCTTGGTCTCGCATGTGCTGGCCCGGCCGCATTTGCAGCGGACAAGCCGCCGCTAAATCCCGATCCGCCGTCGTCGCTCACGACGACATCGCGGGTTTCGGCGACTATCGAATTCGACCTGCCCGCGCTGGCCTCCGCGATCGAGCGCGATATCCCGCGGCGCCTCGCCACCATCAACGAAGAGGTCAGTTGCGTGCATCGGCGCGTGCTGGGTTTCAGGGTCAATGCCAATTGCGACATCTACGGCTATATCGAGCGGACCGGGCCGGTCTCGCTGTATGGTCGTGGTGACCGTATCATTGGCGCCACTCCGATCTACGGCGCGGTGGAAGGTCAGGGCGCGAACCGCTTCACCGCGCGTATCCGCGGCGAGACCGAAGCCAGCGCTATCGTCGAGGCCGAAGCCCGTCCACAATTGCGCCGCGACTGGTCGCTAGACCTAAACTTCAGCAACGGCTTTCACTGGAACGAGCAGCCTTATCTCCACGTTCTCGGCCGTGATATCGCGCTCGCAAAATATGCCGAGCCGCGCATACGCGCGCAATTGGCGAAGGTCCGGTCGCGGGCCGACGCTGCGGCGCGGAGGATCGATCTGCACGGCAAGGCGGCAGCCGCCTGGCAACGGGCTTTCGAGCCGATCAAGCTCGCCGACGAGCCGCAAGTGTGGTTGCAGCTGGCGCCGCAAAGTGCCGCCTTTGCCGGCGTTCGCGCCAACGCAAAAGTCCTTTCGGGATCTCTTGAGCTTTCAGGTTCTGCCGAGACTTTTGTAGGCGAGGCACCGCCCCTCGTTAGCCCGACGCCACTGCCGCCGCTTGGCACGGACGTCACCGCACCGGGCTCATTCGATGTCATTCTCCCGGTGCACATCGGTTACGACACGTTGCGCGATAAGATCATGCAGGTGATTGGCGCCACCGCGCCGAAGGGGGAGAAAACCATCCGCGAGGTTCAAGTCTATCCGTCCTCGGGCAAGCTCGTGGTCGGATTGCGCGTGGCAACATCCTCCGATACTGACGCCAACGCAGGCGAATGGACCTATCTTTCCGCCACGCCAAATGTCGATTCGGAAAAGCAGACGGTTCAGCTCTCCGATCTCGCTGGCTACGGCGCGGACGTCAACACAATCGGGGCCATGCTTGGCGACGACAATCTGCTCGGACACTTGCAACAACAGACCAATATCAGTTACGGCGTCGCCTATCAGAACCTGCTGACTGCCGCCAACCAGCGGCTGACGCGGCCTTTGAAGAACGGTTTTCGTATGGAAGGAAAGCTGACGTCGGCGAAACTCGAAAAGGTCTTGCTGCTGGGTGATGGCTTAAGCGTCGCGCTTCGTGCCAGCGGCGAACTGAAAATCTTGTACGGACTCTGATGTTCGTGGGTGGTCTCACATTGCGCCGCGCCAAACTTCACCTTTTGCCGCGCCGCTGCGGATTCGCTCTGGTCGCCGTCCTCTGCGGCATCATTGGCTTTGCCAGCGCCGTAATGGCGCAGACAACTTTCTATCGAGCGCCGCCATCGGTCGTCGCTGGCGCTCCGGGCACGCTCGTCCGGCAGGAGCCGATCGATGGCGCGCCGCTCGGCGCTGCGGCCTATCGCGTGCTGTACCGCTCGACCGGGTTGGACGACAAGCCGATCCTGGTTTCAGGCATCGTGATCGTGCCACAAGGTCCGCCGCCGCCCGGCGGCCGCCCGGTCGTTGCCTGGGCACATCCGACTTCCGGGATCGTGCCGCGCTGCGCGCCTTCGCTTGCGATCTTTATCTTCCAGCAGATCCAAGGTCTGCGCTCCATGGTCGAGCGCGGCTACGTGGTCGCGGCGACGGATTATCCGGGGCTGGGTAC
>CAYVPC010000213.1:0-6249 GCA_964453555.1 uncultured Hyphomicrobiales bacterium | reverse complement strand
TTGATCGAGTTCGACACGGTCTTCCAATTGGTCAGCGCGCCGCCGAGCCAGCGCGAGTTGACGTAATACTGCGCCGACTTCTTGGCCGCTTCGGCAATGCCGTCCTGTGCCTGCCGTTTGGTGCCGACGAACAGCACGCGGCCGCCGCCAGCCACAGTGTCGCTCACCGCCTGCAAGGCGCGGTGCAGCATCGGCACGGTCTGCGTCAGGTCGATGATGTGGATGTTGTTGCGGGTGCCGAAGATGTATTCCGCCATCTTCGGATTCCAGCGGTGGGACTGATGGCCGAAATGGACGCCAGCTTCCAAAAGCTGGCGCATGCTGTAGTCGGGCAGCGCCATAATCGTTCTCCGGTTGATCCGCCGCGGACCGATGAGCCCTCACCTTGCGGTGGAGCACCGGACGGCTGTTGAGGCCAGGGTCCGCGTGTGAAGTTGCCGGGCTTATATAGGGTTACCCCCTCCGGACGCAACTTGAACGTTGCAGGCGCGGCGCCCGCCGGCCAAACCGCTTAGAGCCCCCTTCGCCGCCGCTTTTTCGCGGCTTTTTTGGCCGCGAGACGCGCGGCGGCAGCGGCGTCGAACTGCTCGGGCGCCACAGGCATTTGGTTATCCGCGCCGTGTTGGGCGGGCGTTGCCCCCGTTTTCGCCCGCTCAAGGACAAAACGGGCATAATCGTCCATGTCGCCGGCAAACGGCTTGATCCTGCCGTCGGCCGTCAGCCACAGCCGGTCGGCGACAAGCTCGATCAGAGAGCGGTCGTGGGTAATGAGGATGACGGCGCCCTCGTAGTCGTTGAGCGCGTCCAGCAGCGCGCGGCGGCTGTCGATGTCGAGATGGTTGGTCGGCTCGTCGAGGATCAGCAGATGCGGTGCCGTCATGGCGACCAGATTGAGAAGCAGCCGCGACCGCTCGCCGCCGGAGAGATTGGCGACGGTGGTTTCCTGCTTGTCGAACGACAGTCCGAACTGCGCCAGCCGCGACCGTCGTGACGATTCACTGTCGTCCGCGCGCTGGCGCCGAAGTATTTCCAGTGGCGTGTCGGCCGGGTCGAGCGCTTCGATCTGATGTTGATGAAACCAGCCAACCCGGATGCGCTGCTCGCGCTTCATCTGTCCGCCTTGCAGCGGCAGGGCGCCCGCCAACAGCTTGGCGAAAGTCGATTTGCCGGCGCCGTTGACGCCAAGAAGCCCAATGCGGTCGTCGACGTCGAGCCGCAGGTTGAGGTTGCGCAGGACCGGCGGGCCGTCATAGCCAACCGCCGCGCTTTCAAGCTGGATCAGCGGCGGCGCGAGCGGCCGTGCCGGTGACGGCAGCGTAAACGGCGCAACCCGTTCCTCAACCACTTCCGGGATCGGCTCAAGCTTCGCCAGCCGCTTGATCCGCGACTGCGCCTGCGTGGCCTTGCTGGCTTTGGCCCGAAACCGGTCGATGAAGCGCTGCAAATGCGCGCGTTCGGCGTCTTGCTTCGCCTTGGTCGCGGCCTGCAGGCGGGTCTTCTCCGCGCGCCGCGTTTCGAAGTCACTGTATCCGCCGGTATAAAGCTCGAGCTTGCCTTGGCTCAGATGCAGGATGGCATCGACCGAGTTGTTGAGAAGCTCGCGATCGTGGCTGACGATCAAGGCGGTGTGCGGGTATCTCTTCAGGCGCGCTTCCAGCCAGAGCGCGCCCTCAAGGTCGAGATAGTTGGTCGGTTCGTCGAGCAGCAGCAAATCCGGTTGCGCGAACAGCGCGGCGGCGAGCGCGACCCGCATGCGCCAGCCGCCGGAAAACTCCGCCATCGGCCGCTCGAGATCGGCATTGGAAAACCCGAGCCCGCCGAGGATTTCAGCCGCGCGCGACGGCGCCCGATCCGCTTCGATGGTGTTGAGTTGCTGGTAAATCTCGGCAAGCTCTTCGGGTTCGGCGCTTTCGAGCTCCGCATGAAGCGCCTCGCGTCGCGTATCGGCGGCCAAAATTGTGTCCAGGAGACTCACGGGCGTCGCCGGATGTTCCTGATCGACCGATCCGATCCGCGCGGCTTTCGGCAGAATGATCTCGCCGCCGAGCGGAACGAGGTCGCCGAGGATCAGCCGAAACAGCGTCGATTTTCCGACGCCGTTACGCCCGACCAGTCCGACTTTCGTGCCGGACGGTATGGCGACGCTCGCCGCGTCAAAAAAACGGCGGCCCCAGGCATCGAAGACAAGATTCTCGATCCGAAGCATATCGGGGTCCGGACGCCGATGAATGGTTGGGAGATGACGCGGCCGTTTACTATCGCGCGCGACGTCATATTGCGAGTAAAGATGTAGGGACGCTGGTGCCGGAAGGAAAGAGCGGCGGCCTCAAATCGCTTCGACCGTCACCACGCCGGACACCGCCTTAATGGCGCCCGCGATCTGCGGGGAGACCTTGAAGCGGCCGGGCAATTTGACCTCGACCTCGTTGCCGTTACCGAGCATTAGAACGACGCTGACTTCGCCGTCGCCCGCCTCGGAGCCGGTGCGGCCGGAAGGCAGCTTGATCGGCTCGAGCCGCTTCGCCACGCCCTCGATCGGCGCGTCGTCGCGCAGGAAGACGCGCAAGCCCTTCTGCGTCTTGGCAGCGGCCTGATCAAGCGGCTCGGCCGTTTGGATGCGGGCGCGCACCTCGTCGCCCTGCACTTCGGCGGTGAGGAACAACAGCACCGCGGTGCCCGGCTCAAGCAGGTCGCGATATTGCGCCAGTCCTTCCGCAAACAGCACCGCCTCGTAATGGCCGCTCGGATCGGACAGCCCGATGATGCCCATCTTGCTGCCGTTCTTGGTCCGCCGTTCGGTGCGCGCCACCACCGTGCCCGCCACGCGGCCGGCGCCGGCACCCGCTTTCACCGCGCGGGTAAACTCCGCCCAGGATTGCACGCGCAACCGCTTGAGCGCCGCGGCATAGTCGTCGAGCGGGTGGCCGGAAAGGAAAAATCCGACCGCCTCGAATTCGCGCTGCAGCCGCTCCGCCGGCAGCCAGGGCTCGACCGAGGGAAGCATGATCGGCGGGGGCGCGGCCGCTCCGCCGAACAGTTCCGACTGACCGATGGCGGCGTCTTCATGCGTGCGTTGTGCGGTCCCGAGCATCGCATCAACCGCGGCGAAGGCCCGCGCGCGGTTGCCTTCAATCGCCTCGAACGCGCCGGCGGCAACCAGGCTTTCGAGCACGCGCTTGTTGACGGCGCGCGGATTGATGCGAGCCGCGAAGTCGGCAAGGCTGCTAAAAGGCCGCTCGCCGCGCGCGGCAATGATGTTGTCGACGGCCTGGCGGCCGACGCCGCGCAAAGCGGCCAGCGCGTAATGGATGGTGTTGCCGTCCACATCGAATTCGACGCCGGAGCGATTGATCGACGGCGGCTCGACCTTGATGGCGAGCCGCTCCGCCTCGGCGCGGAATTCCGCTAGCTTGTCGGTATCGCCCATCGCGAGCGTCATCGAGGCGGCCAGAAACTCGACCGGATAATTCGCCTTCATGTAGGCGGTCTGATAGGTCAACAGTGCATACGGGGCCGAATGCGATTTGTTGAAACCGTATTCGGCGAATTTGGCGCAGGTATCGAAGATCGCCTCCGCGTCGCCGCGGCCGATGCCGCGCTCGACCGCGCCGGAGATGAAACTGTCGCGCTGCGACGCCATCTCCTTGCGGTCCTTCTTGCCCATAGCGCGGCGCAGAATGTCGGCCTTGCCGAGGCTGTAGCCGGCGAGATCGCGCGCGATCTGCTGCACCTGCTCCTGATAGGTGATGATGCCGTAGGTCGCCCGCAGGATCGGCTCCAGCGTGGGATGCAGATAGTCGGTGCGCTCTTGGCCGAGTTTGCGCGCGCAATAGGTTGGGATGTTCGCCATCGGTCCGGGACGATAGAGCGCCACCAGCACGATCAGGTCTTCGAAACGGTCCGGGCGCATGTCGACCAGCGCGCGCCGCATGCCCTGACTTTCAACCTGGAATACTCCGACGGTCTCGCCGCGTGCCAGCATTTCGTAGGTCTTGGTGTCGTCGAGAGGCAGATTCGAGAGATCGATGTCGATTTCGCGCCGCTTCACCAGTTTGACCGCGAGATCGAGCACGGTGAGCGTGGTCAAGCCGAGGAAGTCGAACTTCACCAGCCCCGCCGGCTCCACCCATTTCATATTGAATTGAGTCACCGGCATGTTGGATTTGGGATCGCGATAGAGCGGCACCAATTCGCTTAATGACCGCTCGCCAATAACGATGCCGGCCGCGTGCGTAGACGCATGTCGGTGCAGGCCTTCGAGCCTTTGCGCAATATCGAAAGCGCGCCGGGTGACCGGATCGCGGTCGCGCTCGACTTGCAGCCGCGGCTCGTCCTCGATCGCGCGCTTGAGCGTGACCGGATTGGCCGGATTTTGCGGCACGAGCTTGCAGAGCTTGTCGACCTGGCCGTAGGGCATTTGCAGGACGCGCCCGACGTCGCGCAAGACGCCGCGCGCCTGCAAGGTGCCGAAGGTGATGATCTGCGCAACCTGCTCGCGGCCGTATTTCTCCTGCACGTAATGGATCACCTCGTCGCGCCGCTCCTGGCAGAAATCGATATCGAAATCCGGCATCGAGATGCGCTCCGGATTGAGGAAGCGCTCGAACAGGAGTCCGAAGCGGATCGGATCGAGATCGGTGATGGTTAGCGCGTAAGCGACCAGTGAGCCGGCGCCGGAGCCGCGGCCCGGTCCGACCGGAATGCCTTGCGCCTTCGCCCATTGAATAAAGTCGGCGACGATCAGGAAGTACCCGGCATATTTCATGCGCGCGATGACGCCGAGCTCGAAATCGAGCCGCTCGTGATATTCCTCAGCCGTATGGCCTTGCGCGACGCCGTAACGCGCCATCCTGAGTTCGAGCCCAGCCTGCGCGGCGCGGCGTAATTCGTCCGCCTCGTTTCCTTCCTGCGCGGAGAAGCGCGGCAGGATCGGCGCCAAGGTGCGCGGACGGAAGGCGCAACGTTCGGCGACCTCGACGGTCGCCGCCAGCGCTTCCGGCAAATCGGCGAACAGAGATGCCATTTCGGCGCGGGTCTTGAAGCGGTGCTCCGGCGTCAAGGCGCGGCGGTCGCTTTCGGCGAGAAGCCGGCCCTCGGCGATGCACAGAAGCGCATCGTGCGCCTCGTAATCATCGCGCGTCGGAAAGAACGGCTCGTTGCTGGCGATCAGCGGCAACCCGCGCGCATAGGCAAGCTCGATCAAAGCGGGTTCCGCAACGCGCTCGGCCGCCATGCTGTGGCGCTGGAGTTCGACGTAGAGGCGGTCGCCGAACAGGCGCTGCAACTGCTCGCAGCGCGACAGCGCGAGCGCCCCCTGGCCGACGACGATGGCGGCGTCGAGCGGGCCGCCGGGGCCGCCGCTGAGCGCGATCAAGCCGCCGGTTTCTGCAGCGAGCCAATCGAGCTTGACGTGCGGCCGTTCCGTTTGCGCGGTATCGAGATAGGCGCGCGAGCAGAGCCGCATGAGCCTGCGATACCCGTCCTCGCGGGCGGCCAGCAGCACAAGCCGGGAAAAGTTCTCGCCGGGCACGGCGTTGCGGCCGTCCTGATCGCCGAAGTCGACCGCGAGCGCGCAACCGATGATCGGCTGGATGCCGGCGCTCGCCATCTTTTCGGAGAATTCGAGCGCGCCGAACATATTGTCGGTATCGGTCAGCGCGAGCGCCGGCTGGCGGTCCTTTTTGGCAAGCTCGGCCAACCGCGCGATGGTCAGCGCGCCCTCCAGCAGCGAATAGGACGAGTGGACGTGCAGATGCACGAAACCGGGGGACGCTTTCGCGGCGGGCATGACGGGCTAAATACTCGCTATCGGCGATTCTGCGAGCCGCGAGCATGCAGGACGGCCCGCGGCAAAGGCAACCGCCGGGTGCGGTTCTTCACCGCTGTTCGTCACCCATGCCGGCAAAAAGGATTGCCCGCGATGCGAGCGGGCCAGACGGGGACATTAGGGACGTCAAATGACGCCGAACACCTGCGCCCACACCGCGATCATCGCCAGAAACAGGCTGATCGAGGTAAGTGCCAATGCCTCCTCCACAACCGCGCGAACCATAACTACCTCCTAAGTCCTAAGAACAAAAGAGAAACATAGTTCTCTTATTGTTCCCTGTCAAGGGCAGGTAGTGGGTCAGTTTGAATTGTGGCGGGAATGTTTAAACGATGACCGGACCGCCTCCGCCTTCATCCAGAACGAGGCTCACGAGGCTGAAATTGCCGCTCTTGCGCTGGTTCTTCTCGAACCAAATGCAA
>CAYVPC010000212.1:0-6262 GCA_964453555.1 uncultured Hyphomicrobiales bacterium | reverse complement strand
CGTTCGCAGATGAAGGCCAGCAGTTCCTGTTTGAGGGCGATGCGGATATCACGCGCGACACTCTGGATATTAGCGGTTCCTACGCGCCGCTCTATGGCCTCAACAATCTCGTGACGAATATCCCGCTGGTAGGCCCCCTGATCACCGGCGGCGCTCACGAAGGGGTGATCGCGCTCAATTATCGGGTCACCGGCAAGGTCAGCGCGCCGATTGTCAGCGTTTCGCCGGCCTCGCTGCTGACGCCCGGGTTGTTCCGCAAGATCATGGGCGTGATGGACGGCACCGCGCGCCCGGAAGCGCAGGGGCGGTAAAGCTACGCCCGCTCCAGCAGCACATGTTTCTTCTTGCCGAGCGAGAGTTTGACCACGCCGTCCTTTTCGAAATCCTTGTCTCCAAGCGTCGCGCGTTCGTCGGTGACGGGAGCGTCATTGACGCGCAGCCCGCCGCCCTTCACCTGTCGCCGCGCTTCGCCGGTCGAGCCGACGAGGCCCGCCTTGACGAAGGCCGTCAGCACGCCGAGTCCGGCCGCGACTTCCTCGGCGTCGACCTTGACCTTCGGCAAGGACAGCGCCAGCGCGCCTTCCTCGAAAGTGGTCTTTGCCGTGGCGGCGGCTTGCTCGGCGGCGGCGCGGCCATGCACCAGCGCGGTCGCTTCGGTCGCCAGCACCTTCTTCGCTTCGTTGATGTCGGCGCCCTTAAGCGCCGACAATCTGGCGACTTCGGCAAGCGGCAGCACCGTGAACAACTTCAGGAAGCGGCCGACGTCGGCGTCCTCGGTGTTGCGCCAGTACTGCCAGTAATCGTACGGGCTCACCATCTCGGCGTTAAGCCACACCGCGCCGGCGGCGGTCTTGCCCATCTTGGCGCCCGAAGAGGTCGTGATCAGCGGCGACGTCAGCGCGAACAGTTGCGCGTTGTGCAGCCGGCGGCCGAGATCGATGCCGTTGATGATGTTGCCCCACTGATCCGAGCCGCCCATTTGCAGCACGCAGCCGTAGCGCCGGTAGAGTTCGGCGAAATCGTAGGCTTGCAGGACCATGTAGTTGAATTCGAGGAATGAAAGCTCCTGCTGGCGGTCCAGCCGGAGCTTCACCGAGTCGAAGGCGAGCATGCGGTTGATCGAGAAGTGGCGGCCGACGTCGCGCAGAAAATCGATGTAATTGAGCTTGTTCAGCCAGTCGGCGTTGTTGGCCATGATGGCGTTGCCGCCAGCATTCTCGAACTTGACGAATTTATCGAAGATCGCGCGGATGCCCTTGAGATTCGCGTTGATATCGTCGTCGGTCAGCAATCGGCGGCTCTCGTCCTTGCCGGACGGATCGCCGACGCGGGTGGTGCCGCCGCCCATCAGCGCGATCGGCCGGTGGCCGGTCTGCTGCAGCCAGTAGAGCAGCATGATCGGCAGCAGCGAGCCGACATGCAGCGAGGCTGCCGTGCAGTCGAAACCGATATAGGCGGTAATCGCCGGCGAACGCGCCAGCGAATCCAACGCCTCGGGCTCCGACACCTGGTGGATGAAGCCGCGCTCGGCTAGGACGTTGAGGAACTCGGATTTGTAGGTGCTCATCGATTCCGGCCCATCGCGCGCGAAAGCGAGTCAAAATTCGGCGGCGCTGATATAACAGGCTCAACAACCGATTCAAACAAGCAACGCCCGAAAAATAGACGCCAATGCCAACCCAATCGAAATCGCCGGTCTTCGCGATCGGGCTGATGAGCGGCACCTCGCAGGACGGCGTCGACGTCGCCGCGATCGAGACCGACGGCGAGGTCATCACGCGGTTCGGGCCGACCGCCTACCGGACCTATTCGCGGCCGGAGCGCGCGCTCTTGCGCAGCGCCACTGCGGCAGCCGCCAACGTCACCGACCGCACGGCCCGGCCCGGCGCGATCGCCGAGGCCGAGGCGACCGTGACCGGCGCGCACGCCGAGGCGGTCGAGACTTATCTCGCCGCCAACGGCATCAAGCCGGGCGACGTGAGCGTCGTCGGCTTTCACGGCCAGACCCTGCTGCACCGGCCGCAAACGCGCCTCACCGTTCAGATCGGCGACGGCCGTGCGCTCGCCGCGCGGCTCGGCATCCCGGTGGTCTATGATTTCCGCGCCGCCGACGTCGCCGCCGGCGGCGAGGGCGCGCCGTTGGCGCCGATGTTTCACCGCGCCCTGGTGCGGCGGCTCGAGCGCGCGCCGCCGGTCGCGGTGCTCAATCTCGGCGGCGTTTCCAACGTGACCTTCATCGACGGCGAGGAGCTGATCGCCTGCGACACCGGGCCGGGCAACGCGCTCATCGACGATTTCCTGCGCGTGCGCACCGGCGCGCTGCTCGACGCCGACGGCAAGATCGCGCAATCAGGCCGCGTCGACGAGGCGGCGATCGCGCGCGTGCTCGCGCATCCGTTCTTCGCCAAGCCGCCGCCGAAATCGCTCGACCGCAACGATTTCCGCAGCTGGGTCGGCGCCGCGCTCGACCATCACAGCGTCGAGGACGGCGCGGCGACCTTGACCGCGCTCACCGCGGCTGCGGTGGCGCGCATCGTGCCGGCCTTGCCGCGCGCGCCGCGAAGCTGGATCACCGCCGGCGGCGGCGCGCGCAACCCGACGCTGATGCGCATGCTCGCCGCGCGGCTCGCGCCGGCCGCAGTCGAAAGCGCGCACGACGCCGGTTGGTCGGTCGACTCGCTCGAAGCGCAGGCCTTCGCCTATCTCGCCGTGCGCAGCCTGCACGGCCTGCCGCTCAGCCTTCCCACCACCACCGGCGTGCCGCGCCCGATGCCCGGCGGCGTGCTGGCCCGGCCGTAAATTCAGCGGCCCTGCCGTTTGAGCCGTTCGCGCGTAACGATGTATTTCATGATCTGCGCGGTGCCGTCGCCGATTTCGAGCCCCATGACGTCGCGGAGCCGCTGCTGGTGCGGCAGATCGAGCGACCAGCCGTAATGGCCGTGCGTGAGCAGGCATTGGTGGATGGTATCGACCGCGGTCTTCGGGCCGAGCCACTTGCACATCGCCGCTTCCGACGTATGCGGCTCGCCTAAGTCGCGCAGCCGCAGCGTGTGATAGCAAAGCTGCCGCACCGCCGCGATCAGGCCCTCGCATTCGGCGAGCGGGAAGGTGACGCCCTGGTTGCGCGATAATGGCGCGCCGAACGCCTCCCGCTCGGTCACATAGGCCCAGGATTCGTCGAGCGAGGCTTGCGCCGGGCCGACGCATTGCAGCCCGATCAGCGCGCGGCTGAAATCGAAGCCCTGCATCACCTGCACGAAGCCCGCATTCTCGCCGCCGAGCATATTTTCGCTCGGCACCATGACGTCGTCGAAGAAGATTGAGCCGCGGCCGACCACCTTGCTGCCGAGATCGTTGAAGCGGGAGGTAGCGACGCCGGGAGCGTCCATCGGCACCAGAAACGCGGAGATGCCTCGCGCGCCGTCCTCGGGCTTTCCGGTGCGGGCGAACACCAGCACCGCGTCAGCCTGGACGGCGAGGCTGATCGAGGTTTTTTCGCCTTTGAGCACATAGCCGGCATTGCTGCGCCGCGCGGACAGCGCGAGATTCGCGGCATCCGAGCCGCCGCGCGGCTCGGTCAGCGCCAGCGCGAACAGGCTTTCGCCGGCGACGATGCGCGGCAGCCAATACCCGGCAAGCTCGGCCGCCGCGTGCCGCGCGACGATCTGGCCGCACAGCGAACTCAGCAATTGCACGTACGCGACATTCGGGTCGGCATAAGCGATCGCCTCCATGATCAGGCCGCTCGTTTCGCTCGACTGGCCGAGCCCGCCGTGGCTCTCTGGCAGATCCGGCGCGATCAGGCCGAGCGCGCCCATCTCGCGGAGGAGCGCGCGGTCGATTTTCGCGTCGCGTTCGCGCGCCTGATAGCCTGGCGCGAGTTTTTCACGCGCGAACCGTTCCGCGACTTTGCGGAATTCGCGCTGCTCGTCGGTCAGCGGCAGGGTCGCGTTGTTCATCGTTACTGGCTCATCGCGCTTTCGCCTTCACCCGGCCATGGTCAGGCCGCCCGACACGCTGATCACCTGGCCGGTGATGAAGGCGGCGTCGTCGCTGGCGAGAAAGCAGATCGCGCCGTGCAGGTCGTCCGGTTCGCCGAGGCGGCCGAGCGGGATGGCGCGGCGGAACGCTTCGTCGAGCTTGTCCGGATTGCGCGCGCCCTGCTTGTAATTGGCGTAGAGGTTGGTCTTCACCACGCCCGGGCAGACCACGCTGATGGTGATGCCGTGGCGGGCGTGCTCGCGCGCGATCGTCTTGGAAAAGCCGATCAGCCCTGCCTTGCAGGCGGCATAGACCGCTTCGCCCGACGAGCCGACGCGGGCGGCGTCGGAGGAGACGTTGACGATGCGGCCCGCCTTGCGCGCGATCATGCCGGGCAGCACGGCGTGATGCATGTTGAGCGCGCCGGTGAGATTGATGCCGATGATCTTGCTCCAGTCCGCCGGCGCCGTGTCGGCGAACAATTTGAACACGTCCCAGCCGGCATTGTTGACCAGCACGTCGACCGGCCCGAGCGCCGCTTCGGTATCGCGCACCGCGTTCAGGCAGCCGGCGTGATCGGTGATGTCGCAGGCAAACGCCGCGGTCTTGCCGCCGGCCTGCCTAATCGCGGCGGCGGTCCGCTCGGCGGCCGCTTCGTCGACGTCGAACACCGCGACGCTGGCGCCTTCCTCGGCAAAGCGCCGGCAGGCGGCGCCGCCAATGCCGCCGCCGCCGCCGGTCACGACGACGGCCTTGCCCTGCAAGCCCCGCATGCGCGTTTCCCTGTCCCTTTTCGCGATATGACAACGCCTGTTCCGGCGAGGCAATAGTGGCCAGAAACGCCATCGTCATTGCGGGGAGCGTAAGCGACGAAGCAATCCAAAACGACACCGCCGGACTGGAATTGCTTCGCGTCGCTCGCAATGACGCAATGAACCGTCGATCTCGCGCCGCGTCCTTGGGTCGCTTCAGCCCTTGTAGGTGCGGCGATACATCTCGCGCAGATGCGCCTCGACAGTGGTCGGCGGGTATTTCGGCGGCTCGCCCGGCGCGAGGCAGGTGGGGATGCACTCCACCACATGATCGTAATGGCCGACGTAGAAGAACGGGATCGAATAACGCTCGCGGCCCGACTTATTGACGACGCGGTGCAGCGTCGAGCGGTAGCGGTCGTTGGTCCAGCGCGCGATCATGTCGCCGAGATTGACCACGAACGTGCCGGGTACCGGATCGGCATGGATCCAGCCGCCGGTGGATTGGTCCCACACCTGCAAGCCGCCGATCTCGCCTTGCCGCAGCAGTGTCAAGCCGCCGAAATCGGTGTGCGCGCCGGCGCCCTTCTGATTGGGATCGGCGTTGGCCGGCTGCGGCGGGTAGTGCAGGAGCCGCAGTGTCGCCATCGGATCGGTGCAGAACGCCTTGAAGTGATCCTCCGGCAGATCGAGCGAGAGCGCGAGCACGCCCATCAGCTTTTCGCCGAGCGCGAGCATGGCTGTGAAATAATTCTCCATCGCGGTGCGGAACGCCGGCAGCCCGGCCGGCCACTGGTTCGGCCCGTGATTGAATTTTTGCGCCCGCACCCGCGGATCTTCCGCGCCGTGTTCGGGGCCGATATAGAAGCCTTCCTTCAGGTCCGCCGGCGCGCCCGGTTCGAGCGCCTGGCCCTTGAGCGGCTCGTAGCCGCGGTTGGCGTTCGAATGCGCCTTGTCGAGCTTGGCCTTTTCCGCGGCGGGCAGCGCGAAGAACCGCTCGGCTTCGGTAAACACCGCGTCGACCAGCGGGCCGGCGATGCCGTGATTGCGGATGTAGAAAAATCCCTTGTCGAGGCAAGCCTGCCGCAGCTCCGCGGCGACCGCGCCGCGAGCGGCAGGGTCTTTGCTCCACAGGCCGCCGATGTCGATGATCGGCAGGCTCGCGGCGGAAACGCGGGCGGCTTCGAGTGAGGCGGGCGTTGCTGCCTCCTTAAGCGGGATGTCGAGGGCAAACGTGCCCCAAAACCAGCATGCGCAAAAGCACAGAAAACGGGCAAACGACGACCGGGCGCCCCGTCACCCCAAATGAAGATCCTTCTGCCGGGTCTCGTTCGCGCCGTCGCCGCGCTTGAGCCGGTGGAAGATCACCGTGGACAGGACGGTAAATGCGCCGAGCGCGAGAAACGCCTCGTGCAGCCCGCTGATCATCTCGGTTGACGTTGCCGCGCTTGAGGGAATGAACAGCGCTGTGGTCAGGCCCGCCGCGGCGACGCCGAAGCTGATCGACATCTGCTGCATGGTGCTGGCGA
>CAYVPC010000211.1:0-6265 GCA_964453555.1 uncultured Hyphomicrobiales bacterium | reverse complement strand
GGCCCTCGGCATAGATGGTGTCGAAGGCGAGCGAGGATTTGCCCGAGCCGGACAGCCCGGTGAACACCACCAACCGGTCGCGCGGAATATCAAGATCGACGTTCTTGAGATTGTGCTCGCGGGCGCCGCGGATCGAGATCACGCGGCGCTCCTGCGCACGCAGTTCGCGCTCGCGGCGGCCATCGCCCCCGGCCTTCTTATCCGAGCCGTCGAACAGGTCGTTCATGCAGAAATGCGCGGGTTACCGGCCAAGCCTTGGCCCGAACATAGTGAGAACGCGGCGGCTTCGCCAGTGCGCCCGCCGCTCTATTCCCCGGAAAAATCGGCGAAAAAGCCCGCGCAAATGCGGCGCCGGGGCGCGGGCGGCTTCGTCGCGCCGCACCGGCCGCAATGCTATAAGCGGCCCACTTTGAAGCGCGGCAGTCCGTCGCTGGCGGAGAATATGCGATTTCTGTGCGTGGTCGGAACGCGGCCCGAAGCGATCAAGCTCGCGCCGGTCATCCTCGAACTGGCGCGGCACGCCCATGTCACCACGCTTCTGTCCGGCCAGCACACCAGACTGGCGCAGGAGCCGCTTGAATTCTTCGGCATCACGCCCGACGACCGCATCGCCGTGACGGCGAAATCCCGCACGCTGGCGAAGCTGACCGCCGCGCTGCTCGTTCCGATGGAGCGGATGATCGCCAAGCACACGCCCGACGTGATCGTCGCCCAGGGCGACACCACCACGGTGCTGGTCGCGGCGCTGTCCGCCTTCTACGCCGATATTCCGTTCGCGCATGTGGAAGCGGGGCTGCGCACCGGCAATCTGCGGGCGCCGTTTCCCGAGGAATTCAACCGCCTCGCCGCCGACCGCATCGCGCGCTGGCATTTCTGCCCGACCCGGCGCGCGGTCGCCAATCTCCGCGCCGAGGGCATCGAAGCCGCGCGGCTTTATCAGACCGGCAATACCGGCATCGACGCGCTCCGCCTGGCGCTCGAACGAGTCGCGCCGGCGCGGGCGAGGGCGCGTGACGGCAAGCTGCGCCGCATTCTCCTGACCGCGCACCGGCGCGAGAACCAGGGCGTCCGCATGGAAGCGATCTGCCGGGCGGTGGTCGCGGTGGTCAGGGAATTCGCCGACATCGAATTCGCTATTCCGGTGCATCCGAGCCCGGCGGTGCGCGCCACCTTCGAGCAGCTGCGCGTCGCGCATGCGCGCGTGCGGCTGTTGCCGCCGCTGAGCTATCCGCGCCTGGTGGCGGAAATGGCGCAGGCGCATCTGATCGTCACCGATTCCGGCGGCATCCAGGAGGAGGCGCCGTTCCTGAAAAAGCCGGTGCTCGTGCTGCGTGACGTGACCGAGCGGCCGGAGGCGGTCGAGCTCGGCGTGGCGCGGCTCATCGGCACCGAAACGGCGGCGATCGTCGGCGCGGTGCGCGAGCTTCTGACCGACGCGGCGGCCTACGCGACAATGGCCGCGGGCGGGTCGCCCTACGGCGACGGTCATGCCGCGGAGCGGATCAGCGCGGCCTTCGGGCTGGACAAGCGCTCGGCGAGCGCCGTCGGATGAAAAAGACCGGCTCGGTCATTCTCTTCTCGTTGCTGAAAGCGGCGATCACCGTTTCGCTGATTGTCCTGATCTTTACCGGAGTCGATTTCTCGGTGCTGGCGCGCCATCTCGACGGCAGCGGCACGATTTATCTGCTGCTCGGCACGCTTCTGCTGGCGCTCAACGTTCTGATCGTCGCGCTGCGCTGGTGGCTGCTGCTGCGCCGGCTCGGCGTCGAGACCATGTCGCTGCCAGCGGCGATGCTCGGCACCTACGCTTCCGTCTTTGTTGGCCAGGCGACCCCCGCAGCGATCGGGGCCGACGCGGTGCGCGGCTGGCTGTGCTACCGGCAGAGCGTGCCGCTGCGGCTGATCGTCATGTCGCTGGTAACCGACCGTCTGCTCGGCCTGCTTGGACTGGCGGTGGTGGCCGGAGCCGTCTGGTACTGGCAATTCAACGCGGTCAACCAGAGCCTTGGGCGCGCGGCCGCCTTGGTCGGCGCCGGCGCGATGGCGGCGGCGGCGATTGCGCTCTGGCTGATGCCGGCCTTGACCGGCGGTCTTGCCAAACGCTGGCGTCCTTTGCGCGCGTTGCACGAACTCCTGATGATGTTCCGCTTCACCGCGGTTTCGCGCGCCGGCGCAATCGGCTTGGTGCTGAGCTCCGTCGTTATCGCGCTGACGGTCAACGCCGTGATCCTGTTCGCCCGCGGCTTTGCCGTGCCGCTCGCGCCGTCGGTCGCCTATCTGATCGTGCCCGCCGCCATTCTGTTCTCGTCGCTGCCGATTTCTATCGGCGGCTGGGGCGTGCGCGAAGCAAGCCTCTCCTACGGCCTCGTCATTTTCGGCGTCGCGCAATCCGACGCCGCCTTGCTCGGGCTCGCGCTCGGCATCGGACTTCTGCTTGCGTCGTTGCCCGGCGGCATTGTCATGCTGTTTCTCGGCGGACAAGTTCGTCCGGCGCTGCGCCGCGCCGGCGGCGGGCTGATGGAATAGCCGCGCCGATGGCAGAAACCCGCCGGGTGTTGCTCGGTCTGCCCGCCTACAACGAGGAGCTCGCGCTGCCGCGGCTGCTCATGCGCGTCGAACGCCTGGCAAAAATCCCCGCGCCGCCGATCACCGTCGTGCTCTACAACGACGGCTCCACCGACGCGACGGTGCCGATCGCCCGCGACTGGCAGGCGCGCCTGCCGCTGGTGATCGTCGACGGCGTCGTCAACAAGGGGCTCGGCGCCGGGCTGCGCGCGCTAGTCGACTACGCCGTCCGCAACGCCGCCGACGACGACGTCCTCGTCGTCATGGATTGCGACGACACCCACGACCCGGAGCAGATCGGCGAAATGCTGCGGCGGATCGACGAGGGCGCCGACGTGGTCATCGGCTCGCGCTACGTGCGCGGCGCGCTGGTGCAGGGCGTGCCGGCCTTGCGCCGCGTCACCGCGCTCGGTGCGCTCGCGCTGTTCAAGGTCATCCACCTGGTGCGCGGCGTGTGGGACTACACCTGCGGCTATCGCGCCTACCGCGTCGCCGTGCTGAAAAAGGCTGCCGCCCGCTACGGCGACGGATTGATCGCGGAGCGGGGTTTCGCCTGCATGGTCGAGCTTCTCTTGAAGCTCAATGCGCTGGATGTCCGCTTTGCGGAAATTCCCCTGCAGCTGCGCTACGACCAGAAGCCGACGGAATCCAAAATGGGCGTCGGCAGCAATACGCGCCGGCTGTTGGTGCTGCTGCTGCGCTGGCGATGGCACGGGTTCAAGTAGGGCGCGTTCTGCAGGCCGAATCCACTCTCCGAACGGGCCAAAGCGTGACGTTGATATGCCTATAACCATATACCGGCGTAAATCTGCGGGAAACCGCCGCAAAGCGTCGCCCAACAGAAGAATTTGATCTACCATAAGCGCTGGCTCCGAACACTATGCGGGGCCGGGGGCGAAGTATGGGTTGGGTCAGTTGGCGCTTTGCGGTGGTGACGCTGTGCTTGGTGTTGCCAGGCGTTGCCGCGGGCGCGGATCTTTCGCTACCGGGACCCGCGGCTGAAGCGATCGTGAAAGCGCCTGAACCACCCGAATGGATCGTCACCATAGGGGCCGAATTTCGGGCCGTTCCAGTTTGGCAGGGTACGCCGACGACACAATATGGCTTTGCCGGGTTCCCGCTGGTGGCACTTCAGAAGCCGGGCGAGCCACCGGCCTTCTTCGGCGCGCGCGATGGAATCAGCGTGTCCCTTCTCGACCTGGGCGCGTTACAGATCGGGCCCGACGGCAAGGTCATCTTTCCGCGCTACGCTTCGCAATATTCCCAACTCAACGGCTTGGGCGACGTGCCGTGGACGGTGCAAATCGGTGGTTACGTGCAGTATTGGGCTAGCCCCTGGCTGCGGCTCCGTGGCGAGCTACGCCAGGGGATTGGTGGTGAAACCGGTGTAACCGGCGACTTGTTCATGGATGCGGTCGTGCCGCTGGGACAGTGGAGAGTTTCCGGTGGCCCGCGCGTTACGTTGGAATCCGCCGGCGCGATCTCCCCCTATTTCGGCATCACGGCGGCGCAGGCCGCCGCCGCCAACGCTGCGCAGCCGGGTCTAGGCGCGCTAACCGCCTACAACGCGTCCGGCGGCCTTTATTCCTACGGCGCAGGCGGACAGCTGGAGTATTTTTTGAACAGGCAATGGTCCACTCACGGCATTATTGAATACGACCGGATTTCCGGCTCTGCCGCCAATTCGCCGCTGGTGACCATGCGCGGCTCGCCGAACCAATTCATCTTTGGCGCGGGCGCCACTTACACCTTTGCCATGCATCCGATGTGGTGAGAGCGACCTTAGCGGCCTTCTCGCCGCGCCATGAATGCCAGCTGCTCGAACAAGTGCATCCTGCTCATTCTTATCAGCGCGCCGTTCAGCGGCGGGATGAGATTCTTCGGGTCGCGCTCGCGAAGTCTCCTTTGACCCAAAACGAACAATCAGTCTCATAAGCCCGCGATCGGATTTTTGCTTGCTAAGGCGGGCTCGGAGAGACCGAATTCCGCCATCTCAATTACTTTGCACAGCCATAGCGAAACCAATAGACTTACGCTCTCGGTCGAACACCGGATTAGCCGGTCCGCCCAAAAACCGGACGCCTTCAGGGGGGGCGAAAATGCGTCATCTTCCAATCCGAAAACTGGTGTGGATTCTGGCCTTGCTCGGCACCGTAATGCCGAAGACGGGCCGTGCGCAGGTTACCATCAACATGTCGCGTGTAACCTGTGCGGACTATCTCGCCATGACGCCGGAACAATCCAACGTCTTCGGAGCATGGGTCGGCGGATAGTTCAATCAAAAGACCGGCTACACGTGGATCGACCTCGACGCCCAGCACCGTAACGAGGCCAACCTCAAAGCGTGGTGCGCCTCATATCCCGCGGAATTCGTGATGACCGGTCTGGCGCGCGCCGCTGAAACCCCTGCCTTCCAGGGCGACCCGACCAAGGCTGTGGTGAAGGTCGAGATGACTGAGATTACGTGCCGGCAGTTTATCAACTACTCGTTCGACAAATCAGAAGCGATCGGCGCCTGGATGAGCGGCTACTGGAATGCCACAAGGAACATAGAAACGCTCGACATCACCCGCTACAGGGCCAACAGCAGGCGCGTCAGCGACTATTGCAAGAGACACAAAAATGAGACGCTGATGGCTACCATCCAGAAAGTGGCGCGATAAGTTATCTGCAAACGTTTCGGCTTTTGGCCCTTGGCGTCAATTCGCTGCGATTCGACACTTCGGTCGTTTTCGGGTGGAAAGCGGACATAGCAGGACCTACCCGCAACTCAAGCCGATCGCGAATGACCCGAAGCAGACATTCAAGTCCTCCAGACGCAATCTAGGAGAGGGACTTGCGGGCATTCGATTGATCGGCTGCCATCTCTACCCGATTGCGCCCATTTTCTTTCGCGCGGTAGAGCGCCTTATCTGCTCGAATGAGACTCTGATCAGTCTCAGAATCACGCGGATCAATGGTGGCAACGCCAATGCTGACCGTCAGTGAGACGGTTTTTTCGTCTTGCACAAGAGGGGTCTTTGCCACGAGCTCACGCAGCCGCTCCGCAACTGTTCGGGCGGCAGCCAAGTCAGTACCCGGCAGGATGACGGCAAATTCTTCTCCGCCCATCCGAGCCGGCGTGTCAATTTTGCGAAACGTTTTGCGCATAAGTTGAGCGAAATGTTTCAGCAGCGCGTCGCCCATAGCGTGGCCATGGGTATCGTTGACGTGCTTGAAAAGGTCTAGATCAAGCATCAAGATCGAACTGCGCTGACCGCTAAATCGCTGCACTCTGGCAAATTCTTCTTTGAGCCGATCAAGAAATTGACGACGGTTTGGTAGTTCTGTGAGGACATCCGTGGTGGCCAAAGCCAGCAATTTATTTTCGCTGTCGAGCAAAGCGGCCTGAGCACGTTTGCGTTCCGTGATATCGAGGGTGACGCAAACGAGATATTGCGGATTGCCGCCCGCGTCATACATGGGCAGCTTGAACGTGTAGCCGATCCGATCGGTTTTCTTGGCCGCGCTCCAGAATGTCTCCTCGAATTCTACCGGCTTCCGACCTTCGAAGATGGATTGATCCTTGGCCAGAAACCCCTCCATCTGTTCAGGAGGGAAGAATTGGCTCCCATCGGTATCGCGCAAGTCGGCGAAGGACATTCCCCATTGATTTTCGCAGGCGCGATTCATGAGGAAAAAGCGGCTTTTGTGATCCTTC
>CAYVPC010000210.1:0-6381 GCA_964453555.1 uncultured Hyphomicrobiales bacterium | reverse complement strand
AAGAGCCCGATCTCGGTGGCGATTGGCCGAATCATCCGTAAACCCGATCGTAGAGGTTGCGTACAATACCCGCGGTGATGCCCCAAATGTAGCGGTCGCCGTAGGGGATGGCGTAATATTCGCGCCGGACGCCCTTCCATTCGCGGCTTCTGCGCTGCTGATTTTCGGGCGTCATCAAAAACGAAAGCGGCACCTCGAATGTCTCAGTGACTTCACGCGGATTGAGCGTGAGCGCAAATTCCGGCTTGACGCGCGCGACGGTCGGCAGAACGCGAAAGCCCGAAAACGTCAGATAAAGGTCGAGATAGCCGATCGGTTCGATCAGCGCCGACGAAAGGCCGATCTCCTCCCTGGCCTCGCGCAAAGCCGCGGCCAGCGGGCTTTTGTCGCCGGGGTCGATCTTGCCGCCGGGAAACGCCACCTGCCCGGCATGGCTGGCAAGTTCCTGCGTGCGCAGCGTGAACAGCACGGTCGGCTCGCTCCGGTCGATGACCGGAACGAGAACCGCAGCGGGCCTCGTCGCGCTCACGCCGGCCGCTTCCCACATCGCCGGATTGAGGTCGAGATCGCCCCGCGCGCCTTCCGCCGCCGGATCGGCCAGCGCCGGCGGCACTTCGAGCGCAAGCCGCGCCCGCGCGCGGTCGAAGAAATTCTCGCCGGCCGGACACTGCAACGGCGCGCGCTGGTCGCTCACGCGAACTCCCTCACCTGGTCGGCGGGCGCCATTGGGAAAAAGGCGCCCTTCGAACTCACGCCGAACATCGCCTGGCCCGCAACCTCACGCTCCTCACCGAGTTCGACAAGGTCGAAGAACAAAGTGCGCGTCACTTTCGCCCACAGATCGCGGCGCACATGCAGATAGGGCTTAAGCCCGCCGGTTTCCGGTTGCGGCTCGAAGCGCAGCGCATGCTCCGGCCCGCATTCCACCCAGTCGTCCACGTTGGTGCGAAAATTGAGCACGCGGCCGGCGGATGATTCTTTGACGTCCAGCTCAACCGCCATAAATGGCGCATCGTCCACCCGGATACCGCACTTCTCAACCGGAGTGACCAGAAAGTATTTGTCGCCCTCGCGCTTGAGCACCGAGGCGAACAGCTTGACCAGCGCCGGGCGGCCGATCGGCGTCTTTAGATAGAACCAAGTGCCGTCAGCGGCGATACGCATGTCGAGGTCGCCGCAAAAGGGCGGGTTCCAGCGCTCGACCGGCGGCGGTCCCCTGCCCTTGCCGGCGGCACGACTTAGCGCACCTGTGATCGCCTCCAGCCCGGATTGCGCTTCCTTCGCCATGGCTTTGCCTTGAACGTCAGATGGAACTTACCGCCGGGGGTCGCGTCAATCCGTGGTATTGTGGGCCCTTACGCCGCACCTTGCCGCGCCAAAGCTTAGTTGTTTCAGGCGGATGAGAGAATCGGCGCAAACTCTGCTTCAGGTAGCTGGCGTGTATATTGCATTGCGTGATTGCGGTGCAAAGTTCGCTGCTTCCATTCGTGCGCTTGCTGCGAATCTGATCCGATACGAAATGCGGCCCAACACAGGGAGTTAGCCATGCCCGCTGTCAGCGGAGACGGGCTCGAAAAGCTCGAAGACATGATCGTCCGCGCCGCCGAATCAAGCGCGGATCATGCGCGCGCGGCCAAGGGCGCGATCGGCACCGTCATTTTCGGCCAGGACAAGGTCATCGAGCAGGCGCTGGTCACCATCCTGTCCGGCGGCCACGCGCTCTTGCTCGGCGTGCCCGGCCTCGCCAAGACCAAGCTCGTCGAAACCATGGGCATCGTGCTCGGCCTTGACGCCAAGCGCATCCAGTTCACGCCGGATTTGATGCCGTCCGACATCCTCGGCACGGAAGTGCTGGAGGAAAGCCAGACTGGCAAAAGAAGCTTCCGTTTTCTTTCCGGTCCGGTATTCGCCCAGCTCCTGATGGCGGACGAGATCAACCGCGCCAGCCCGCGCACGCAATCGGCGCTGCTGCAAGCGATGCAGGAGCAGCACGTCACCGTCGCCGGCACGCGGCACGATCTGCCGCGGCCGTTCCACGTGCTCGCCACGCAAAATCCGCTTGAACAGGAAGGCACCTATCCGCTGCCGGAAGCGCAACTCGACCGCTTCCTGATGGAAATCGACGTCGACTATCCCGATCACGCAGCCGAGCGAAAAATCCTGTTCGAGACGACCGGCGCCGAGGAAACCCGCGCCAAGGCCGCGATGACCGCCGACGAACTGATAGCCGCGCAGCGTCTGGTGCGGCGCTTGCCGGTCGGCGAATCGGTGGTCGAGGCGATTCTCGCGCTGGTGCGTTCGGCGCGGCCGGGACCGGAAGGCGGCGAAGCCGCCAAGCTGATTTCCTGGGGACCATCGCCGCGCGCCAGCCAGGCGCTGATGCTGGCGGTGCGTGCGCGCGCATTGCTTGACCGGCGGCTCGCGCCCTCGATCGACGATGTGATCGATCTTGCCGAGCCGGTGCTCAAACACCGCATGGCGCTCACCTTCACCGCGCGCGCGGAGGGCGAAACCATCGAGGCGGTGATCGGCCGCTTGAAGGCAAGGATCGGATAATCGGATGGCGGCCGAGCCCAGGCGCAAATCCGATCCCGAGCGATCAGCGGTACAACGTGCGGTTGGCGAAGGCCGCACGCTGGCCGCCACCATACCACGGCTGATCCTGGAAGCGCGGCGCGTGGCGGCAACGGTCATGCACGGCCTGCACGGACGCCGCCGCGCCGGGCCGGGCGAAAATTTCTGGCAATACCGCCGCTTCGTCTCCGGCGAGCCGGCTTCCCGCGTCGATTGGCGGCGCTCGGCGCGCGACGATCATCTCTACGTGCGCGAGCAGGAATGGGAGGCGGCGCATACGGTCTGGATCTGGCCCGACCGCTCGCCGTCGATGATATTCGCTTCCCCGCTCGTGCGCGACACCAAACTCTACCGCACGCTGGTGGTGGCACTCGCGCTTGCCGAGGTGCTAGTCGAAGGCGGCGAGCGCGTCGGCATTCCCGGCCTGCTTCGCCCGACCGGCAGCCGCAACGTCATTGAGCGCATGGCGCAGGCGATCGTGCACGATCGAAGCGAGCGCACAAGCCTGCCGCCGAATTTTTCACCCTCTCCGCTGGCCGAGGTGGTGCTGCTCTCCGATTTTTGGAGCGGCATCGGTGAGGTGCGGCGTACCATCACGCAACTCGCCGGCAGCGGCGCACGCGGCCATGTCGTGCAAATTGTCGATCCCGCCGAGGAAACCTTCCCCTACTGGGGCCGCATCGAGTTCGTCGAGCCCGAAGGCGGCGGCCGGATCACCGCCGGCCGCGCGCAAAACTGGCGGGCCGACTACACGGCGCGGCTCGCGCGCCACCGCGCCGAAATCCGCAGCGAAACCGACCGGCTCGCCTGGAGCTTCATCATCCACCGCACCGACCGACCGCCGACCGAGCTTCTGTTGGCGCTGCACGCGCGCATCGGCGGTGACGCGATGGACGCAGGGGCGAGCCCGCGCGCATCGGTTCAGCAGAGGGCATCGGCATGATTGGCGGATTGCCGCTCGGCTTTGCTGAACCCCTCGTACTGATCGGATTGCTGACGCTGCCGGTGCTGTGGTGGCTGTTGCGGCTTATCCCGCCCCGCCCGCGCCAAATCGATTTCCCGCCGACGCGGCTTTTGCTCGAAATCGCACCGAGGGAAGAGACACCGGCGCGCACGCCATGGTGGCTCACGCTGATGCGGCTCGCTCTCGCGGCACTCGTTATTGTCGCGGCGGCCGGCCCATTATGGAACCCACCGGTGGCGGCGATGAAGACGCGGGCCCCGATCGCAATACTGATCGACGACAGCTGGGCGGCGGCCAGCGCCTGGGAAGCGAGGCTGCGCACCGCCGACGACATCCTCGCGCGCGCCGACAACGACCGTCGCGCGGTGGCGCTCATTCCGCTTTCCGAAGGCACCCGCGACATTTCCTTCACCACCGCCGCTTCCGCGCGCGTTCGGCTGCACCAGATCAAGCCGAAGCCGCACACCGTCGATCGCACCGAGGCGCTGCCGGCGCTGGCTCGATTCCTTGGCGGCGCCCCCGATCTCGAGCTCGTTTGGCTCTGCGACGGAATCGATCTCGGCCGCGGCGCCGAGTTCGTCAAGGCGCTTGCGCCGCTGCTCGACTCGCGCCCGCTCACCATCGTTTCCGGCGGGGTCGCCGGTCCGCGCGCGCTGACCGCCATCGACAACGCTGCCGGCGGGCTGAGCGTTAAGGTGCTGCGCGCATCCGCCGACACGGCGCCCACCGGCACGGTGCGTGCGCTCGACCTCAAGGGTCTGACGCTTGGCGAATCGCCGTTCGCATTCAGGGCGGACGAGAGCGAAACCGACGCGCAGTTCGACCTCCCGGTCGAAGTCCGCAATGACATTGCCCGCATCGAGATTGCCGGCGAGCGCTCCGCGGGCGCGGTGCAACTGCTCGACAAGCGCTGGCGGCGCCGGACGGTCGGCGTCGTTTCCGGCGCCACCGCCGACACCTCGCAACCGCTCCTGTCCTCGGGCTATTACATCACCCGCGCGCTCGCGCCGTTCGCCGACATCCGGCTTGCCCAAGGCGAGTCGCCGGCCGAAGCGGTGACGCATTTCCTCGATCAGCACGTGCCGGTGCTGATCCTTGCCGATGTCGGCAACGTCGCGGGCGACGCGCATGACCGCTTGGCGCATTGGATCGAGGACGGCGGCGTGCTCCTGCGCTTTGCCGGCCCGCGGCTTGCGGCCTCCGACGACGATCTCGTCCCGGTGCGGCTGCGCCGCGGCGGCCGCATCCTCGGCGGCAGCTTGAGTTGGGACAAGCCGCAGCCGCTCGCCGCGTTTTCGCACGACAGCCCATTCAACGGGCTTGCTGTGCCGACCGACGTCACGGTCAGCCGCCAGGTTCTCGCCGAGCCGGACGCGGCGCTGACCGAGAATACCTGGGCGACGCTCGCCGACGGTACGCCGCTCGTGACTGCCGCGCGGCGCGGCAAGGGCCTGATCGTGCTGTTCCACGTCACCGGCGACACCCGATGGTCGGACCTGCCGCTCTCCGGCGCTTTCGTCGAAATGCTCAAGCGCGTGGTTGCGCTGGCCGGTACGACGGCGGTTGCCGAAACGTCCGAGCAGAAGGCCAAAAATGCGCATGAGATGATCGCGCCGGTCCGCGTGCTCGACGGCTTCGGCAGCTTCGTCGCGCCAACTTCGACCGCGCGGCCGGTGCCGACGGATTTTTCCGGCACCGCCACCGCCGACCATCCGCCCGGCTTTTACGGTGCGCCGGAAAATCTCCTGGCCGTAAACACGCTGTCCGCCACCGAGCGGCTGACGCCGCTCGATGTCTCGGCGCTGCCGGGCGTGAGCCGTGAAATTTATCGCAAGAGCGAGCCGCAGGATTTGCGTGGGCCGATCCTGCTCGGCGCGCTCGGCCTGTTGCTCCTCGACACGCTGCTCGTCCTTTACCTTGGCGGCGGCGTCGCCCGGCTCATTCCCCGGCTCGCACGCTCCGGCGCCGCGCTGTTGCTGATCGGTTGCGCGCTGGCAGTGTCGCCGCCCCGCGCCGACGCCCAAACCGCGGCGAACGGCGACGTACCGCGCTCGGCACTGGAGACCAAGCTCGCTTTTGTCGTCACCGGCGACCACGAAGTCGACTCGGTCAGCCAGGCCGGCTTGGCGGGGCTCACGCTTTTCCTCGCGCAACGCACGGCGCTCGAGCCCAGCGATCCGATCGGGCTCGATATCGCCCGTGACGAGCTTGCCTTCTACCCGCTGATCTATTGGCCGATCGTGCCGGGCGCGCCGCGCCCGTCCGAGGCCGCGCTCAAGCGCATCGACTCGTACATGAAGCAGGGCGGCACCGTTCTGTTCGATACCCGCGACGCGGTCGTCGCGCCACCCGGCGCGGGGGGCGAGACACGCAGTCAGGGGATGATCGAACTTCGCAAAATCCTCTCCGCGCTCGACATTCCCGAACTCGAGCCGGTGCCGCGCGATCACGTCTTGACCAAGACGTTTTATCTGCTGCGCGACTTTCCCGGCCGCTTCAATTCCGGGCAGCTTTGGGTCGAGGCCTTGCCGACGGTGGACGATGAGGAATCGGCGCACCGGCCGGCGCGCGGCGGCGACGGCGTTTCGTCGATCCTGATCACCTCGAACGATCTCGCCGGCGCCTGGGCGATCCAGTCCGACGGTCAACCGATGCTGCCGATGGTTGAAGGCGAGCCGCGACAGCGCGAGCTCGCCTTCCGCGCCGGCGTCAACATCGTGATGTACACGCTCACCGGCAACTACAAGGCCGACCAGGTGCACGTGCCGGCGCTGCTCGAACGGCTCGGGCAATAGGCAATAGGAATGAGTTACTATTGTATAATAGTATTTCATATGATATTT
>CAYVPC010000209.1:0-6385 GCA_964453555.1 uncultured Hyphomicrobiales bacterium | reverse complement strand
GAGCTTGGGTCCGATCGGGTGTCGATGGGTATCGACGATTGCCCGGTGTTCCGTTCCGTGTGAATCGGCATCGAGGCCGATGGGCGTTGCGCCCTTTTCACCGCGAATAGGACGAACAACATTCATTGCGATCTCATTTCTCCCCGATAATCTATAAAATCCTTCTCCGTCGTTTACTGAGCTAAACTGCTCACCTGTTTTGCGTTGATATTGAAATTTATTTGGAGGAGAAGCGTCCGGCAATCAGCCGCGCCGGATCCTAATTCGACTTCCGCTGATGGCCCTTCGCGACCTTCCAGACCCAAGCTCCGAATGGTCGCTCTTGGGGCAACAGGAGACAAAGGTCAGGCCTGTCGCTGAATGGCTCGGTAGCGAATGACCCGCAGCAGACATTCGGTGTCTTATTCGAAGGCCTCCTTCCTGAGCATCCGCCGTAGGCTCGACCAGCGCGGTCGGCAGCCCGAGGGTGGATAGAATCGCGCCGCGCTGAAGGAGGGTCGAGCGCCAACACTTCCTGTGCGACGGCTTTCGCCTGTGGCCGACGGCTCCTCCACCGGCACGTGAGTGCCACTGACACGTTGGATGCGAACCGCCGGCGGACGGGTGAAGTCTTTTCATACGAGAATTCCCTTGCTTGCGTAACCGGAATTGCTTGACTTAGCTGCCTAGGCAGGTATATAAAACCTTCCTAGGCAGCCATTTGGTCAAGGCGCCTTCGTTATCTGGTCGACGGCTTCAAGACCAACAGTTCTGTGGGGCTTATAATGACATGCTGACCGTGCTCAAGCTGCTCGGTGAGGGTTGTACTCAAAGCTGCATTGCCGCGCGCTTCCCCCTGGCCCGGATCGGCGAGGCACACGAACTGCTGACGAATGCCCTTAATCTTGTGGGGCGCATGGCTGTTCTGCCCTGGGCCCAACCGGGAGCGCAGCCTTTATGAAGCGCTTTCGCTATTCGATGGAAGGCATCAAAGCCAACCGTAACGTGGGGTATCTGCTGCATCAGGCGCAGAAGCTGGCACGGCGCCGCGTGGAAAAGGTGTTCGAAGGCCAGAGCCTGACGATTTCTCAATGGATCGCGCTAACGCTGATCGAGGAGCAGATCGCGACGACACCAGGGGAGATCGCCGAAAGCCTGGGCCATAACACCGGGGCGACGACTCGCCTCGTGGATAAGCTTGAAAGCCAAGGCCTAATCGTGCGCGCGCATGAAGCAAAAGATCAACGGGTTGTGACCCTGTCGTTGACAAAGGCCGGTCAGCGCGCGGTCTTGGGACTATTTCCCGCGGTAGCGGAAACCTGGAACAGCCTGCTGACGAACTTTGATCGCGACGAGGTTAAAACTTTGATCGGGCTTTTGACACGTCTCATACAACGACTGAAGGAGGATGAAAAATGAGCGGGACTCAGGGAGCGCCCGAGCGCGCGGTCCTGATAAAAGGCGGCAGCATCATTTCCATGGATACCGACCTTGGCGAGATGGAGAGCGCAGATATTCTCATTCGCGACGGCGTGATCGTGGAGGTCGCGAATTCAATCGATGCACAAGACAGCGAAGTGATCGATGCGAGTGGGATGATTGTGACCCCGGGCTTCGTCGATACGCACCGTCATCTTTGGGAAGGGATTATCCGCAACGCGCTGCCGGACGGCACGCTCAAGGATTACTTCGAAACGGTGAATCACCGCTTCGGGCCAGCCTATGAGGCGGAAGATGTTTACGCGGCAACGCTTGTGAGCGCTTTGGGCGCTCTGAACGCCGGCGTGACGACCGTGTTAGACTGGGCACATTGTCAGAACAGTCCAGCTCACACGGAGGCGTCGATTGCCGCTCTTACCGAGTCCGGCATCCGTGCCGTCTTCGCGTTTGGGTTTCCGACTGCGGAAGATCGCGGCCATCGTTATCCGATCGACCTTCTGCGTCTTCGTAGGGAAGTCTTCTCCAGCGATGACCAGCTTTTGACGCTCGCACTTGCGACGCTAAGCCCCGAGCACGCGCCTGACGACGTGGTCAAAGAAAGTTGGCGCGTCGCGCGCGAAGCGTCTGCCCGCATCACTGTCCATGCGGCCATGGAAGGCTTCGGTCAACCCAATCAAATCGAACGCTTCGGTCGGGAAGGTCTCTTAGGGCCGGATGTGACATTGGTGCATTGTCCCACCCTCACTCCGACAGAATGGCGGATTGCCGCCGATACCGGCACCACGGTCTCCATTTCCACGCCCATCGAGCTGCAGATGGGCCATGGAGAGCCGCCCATTCAGCGGGCGATCGATGTCGGGTTGACACCCAGTCTCAGCGTCGACGTAGAGACTTCGATGCCGGGAGACTTTTTTACCCAGATGCGCGCCACGTTTGTTCAACAGCGAGGGGCAGCTTTTGCAAAGCTTTATGCGGGCGGTGAGGCCCCCAAGCTACTAGGGGTCCGCGACGTCCTGCGCTTTGCCACGACAGGGGGTGCCGCGGCCAATGGATTGGCGCACAAGGTCGGCAGCATCGCCAAGGGAAAGGAGGGCGATATCGTCTTGCTTCGACCCCAGATAAACACGATCCCGATCAATGATCTCGCGGGGGCGGTCGTCCTCGGCATGGACGTCAGCAACGTCGATACCGTGCTGGTCGCCGGGCGCGTGATGAAGCGGGAAGGACGACTTGTCGGGGTCGATCTCGACGCTGTGAAACAGCGCGTATATCAAGCGCGCGACCGAGTTTATGCGCGCGCCGACATAAAATGTGAATGCGCCAAACACCTCGGATAGAAGCCAAAGAACTGCCGGCTGCCAGAGAGCCTGCGCCAAGGTATATGCATCCCATCGGGTTGGCCTGCATCTTTAGCATTCGGATTTTATGTCGCTTTTTTGGCCCATCGCGTCATTTCGCGGCGACGCAGCAATTCGGTCGCTTTTGGAGTGAAGCGGACATTCAGCGAGCCGCGCCTACAAAACCGAATTTATGAGCACGCGCCCTAATCATCGTCGTGATCGGCGCGATCATTTTTTGGGCTATCGACAAATTTGTGCGCGACGGAAGATTGGCAAATTTGCTCAAGATCCTCGTGGTTTTGATTTGCGTTGCCGCGATCCTGCAACGGCTGTGGCCGTTGATTGGATTTTAGGCAGATCAGACCGTGAGTCGCAGCAACATGATCTACCTCGCCGTCGGCGCACTCGTCGTCATCGTCGCGATCATGGGTTATCAGCTCTACCAGGACCGCCGGAAACCGGACTTGAAAATTGACATCGGACCGAACGGCCTTTCCATCGATAAGAAATAACGGTTCCGTTCAGCCTTGCCGCAGCCGTCGCGCGTCGCTTCGCTTTAGCCGCCACCCGCCCTGACCAGCAGGATGACGGAGAACCGCCACCAGTGAACAGAATTGCAACGCCGGGCAAACGCGGTGCCGGCCCAACAAAATTGCCAAGACGATTTGTCGATACGATGTTTGTCACGGGGCCCGAACGTTGCGGAGCTTCGTCGGGTATTCATTGCTTGGTTGTGGCGCCGGCCATAGAGTGGCCGCAGTAGGGCTGACAGCCTTTCGTATGGGGGAGTGGAGAACAACACGGCGATGGCGGATGTAGTAGACGCTTCCGCCGCTGCGGCGCCCGGATCGGCGCGAACGGCTTTGATCGAGTACGATCTAACCGAAGCCGTGCGGCATCTGCGCTATATGCGGTTTGCGGAATATTGCCTCATCTTCATCGGGCTTGCTCTGGCGCTGCAGGACTTCCTCACGCCGGTCTTCGGCGAGCTTTTTTATGGAGTTTTCGCGCTCCCGGCCAACCCTATCGCCGATATCGTGCTGACCGGCTGTGGGATCGTCGCGTATCTAAGCTCGGGCAAACTCAAACCTAGCCTGTGGCCGAATTATTTCTGGCTCATGCCGCTTGCCGCCGCTGCAGCAGTGTGGACTGGCATCAACATGTTCGAGGTATTTGGCCGGCTCGCCTCCCTTGGGGACAGCCAATTGACCTTCATGCAGAGGCAAGGCGAAATGGGCATGCTGTTCGGGGGCCTCTACAGCTTCGGGCTCGCCGCGACCGCGGTCGTCGGCATGATTGGCGTTCGGCGCTTCCGCGCGGCGCGATTGACGCCCACAAGCCACAAAGTCGTCGACCTGCTCGCGCGCGCCGAGGGCGTTCGCCGTGAACGGGGCGCAGGAAGAGCCGCCGGGCAGCCGATCAACCGCGCGCGTGGAATTCTTTTCCTCGCGCTCGGCGTTGGCGTCTTCGCTCTGATTGGACCGCCCAACGTTTTCTCCCCACTTCCGGCATTGATTTCGCTCGGCGGCTTCGTGCTCCTCATCAGATCCCGCCAGAATTTCCAGGTCTCCGCGGACTCGCTCTTGGCGGCCGACCGACGCGAGCCGATCCTGTTCCTGCGCGCCTTCGTCGACGATCCAAACATGGCGGTCCAGCCCACGATTCAGCAGATCGTCAAGCTCGTCGATTTTTCGGTGGAGACGCGACTTGCCAGCCATTTCATGGAGTTCGGCCCGTTTATCGCGGTCGGTTCGCCGCTCGACAAAGTGCCGGTTCCCGGCGCTGCACGCGTGCAGCTCTCTGACGATCTATGGCAGCAGTGGGTCGGCGAGCACATGGGAAAATCCGGCATCATAGTCATGTATGCGGGCGTCACCCATTGGGTCGGCTGGGAGCTGTCGCAGGTGGTCGAGGGCGGAATGACCCGAAAGCTCATCCTGTTGTTTCCGAGCCCGGTGGCGCCGAAGGGAACGAAGAAAAAAAGAAACGAGCTCGCCGCTCGTCTTGCCGAGGACATGACGAACCGGCTGGCGCGGGTCAAGGCGACATTCTCCGGCACGCGTTGGCGGGCGGCGTGGGAGCAGATCGGCGTTCCCGAGACCCTTATCGCCGCGCACGTCGACGAGTCAGGCGGCGTCACCGTGTTCCGAAGCAAGCGGCGCAATAACGACGCGTTTCAGATCGCGGTCGAAATCATCCATTTGTCGGTTCTTGGCCGGCTGCCGCCGTTGGCGCCGCCTGACCGGCTTGTCCGATAACCTCGACAGTGGCGCCGCGGGAACGCATCGTCTGATCGCGGGGCTATGCCGCATGAAATATGGTTTGGGCTCGCGAGAACCCAAACTGAAATTTGCATCTATGAAGGCGCGTTGGATGGCTCGAGTACGCGACTCTCTGCCACCCGAGTCAAAGGGCTAGATGCAGGATGAACGACGCAGGCAAGGCGACTGATTAACTGATTACGCAGGCGCGAACCGAAGTGGCGCACCGCGCTGTTTTGCTGCGGATGCTCAGGGCAGAAATTAGCCCTTAGCGGACAATCTGATCACGCCGGCGAATGTCCGCTATCGGGAAAAGCGGACCTGACGGCGGACATCGCGTTTCGGTAGCGATTGACCCACAACGGAAGTGGAACCGGAATTGTCCGGTGTCCGAGTGCAAAGTTTTCGACACATTTGCCCACTGCTGGGCCTCCGGTGCCCACTGCTGGGCCTCCGGCAATTTGCCATATCAGCGTATCTGAACTTGCTGGAGCGTAAACCGAGCGCTTCACGCCACATAAGCGTCGATTGCACTGCAAAGCTGGCGGAGCGCAGGAGCCTCGATACGGCTCTTTGCCAATAAGGAGCGACAGTCGTTCGCCAATTCGCTCATCTCCCGTGAAGCGGCACGAGCATGGCGGCCAAAAACGTAGTCAGCCATTTCGGAGGCGAAGAAGCGGCGCCAGTAGTAAATGGCGACCGCCGGCGGCAGCCATGTAAAGAGCACCCTCAACGCGAAGGGTTCTACGCTGTGCCCAAGCGCCCGCACCGCAGAATATCCCTCCCGCACTCCTTTCGCCATTAGCGCCACAGTCGCTTTGTCTTCGGACAATCGATGACAGTCGCCTCCAGCTATGTAGATCGCACCACTAACGGCTGCCACGAAGAAAGCGTGCGCCTTCAGCCACGCATCCATGTCGCGAGATGTCGTCGTAGGAAATCCACACTGCCGAAATGTTTCCACTAGTTTGCGCAGGCGCGGGGTTCGTTTTCCGTCCAATTCGCCTAACGTTGTTGGCTGTTGCGCGATCATTGCATAATGCACAAGGTGACCATCTCGCGTACCGCCCGCTCCGGGAAAACCGAGCAGAACCCGATCGCGGCCGAGCGCTCGAGCAAGGTCGTTTGAGCCTGTGGGATTGTTCAGCATAAAAATCAATGTAGGGACGCGATAATTTGCGGTGAGCTCCGGCACGACGCTCGCCACTTGGTCGCGTCTCACCGCAATTAGCGCGATATCGTATTGATTGTTGTGGCCAAGCCGCTCGGTCGTATCGACTTGTGTCGTCGTTCGACCGTGACCGACGATGTCTTCAAGCGCCAAACCGTAACGGCGGATATCCGCAAGCCGCTGGCCACGCGCAA
>CAYVPC010000208.1:0-6400 GCA_964453555.1 uncultured Hyphomicrobiales bacterium | reverse complement strand
CGTTGTAGGTCATGGTCGAGATGCAGTCGGCCTGCTTCTGCAACAGCGGATCGACATTGAAGCCCTGCTTGATGACCTTGACGCCTCCGGGCGAGCCGTCGGTCTTGAGTCCCAGCTTCGACATCCAGGCCAGGAATGGATACTCGTTGCCGCCGAACCACACGCCGATGGTCTTGCCCTTGAAGTCCGCCGGCGACTTGATGCCGGTGTCCTTGCGGCAGGTCAGCTCAAGACCGGATTTTTTGAAGGTCTGCGAGATGTTGACCAGCGGCACGCCTTTTTCGCGCGACGCCAGCGCCGACGGCATCCAGTCGATGACCACGTCGGCGCCGCCGCCAGCGATGACTTGCGGCGGAGCCACGTCCGGACCGCCCGGATTGATGGTGACGTCGAGACCGGCGTCCTTGTAGATGCCTTTCGCCGCGGCGACGTAGTAGCCAGCGAATTGCGCCTGGGTCACCCACTTGAGCTGTATGGTGACCTTGTCGGCGGCATAGGCGCCGCTCGCGAGCGATATGCCGCAAGCGACCCCCGTTACGAGCACTAACTTCTTTAACATTGTCGTCCCTCCACGCTTGAAAGCTACCGAGTCAGTTGCGATACGACGGATGCCAGGATGTTACCGCACGCTCGGCGAGTGCGACGATCCCGTAGAAGGCCATTCCGGCCACGGCGGCCAGAGCTATCTCAGCCCATACCATATCGAGTGACATGCGGGCCACTTCGATCGAAATCCGGAAGCCGATGCCGTGGGTCGGGGTACCAAAGAACTCCGCCACGATGGCACCGATTAGCGCCAGCGTCGAATTGATTTTTAGGGCATTGAAGATGAACGGCATGGCCGCCGGCAGGTTCAGTTTCAGCAGGGTCTGTACCGGACGGGCGGCGTAGGAGCGCATCAGGTCGCGTTCCATCGGCCCGGCAACCGCCAGTCCCTCCAGCGTATTGACCAGCATCGGGAAGAAACACATGACCGCGACGACGGCGGCCTTCGACTGCCAGTCGAAACCGAACCACATCACCATGATGGGCGCGATGCCGACGATCGGCAGCGCGGAGACGAAATTGCCGAGCGGCAGCAGGCCGCGTTTAAGGAAATTGTAGCGATAGGCGGCGATGGCGACGAGAAATCCCGCACCGCAGCCGATTGCGTAACCGGCCAGCACGCTGCGCACGAAGGTCTGCATGAAGTCCTCGCCCAGGACCGGCAACGACTCGGCCAGACGCGTTGCCGTCGAGCTCGGCGCCGGCATCAGTACCGGTGACACGCCGAAGCCGCGGACGGTGACCTCCCAGAGGTAAATAAGAAAGGCGCCGAACAGCAGCGGAATCGCCAGATCGCGCACCCAGCGCAGGGTTTGGTCGCCGGCACGCAGCGCGGCGAGCCGGGTGGAGGTGAGGATCGCGCCGAGCCAGGTCGCCAGCACGATCAGCCAATAGCCCCAGCCGGCGTAACCGGCGATCTCGGTGTCCCCCAGCAGCAGGATCGTTACCGCGCAGCCGAGCGCCGTTCCGACAAATCCGAAGACGGGGGAGAACGCGGTTGGCCACGACGCGACGGCGAACGCGGCGGCGGCGGCAACAATGGCGAGGAGCAAGTCGGTTCGAGCGGTGATAGGGGGCGATGGCTCGCTCGACAGTGGAAACGCCAAAGCCACCAGCAGGCCGGCGGCGGCGATCCAGAAACCGATCGCCTGCCAGCGCGCCATCATGCCGTCGCTCCCATGCGGCGCGCAGTCAATTTCGCGACCAGGTCGATGATGGCGATCAGGACGGTGGCCATGACGGCGGCGGCGACCAGCGCCGCCCAGATCTGAACGGTCTGGCCGTAATACGAGCCGGTCAAGAGCCGCGCGCCGATGCCGGCTTGCGCGCCGGTCGGCAGCTCGGCGACGATGGCGCCGACGAGCGAGATGGTGACCGACACTTTGAGGCTGGTGAACAGGAACGGGATCGACGACGGCCAGCGCAGCTTCCAGAACACCTGCAGCTTGTTGGCCGACCAGGTCCGCATCAGATCGAGCTGGATCGGATCCGGCGAGGTCAAGCCCTTCACCATGCCGATGGTGACCGGAAAGAAGCATAGATAAGCGGAAATGATTGACTTCGGCGGCGTCCCACGGATGCCGATGGCGCCGAACACGACGATGATGATGGGGGCGATCGCCAGGATTGGCACCATCTGCGAGCAGATGACCCACGGCAGCAGGCTCTTTTCCAGCGTGCGCACATGGACGATCAGCACCGCAAGCACAACGCCGAAAACCGCGCCGATGGCGAAACCGAGCAACGTAGCCGAGAGCGTGACCCAGGCGTGATAAGCGAGGTTACGCGGTGAATTGAGTGGATAGCCAAAGATCGAATCGTAAAGCTCGATCACCACCTGATGCGGCGCCGGCACGACCGGCCGGTCGGCGTTCATCGTGCCAGTGAGAACGTCGCTGAACGTATATTTGATGTCATTGCGCTCGAACGCATCGCGTACCTGCGGCGCGTTCATCAGAAAGGCGGCGAGGTACCAAAGCACGAACAGGACGGAAACGACCGTGAGAATCGGCACACGCTCGGTGATCCAGGCCGGCAACGCAGCCGACCGCGGCAAGGCAAGTGCGCTACTCGTCATACGAATGGCCCGAACGCAGACCCGCGCGCACCCGCTGCGCGATCTTGATGAATTCCGGAGTCTCGCGGATTTCCAGCGTGCGGTCGCGCGGGAAATCGCAGGAAATAATGTCGATGATCCGTCCCGGCCGCGGCGACATCACCACGATCTTGGTAGAGAGGAACACCGCTTCCGGAATCGAATGGGTGACGAACACGACGGTCTTTCCGGTCTGATCCCAAAGCCGCAGCAGTTGCTCGTTGAGATGATCGCGCACGATCTCGTCAAGCGCGCCGAACGGCTCGTCCATCAGAAGCAGTGCCGGATCGAACGACAGCGCGCGCGCGATCGAGGCGCGCTGCTGCATTCCGCCTGAAAGCTGCCAGGGAAATTTGCGCTCGAAGCCCGACAGATTGACGAGCTTCAGATAATGCTCCATGCGCGTGCGGCGCTCGCGCGCGTCAAAACCCATGATCTCCAGCGGCAACATGACGTTGCGTTCGATGGTGCGCCACGGATAGAGCGCCGGCGCCTGGAAGATATAGCCGTATTGTCGCTTCAGCCGCGCCTCTTCCGGAGTGATGCCGTTGACGAGTATGGTCCCCGCCGTCGGCCGTTCGAGATCGGCAATGACCCGCATCAGCGTGGTCTTGCCGCAGCCGGACGGTCCGATGAACGACACGAAATCGCCGTCGCTGATTTGCAGATTGACGTTGGCAAGCGCTTCGACCGCGCCGTCGCCCGTCTGGAAGGCGAGCGAAACGCCGCGCGCGTCCACGGTCAATGCGCGCGCCTGGCCGGTTGTCGTTTCTGGCGGCGTCATGCGCTCGACAGGACGGATCGAAGGTGTGGGCGAAGAGGCGAGTGCCACGCTTTGCTCCGTCGGGCCCGGCCGCCTTGCCACGCGTTGGTCCATCGCAAAATACTGACAGACCTATTCACGGAATCCGCGCCCAACCTTTGTTCACGCTGACAGAATATTGGGCACGCCGATTCAGCTGGCTTGTCAACGGTTAGTCGCAAGCGCGCCCAAGGCACCGGCGAATATTTTGACTCATCGCCGCAATCTTTTCCATACTTTGATCGGCCTTCATGGCCGTTCTTTTCTGGTATCCTCCCCGCCACATGAAGCCCGCGCCCTTCCGGTACGTCGCCGCCCGGACCGTCGAACAAGCCTTGCAATTGAAGGCCGAATACGGCGACGAAGCCCGATTTCTTGCCGGCGGCCAAAGTCTTGTTCCGACGATGAATTTCCGGCTCACCCAGCCGGCGGCCCTGATCGATATCAACCCGCTGAGTGAGCTTTCCGGGGTCAAAAACGGCGCCGGAGACCACGTCCGCATCGGCGCGCTGACGCGCTACCGCAACCTCGAACGCGATCCGGCCACGGCGCAGCATTTGCCGCTCATTCACGAAGCGCTGCCGCATATTGCGCATCCGCAAATCCGCAACCGCGGAACCATCGGTGGCAATCTGGCGCATGCCGATCCCGCCTCGGAAATGCCGGCCATCGTTCTTGCCCTTGGCGGGAGGATGCGCGCGCAGTCTGCGAAGGGCGAGCGCTGGATCGAAGCCGCGGACTTTTTTGTCGGCGCGCTGACGACGGCGCTCAAACCGGACGAAATGCTGGTGGAGGTGGAATTGCCGAAAGCGCCGCCGCGTTCCGGTGCCTGCTTCATGGAGCTATCGCGCCGGCGCGGCGACTTTGCCATCATTGGCGTCGCCTGCACGGTGCGACTCGACGCGCAAGGACGCTGTGCGGAGGCGCGCATCGGCTTGTGCAATGCCGGCGACGGCCCGGTGTTTGCCGCCGAGGCAACCCAATCGCTGGCCGGGCGGACAATCGGCAAGAACGAGATCGACGCAGCCGCCGCGCAGGTGCAAAGCGCGATCGATCCCGGCGGCAGCATTCATGCCAGCAAGGAATTCCAGCGGCATATCGCCGGCGTGCTGACAACGCGCGCGCTCACCAAGGCGAACGAACGGGCGCGAGGTGTGGCGTGAGCACCGAGACGCACGAGATCGCTGTTACCGTCAACGGCACGCAGTATAAGCGTCAAGTCGAGGGCCGGCTGCTGCTAAGCGATTTCTTGCGCCACGATTTGTTGCTGGCCGGTACGCATGTCGGCTGCGAGCATGGCGTCTGCGGCGCCTGTACGGTGCTTTTCGACGGCGAGCCCGTTCGCTCTTGCCTGATGTTCGCGGCGCAGACCAACGGCCACAAAATCGAGACGGTCGAAGGACTCGCTGCCGACCGCGATCATCTGCATCCGCTGCAACAGGCGATGCACGATTGCCACGGCTTGCAATGCGGCTATTGCACGCCCGGCATCCTGATGACGATGAAAGTCTTCTTGGAAGAGATGCCGAATCCGAACGAAACGCAGATCCGCGAAGCGTTGTCCGGCAATTTGTGCCGCTGCACCGGCTATCAGCACATCGTCGAGGCGGTGCAGCTTGCCGCCGAGCGGATGCGGAAGTGAACATCGTGGCGACCCGGAATTTCGGCGCTCCGATCCGCCGCAACGAGGATCCGCGGCTACTCTGCGGCCAGGCACTGTTCGTCGACGACGTCGAATTGCCCGGAATGCTGTATGTGGCGTTCTTGCGCAGCAATGTCGCGCATGCCCGCATTCGCTCGATCGACGTATCGGCGGCACGCGCCCGCGACGGTGTGGTTGCGGTCTATACCGCCGAAGACCTCGGCTCCTACTGGGCGCCCGGTCCGCTGTTGGTCCCACCGCCGCCGATCGCTGACACGACGTTTAATCAGCGCACCCAGGTGCCGCTGGCGAAAGACAAGGTGCGCCATGTCGGCGAGCCGCTGGCCGTGGTATTCGCGCAAAGCCGCTATATCGCCGAGGATGCACTGAACGATATTGCCGTCGAGCTTGATCCGCTGCCTGCCGTCGTCGATCTGGAAAAGGCGCAGACGGAGGCGTCCGCTTTGGTGCACGACGACGTCCGCGGGAACATCGCCGCGCGTGTGTGGCAAGGCCGCGGCAACTACGCCACGGCCCGCGCCCGCGCCGCTCACATCGTCGCGCGCCGCTTCCTTTACGATCACGGCGCCTCGATGACGATCGAGACCCGCGGCATCGTCGCCAGCTGGGACGCCCGCGCCGATCACCTTACGATCTGGGATACGACCCAGGCGCCGGTGTTTTTGCGCAACGGGCTCGCCGGTATGCTCGGTCTGAGCGAGCGGCAGGTGCGGGTGATCGCGCCATTCGTCGGCGGCGGCTTCGGGCCGAAGATTATGCTGTTCTACCCGGAAGAAGTAGTGATCCCCTGGGCGGCGATGAAGCTCAATCGCCCGGTCAAATGGATCGAGGACCGGCTTGAGCATTTCTTCGCCACCACGCAGGAGCGCGGTCAGACCCACGACGCTGAGATCGCGCTCGCCGCCGACGGCCGCATCCTTGGCGTCAAGGACATTTTCCTGCACGACACCGGCGCTTATAACCCGTACGGCTTGACGGTGCCGATCAACAGCCAGTGCACTTTGCTCGGGCCCTACGTCATCCCCAACTACGATTCTACGTTCACCGCCATCTTCACCAACAAGCCGATCGTCACGCCGTATCGCGGCGCCGGGCGGCAGCACGGCGTGTTCGTCATCGAGCGGCTGCTCGACATTGCCGCGCACGATCTCAAAATCGACCGCGCCGAGATCCGACGCCGTAATCTCATTCCGCCCGACGCGTTCCCCTATAACAACGAGATCATCTATCAGGATTTCACGGCGCTCTCCTACGACAGCGGCAATTACGAGCCGATCCTCGACAAGGCGCTGGA
>CAYVPC010000207.1:0-6534 GCA_964453555.1 uncultured Hyphomicrobiales bacterium | reverse complement strand
GGTGCACCAAAGCGAGCGCGCTCTCGAAATCCGGATCGTGCAGATCGGGGTAATAAGCGCCGAGCTGGTCGGCGAGGAACATACCCTTGTAGATCACCGTGCGGCAGGAGACCGACACCGGATAATAATGCGAGGTGCGCCGCTCGCGCCTGCCGTAGAGCACGCCGGAGATGGTTTTGCGCAGGATGTAAAGGCGACGCTCGAAGTCGTCGTCCGACTGCGTCTTCGGATTGCGCGCGATGAAAACCTGCTTGTGCACCGGCTCGGTCGGCTTGACCGATTCGCCGAGCGTCGAATTGTCGGTCGGCACGTCACGCCAGCCGATGATGGTCATGCCTTCGCGCGCAGCGACCTCGGCGTAGGCATCCATGATCTCTCGCCGCCAGGCGGCGTCATGCGGCAGGAACAGCGTGCCGACGGCATAATGGCCAGGCGCCGGCAGATGAATGCCGAGTTCCGCCGCCTTCTTGGCGAAAAATTTGTGCGGGGTCTGCACCAGGATGCCGGCACCGTCGCCGGCGCGCGGATCGGCGCCGACCGCACCGCGATGCTCAAGATTGACCAGAATGGTTAGTGCGTCTTCGACGATCTGATGCGACTTGCGGCCTTTGATGTCGGCAATAAAGCCGACCCCGCAGGAATCTTTTTCCAGCGCCGGATCGAAAAGGCCAAACGATTGCGCGCCCGTCGTCATTGTTAAGCCCTCCTCGGCGGTCGGCATGGACCGTCATGAGGTCGGCACAGTTCGCGCGCTGCCGCACCTTCTCTTCCAAGCGAGAGTAAGGAAGAGCCTTGCGCCCGAGTGGCGAACTATCCGTTTTGGAGGCAACCTTCGTGCCGCTTGGCGGCCATTGGCTGCTTTATGCCGCCGTCCGACGCGCCCTCGCCCTCGGCGGCTGGCCCCCGCGCATCTTTGCCGGACCTTCCAGCTGCGCGCGCTCTGACCACCAATTAGGACAGCAATGCTGTCCTATAGCAACATGGCAGACTCCCAGCGCCAATACAAGGGCGCCCACCCCAGCGAGTGGTTGGGCGGCACGGTTTTAGCCGCTACGCTTCGACTTTGGTACTGGTCTTAAGAGGTCTAAGTGGACCACGGGCGCCCCGGACGCGCAAGCGCGGCTCATTTTGCGGCTTTCGCCAGCATTAAAGCTCAATTCCGGATCGCCCTGCGGCCGCCGCGCGGCTACGCTCGGCGGTAAACTTGGATTTGAAATTGATGACAAAACCGCACCATCACAATCACGCCGAACGATGGAAGCACGACGGCGTGCGCGTCATTCCCGGCAATCAGCTTGATCCCAACGTACCCTCAACGCCGGGCATGGACCGCAAAGCGGCCATCAACTTCGCCCGCGCCGGCGCGCAGAAACTGTGGGCCGGCACGGTGACCATCAAGCCGGATGCAAAGACCGGCGCCCACCATCACGGCCATCTCGAAACCATCATCTACGTGGTCCGCGGCAAGGCGCGCATGCGCTGGGGCGAGCATTTGCAATTCACGGCCGAGGCCAATCCCGGCGATTTCATTTTCATACCGCCTTACCTGCCGCATCAGGAGATCAACGCCAGCCCCGACCAGGTGCTGGAGTGCGTGCTGGTACGCAGCGACGGCGAAGCAATTGCCATCAATCTCGACATCGAGCCGGTAGAGAAGCCGGAGACGGTACTGTGGGTGGACCCGATTCATCGCAATCCGGCGGCGAACAAGTGAATACGACGGCGGGCCGCGTGCGGGTGTCAGCTTGCGAGCGTGTCTTCGAACCAGCCCAACACCGTACTGTTCAAAAGATCGCTGGTGCCGACGTGGCAATGCGCCGACGCCGAGTCCTCCTGTGTGAAAATTTTGTGGGTCGCACGTGCGCCCAAGGCTTTCGCCAAGGTCGCAGGCTGGCCTTTGAAAAACTCGTCGTCAACGGCGTCGCACACCAGCACGGGGCAGGCAATGTCGTCGACGATGCCTGCCAGGGTCATGCTTTGGGTACGTTGGAGGAAGTCAAACGGGGTCGCGCAGCCGAACACCCAGCAGCCGTGCTGGACCGCCCAGCGCAGGTTGGTGCGCATCGCCATCGCCTGTTTGACCGCTGCGTTGAGTGCCGCGGCATTGCCCTCCTTGAATAGTTTTTGCATAGGAGCGGGCACAGCGGAGAAAAATGCGCCGCCGGCGTCGAAAATCCCATCGACACATGCCAGTGCGGTGATGCGGTGTTCACGTGCGGCGGCGCGCGCAATGAGCCAGCCCCCGAACGAATAGCCCAACAGCCCGAGCCGGGACGCGTCGATGCGTGGCTCCGCCACGCACCAATCGATAACCGGTGCCAGGACGTTCTCCCATTCGTCGATGAATGTGAGCCCCTGCTCGCGAATGACGCTCGGTTGGCCCGGACCGTCGAACGTGACGACGTTGAAGCCGCGGGCGATTGCGGCAAGGCCGCTGACGTGAAGCATTTCTTCCTGGCTGCCGTCGTAGCCGTTGCACATCAAGATTGTCGGGCGCGGATGTTCGTCTCTCGCCGCGCGGTAGAACACGGCCGGGATATCGAAGCCTTTGGCGTGGATACGCGCCCGTTGACCCGGCACGGGCAATTCGCGTATGGCCGCATCGAAGCAAGCAGTCGCGGCGCTCCAGAGCGAAACGATGCGGCTGTCCTTCGGGTCGCCGTGCAAGAAAAAGTCGGCGGCGCGAAAAAACGCGTTGCGGGCGGAAATTGCGTGCTGGCGCTTGTCCTCTTCAATCGCCTTGGCGCGCGCGCGCCGGCCAAGCGCGTCGAATTCGGTGCACCAACTCTGGAAGTCGCCCGGTACGATCCGTCCGGCGGCGTCGAGCACTTCTGCAATATCTGCGCCGAGATCGCGCGACGTACCAAGCAGGCGCAATAATTCATAGTGGAAAGTTGAATCGGCGCTCAACTGAAGCATGGCTTTAGCCTTCTGAACAGTGTATAGATTGTTCATGGCGCATAATCTAAACACTGTCAAGAAAAAGCCTTATCACCACGGCGATCTTCGCCAAGCCCTTATTGACGCTGCAGAATCCATTTTGGCCGAGCGCGGCGTCGAGGGGTTCAGCTTAAGGGAGGCGGCGCGTCGGGCGGGAGTGTCGCCGGGTGCACCCGCTCATCATTTCGGCGATGTCCGCGGGCTTCTGACCGCTGTAGCAGAGCATGCTTTTCGCGATCTGACCGAACATATCGCGGTCGCAGCGCTGGCGTCGAAGCGGGCCGACCGTCTGAAGCAAATCGCAATCGGCTATGTCGAATTTGCGGTCAGCGAGCCGGCGCGATTCAACTTGATGTGGCGGACAGCCATCCTGGATCCCGATAATCCCGATTATCGGGATGCCGGGGATCGCGCGTTCGCCGTTCTGAATAAAGCGGTGAGCGGTTCCGACGATCTGGTCGAGATTCCGTCAGACCCTGCTCTTGCCCCATCGCTGGCGGTTTGGTCGCTGATCCACGGTTTTGCTCGTGGCACGCTTGACGGCAACTTCGGCCCCGGGGGTGCGGCGATCGATCATGCCGTGAAGGTTTTGCTGCCGGCGGTTTTGGCTAGCTCCGGACTTTTCTCCGATGAGAGCCCCTGAGACGCAGTTTGTTCGGACTCGTGGCACAGCGCATGAAGAAGCCTGCCGCCGCGAGCGCGTGAGGCACATCCTCCCCGGTGCGGGGGAAAAAATCTACGGCGCTTCCGCGCATTTGCGCCCAAGCGCCGCCCCAATTTAGGGTAACGTTGTCGGCGCGCGGACATCCCGCGCGCTCCGCTAGGGGGTCTCGTCCGTGAAGGCCGGGCTGGTCGGACTCGCCGTGATTTCTCTGGGCGCTGTGCTGCTTGCCGCTCCCGGTCACGGCCAGTCACCACCGCCGCTTCCCGCGCCCGGTTTCATGCCACCCTACGAAGTCACCAAGACGGTGCGGTCGGCGGGTTTCGAGCCGCTGGCGCCGCCGCTGCGTGAAGGCACGACTTATGTGCTGCGCGCCACGGATTTCCGCGGCATTCTGATGCGCGTCGTGGTCGACGCTCACAGCGGCGCCATCCGTGCCGTCAACCGGATCGTGCCTGGTCCCGGATCGTATGGCCCGGTTGGCGTGGTGATTCCCGCGCCCTATGGGACGCCCCCGCCTTACGGGCTGCCGCCGGATGCCGAAGGTTCGGAATTGCCGCCGACCGAAGCGCCATTGCCGCCGCCGCCGCTCCCTTCATCTGCTCTCCGTCCCAACCCCCGCCCGTCGTTTGCAAGCCCGCCGCTGCCGCGGCCGCGTCCCGCAGAGCTGGCGTCGCGTGAAGCCAAGCCGGCAGCCAAACCGGCCGAGACGCCCATGGCAAAACCGGTCGAACCAGCCGCCATCAAGCCGACCGAAGCGCCGGTCGCCACGCCGGAGGTGAAGCCGAGCGCGACCGCGACCACACCGGCGCCCGCGCCCACTGCGCCGAAGAGACCGCCGCCGCCCGCCATTCCTGATTGAGGCAGATCCGCCCAAACGCGGATTGCTTTCGCTTCGCCCTCAATGACAGTCTCCATCCCGGAATGACCAAAAGGCGCGCGGCCTAGCTGCTGCCGCCACCGGGAGGAAATTTCATGGCTGCCGACGCCGCAGTCACCATAGCGGCGCGCCTCGACCGTCTGCCGCTTACGCGCCGTACGCGCATGCTCGTCACGCTGCTTTCGCTCGGCGGATGGTTCGAGTTTTACGACCTGTTCTTTACGGCGTATGTGGCGATCGGGCTGTTCAACGAAGGCATCTTCACGCCGACCACGAAGGGCTTGTTCGACTTCTCCGGTTTCGCCAGTTTCGTCGCCGCGCTGTTTGCCGGGATGTTCGTCGGCACGCTGGTATTTAGCTGGGTTTCCGACCGCTTCGGCCGCCGTTCGATCCTCGCCTTCGCGCTGCTCTGGTACTCGATCGGCGCGTTCATCATGGCGTTCCAGCGCACGCCGGAGAGCATCGATTTGTGGCGGTTCATCGCCAGCGTCGGGCTCGGCGTCGAACTGGTGAACATCGACACCTACTTGTCGGAACTGGTGCCCAAGGGGCGTCGCGGACCGGCTTTCGCCTACATGAACTTCGTGATGTTCACCTCGGTGCCGGTGGTCGCGTTTCTCGCCTGGCAGCTGGTGCCGCTGACGATCTTCGGCCTGGCGGGTTGGCGCATCGTCGTCATCATCGGCTCGGTCGGCGCGATCGCAATCTGGTGGATTCGCCGCGGCCTGCCGGAATCGCCGCGCTGGCTGGCGCAGCACGGCCGGATCGCCGAGGCAGAGCGTATCGTCGAGGGCATGGAGCGCGCCGCTCGCGCCGAAACCGGCCGCGACCTGCCGCCGCCTGAAATCGTCGCCGGCGAGACCGACAGCAAAGCCGGTGCCTGGACCGAAATGTGGAACGCGACCTATCGCGGCCGCACGATCATGCTCGTAATCTTCAATCTCGTGCAGACGATCGGCTATTACGGCTTTTCCAGCTGGGTGCCGGCGCTACTCATTTCCCAAGGCATCGGGGTGACCAAATCGCTTGCCTACACCTTCATCATCGCGATCGCGGCGCCGATCGGTCCGCTGGTCGGCGTCTATTTCGCCGATCGGTTCGAGCGCAAATGGCAGATCGCCTGGGCGGCAATCGGCATAGCCGTGTTCGGATTAGCGTTCGCACAGCAGACCGCCGCCGCCGGCGTGATCGTGTGCGGGCTCTTGATAACGCTCTGCAACAACTGGCTCGCTTTCTCGTTCCACGCCTACCAGGCCGAGCTCTATCCGACGCGCATCCGGGCGCAGGCGGTCGGCTTCGTCTATTCGTGGAGCCGGTTCAGTACGATTTTCTCCGGATTTATCATCGCGTTCTTTCTCGGCCGCTACGGCACCGTCGGCGTATTCACTTTTATCGCTGGCGCGATGGCGATCGTCTTCGTGGTCATCGGCTTTTTCGGCCCGGCCGTTACCAAGCGGCGGCTGGAGGCGATCGCGGCTTAGCAACAAAAAAGCGCCCCGGAATGCCGGGGCGCTTACTTAATGCAACTTGGACTACGCGTCGCTTAGGCAGCTTGTTTCTGCTCGACGGTCTTCTGGTCAACCGCCTTGCCGTTGCCGATCGGGATCTGCCGGGGCCTCTTCGCCTCGGGGATCTCGCGCACCAGGTCAACATGCAGTAGACCGTGCTCGAGCTTGGCGCCCTTGACTTGGACGAAATCGGCGAGCTGGAACACGCGCTCGAAGGCGCGCGCCGCGCAGCCGGTTCCCGCAAGGGGGCGTAAACTGTTGGTAAATAAGGATTTATGAAGCTCATTTCGGTTCCCGCAAATCCGGTTCCCGACAACGCGGTCACCGGTATAATGAAAACGCCGGATGACGTGTCGCTGCGCTTCGCGCGCTTTGCGCCGCCGGCGGGCCGGCGCGGCACGGTCTGCATTTTTCCCGGCCGCACCGAATGGATCGAAAAATATTTCGAGACGGTGCGCGATTTGCGCAACCGCGGCTTCGCGGTCGCTATTCTCGATTGGCGCGGCCAGGGTTTGTCGGATCGCGCGCTCGCCGATCGCCTCAAG
>CAYVPC010000206.1:0-6543 GCA_964453555.1 uncultured Hyphomicrobiales bacterium | reverse complement strand
GCGCTGGCGCTCGCCCACGATTTGGGCCATCCGCCGTTCGGTCATGCCGGCGAGCGCGCGCTCGATGAATGTTTGGCCGTCTTCGGCGGGTTCGATCACAATGCACAAACCTTGCGCGTGGTGACGACGCTAGAACGCCGCTACCCGGCCTTCGATGGGCTTAACCTCACCTGGGAAACGCTCGAAGGACTGGTCAAACATAACGGGCCGCTCAGCGACCGGAACGGAAGTCCGGTTGCGCGGTATCGCGCGCACGGCATTCCGGAGACGATCCGCGAATACGTCCGCTTGCAGGACCTGCAATTATGGAGCTTCCCGGGCGTGGAGGCGCAGGTCGCGGCATTTGCGGACGACATCGCTTACGACGCCCACGACATTGACGACGGTTTACGCGCCGATTTGTTCGGCCTTGATGACATTGCCGCCGTTGCGCTGCCTGGCAGCCTCATCGCTGAAATCCGCGCCGCCTTTCCCGGTCTCGATTCCGCGCGCATTGTGCATGAATTCCTTCGCCGGCTGATCGGCATGTTGATCGAGGATCTGGTCGCCGAGACCGGCCGCCGGCTCGCTGCCTTGGCGCCCCGCTCAGCCGACGATGTGCGCAATGCGCCGTCGGGCGTCGCCGCTTTCTCGCCGGCGATTGCCGAAGCCGAGCGCCTGATCAAGGGCTTTCTCGAGACGCGCATGTACCGTCACGCGCGGGTCACGCGGGTGATGAATGACGCAGCCGGCGTGGTCCGTGACCTGTTCGCCCGCTACACGGCCCATCCGGAGGATCTGCCGGCGGAGTGGCGGGACGGGCTGGCCGGCGCCGACGACGCCACGCGTGCGCGCCGGATCGCCGATTTTATCGCCGGCATGACCGACCGATTTGCGCTGGCCGAGCATGCGCGGCTTTTTGACTCGACCCCGGAATTGCGTTAGGCGCGCGACGCGCCAGCATCGGCGCCGAAGCGCATTTTCCTCATGGCCGCGCACAACATCTTTGCCGAAATGCTCGATCGGGTACGACGCGCAAGCGATGATTTGATCGCGCGCGGCTTTTTGCCGGCCGGCATCGATCTATCGCGCGCGACGGTCGAGCCACCCCGCGACCCCACCCACGGCGACATGGCGACCAACGTCGCGATGATGTTGGCGAAAGACGCCGGTAAGAAGCCGCGCGAGCTTGCCGAAGCATTTGCCGAGAAACTGCGCGCGGATGACTTGGTGGGTAAGGTCGAAATCGCCGGCCCCGGATTCATCAATCTCACGCTCAAGCCTTCTGCTTGGATCGGAGCACTGCGCAATGCGCTGCAGGCGGGTCCGGATTACGGCAAAAGCGACATCGGGCGCGGCGCCCCTGTCAATGTCGAATATGTTTCCGCCAATCCCACCGGACCGATGCATGTTGGCCACGGCCGCGGCGCCGTGTTTGGCGATGCGCTCGCTAATTTGCTCGCCTTCGCCGGCTTCAAAGTCACGCGCGAATATTACGTCAACGATGCCGGCGCGCAGATCGATGCGCTCGCGCGTTCGGCGTATCTGCGCTACCGCGAAGCACTCGGTGAGGATATCGGTACGATCCCAGAGGGACTTTATCCGGGCGAGTACGTAAAGGAGGCGGCCTATTTGATAGGCCAACAGTATGGGGACGCACTGAAAGGTCGACCTGAAAGTGAATGGCTGCCGGTTGTGCGGGACCTTGCGATCAAAACAATGATGCGCATTATTCGTGAGGACCTTGATGTCCTCGATATTAAGCATGACGTATTTTTTTCAGAGCGATCTCTCATCCACGGCAAGGTCGACCAGGTTGCGGCGACGATCGAATGGCTGCGTGCGCGCGGGCTCGTGTTCGAAGGTCGCTTGCCGCCGCCGAAGGGCGCGTTGCCGGATGACTGGGAAGACCGCGAGCAGACGCTGTTCAGATCGACGGCGTTTGGTGACGACATCGACCGCCCGCTGAAGAAGTCCGATGGCTCGTATACCTATTTTGCTTCCGATATCGCCTACCACCGCAGCAAGCTCGAGCGCGGCTTCCGCACGCTGATCGACGTGTGGGGCGCCGACCACGGCGGCTACGTCAAGCGCATGCAGGCAGCGATGGCGGCATTGAGCGACCGCAAGGCGGAACTCGATGTGAAGCTCGTCCAGCTTGTGAAGCTTCTGCGCGCCGGCGAACCGGTCAAAATGTCGAAACGGGCAGGGGAGTTTGTGACGCTGCGCGAAGTGGTGGATGAGGTTGGGCGTGACGCCGTCCGCTTCATGATGTTGTTTCGCAAGAACGACGCCGTGCTTGACTTCGATCTCGCCAAGGTGATTGAGCAATCCCGCGACAATCCCGTTTTCTATGTCCAATACGGCCACGCGCGCGGACATTCGGTGTTCCGCAATGCGCGCGAAACGTTTCCCGATCTGCCGGCTGATGCTTCCGGCTTGCTTGCGACCGCTAATCTGGAACGCCTCTTCGATGCGGCGGAGCTTGCTCTCATGCGCCGGATTGCGCTCTATCCGCGCGTCGTCGAGGCGGCAGCCGCCGCCCATGAGCCGCACCGAATTGCCTTTTATCTGTTCGATTTAGCCAGCGAGTTTCATGCTTTATGGACGTTGGGGACGGCATCGCCACATTTACGCTTCATTATCCAGAATGATCGAGAACTGACCTTGGCTCGCCTTGTGCTTGTACAAGGCGTTGTGACTGTTCTTGCGTCGGGGCTCGCGTTACTTGGCGTCGGGGCGCCGAATGAGATGCGATAGTTCCCCTTCGGGGCCCTACGGGTACGGCAAGGCAGTCGTGGGGAATCACTGTTCGATATAACTTTGCACGTCTGAGTCGGAGCGTGGCCGATGGCCGATGACAATTTCCGCTCTTACCGCAACCGCGACCCGCTGCCGCGGGACGCGACCGATCGGATCGGAGGTAACGACGACGATCCGCTTGCGGAATTGGCGCGACTGATCGGCCAGAGCGATCCGTACCCGGAAACCCGCCAACCCGACGCGTATAAGCCGGAGCCGCTCGAAGACCACGCCGCAGCTTCCGGCGAAGATTGGGCGGCTGATGACCAACACGACGAGCCGCGCGCGGAGGACGACTACGCTCCAGCGCCTTCGTCGGCGCCTGCCGCCGACACCTATGCGTCTTACGCGCCGCAGGAGCGCAGCTACGACCGTGAACCGGCCGGCGGTCGACATTTTTCGGGACCGGCTACACCGTTCAGCGGTTTTCGCGAGCAGGCCGACGCAGATTACCGCGACGAGCGAGTACCGGCTTTGCGCGCCCGGGAATTGCCCGCCTATGCGACCTCCGAGGTTGACGAAGATTACGCTGAGGAGCCCGAATACGACGAGGCTGAATCCGATGCGGCGGGCGACTATTACGACGAGCCCGCAAGGCCGCGCCGGCGTGGCGCGGTGGTCATGGTCATGGCGGTTCTTAGCTTGGCCGTCGTTGGGACTGCGGGCGCCTTCGGCTATCGCGCCATGTTCGGCGGTTCTGTCATTCCGTCGCTTCCGCCCATCATCAAGGCGAACAACGGGCCGATCAAAGTTGCACCGAACTATGGCGAGACGCCCGGAGGCAACTCAACCCAACCTGACACGGTCAACCCCGGGGCCAGTGAAAAAGTCGTCTCCCGCGAGGAGCAGCCGGTCAGCATAGAACCGCCGAAAGCTCCTCCGCGGGTTGTTTCAAGCATTCCGGTCGTCCCAAACCCGTCGCCGCCGGCGATGACCGTTGGCCAGCCCCCCGGCGCAACTGCGCAGAACCCAGCGCCAAACTCGCCGTGGCCGCCCGGGCCGCCGCCGATGCCGAATGCGGTTCCGACGCCCAATCCCGCGCCGGCGCAGCTCTCCACCGAGCCGAAGCGAATTCACACAGTGACCATCCGGCCCGATCAGGCCGCTACGCCTGACGGAACGGCAACGCCGCCAGTGCCGCCACCGGCGCCCAAACCGAGTGCGGCGCGTCCCGCGCCACCGGTCCCCAAGCCGGCCGCGACCGCGAGCCCGGCGCCGGCCGGCCCCAATGCGCCGCTGTCGATTGTCCCCGGCGGGCACGCCGACGTGGGAACTCCTCCGCCCGCGCACGTTCGCGCGGCGGCGCCGATCGCCGTTGCCACCGCCGCGCCGGTCCAGCCGGCCCCCTCGCCTGGCGGCGGCTATGCTGTACAGGTCACCTCTCAGCGCAGCGAAACCGAAGCGCAGACTTCGTTTCGCGAGTTGCAGGCCAAATTTCCAAATCAGCTCGGCGGACGAACACCGATCATTCGGCGCGCCGATCTAGGCGACAAGGGCACCTATTATCGCGCCCTGGTCGGACCGTTCGCTTCGGCGGAAGCGGCCGCGGGGATGTGCAGCGGGCTCAAGGCCGCTGGCGGCAATTGCATCGTCCAGAAAAACTGATTGTTGCGTTCTTGACCCTTGCGCTACGCGCGGGCTAAGCGGCCGCGATGCGTGCCTTCATCACCGGCTTTTCCGGACCCGCGCTGACGGACAACGAACGCGCATTCCTCCGCGACGCGGAGCCGTGGGGCCTGATCGTTTTTAAGCGCAATATCGCCGGGCCTGACCCGTTGCGGCGGCTGATCGATGCCGCGCGCGCCGCGCTCGGACGCGAGGCGCCGGTGCTGATCGACCAGGAGGGTGGGCGGGTGCAACGCCTCGGTCCGCCGGACTGGCCGGCTTATCCGCCCGGTGCCGCATACGGCGCGCTTTACGCCCGCGATAGGGACTTGGGCCTGGCCGCGGCCCGGCTCGGTGGCCGGCTGATCGCGGCCGATCTTTCGGCCTTGGGCATCGATGTCGACTGCGCCCCGATCGCGGACGTGCCGATTGCCGGCGCCGATCCGGTGGTTGGGGACCGCGCCTACGGCGGCGAGCCGGGCAAGGTGGCCGCCATCGCCGGCGCATTTGCGCGGGGACTGACCGAGGGTGGCGTCTTGCCGGTCCTCAAGCACATCCCCGGCCATGGCCGGGCCACGGCCGACAGCCATGCCAGGCTGCCGGTGGTCAGCGTCGACCGGGCTACCCTCGATGCCACGGATTTTGCGGCTTTTCGGCCGCTGGCGGCGTTGCCCATCGGCATGACCGCCCATGTCGTGTTCACGGCCATCGATCCTATCGCGCCGGCCACCATTTCGGGAACTATAGTGCGCGGGGTGATTCGTGATTCGATCGGTTTCAAAGGCCTGCTGATGAGCGACGATATCTCGATGGGGGCGCTTTCAGGCTCGGTCGCGGAGCGGACGCGGGCGGCGATCGCCGCCGGCTGCGACCTCGTGCTCCACTGCAACGGTGAGATGCGGGAAATGCTCGCGGTTGCCGCCGAGGCGCCCGAACTCGCCGGTGAGGCGGCGCGGCGCGCCGCGGTTGCACTGGCGTCTAAACAGCGGCCCGCCCCGATCGATCTTGCCGCCGTCCGCGCCGAGTTCCTGAAATTGATGGCCGGCGCCTGGCAGCCGGCGCAGGGATACGCATGATCGCCGAAGACACCCGGTTCGTGGCGGAACTCCCGGAACGTGCGTCGGACGAGCCGGCGTTGGTGATTGACGTCGAAGGTTTCGAAGGGCCGCTCGATTTGTTGCTGACGCTCGCGCGCCAGCAAAAAGTCGATCTCGCCAAAATCTCGATCCTGGCGCTGGCCGATCAGTATCTCGCGTTCATCGAGGAGGCACGCAAGCTCCGGCTCGAGCTCGCCGCCGACTATCTGGTGATGGCGGCGTGGCTCGCCTATCTGAAATCGCGCCTGCTCCTGCCCGACCTGAACGAGCCCGATGGCATGAGTGCCGAAGATATGGCGACGGCGCTGGCGCAGCGTCTGCGCCGGCTTGAAGCGATCCGGCAGGTCGCCGAACAATTGCTCAATCGTCCGCAGCTCGGCCGCCAGGTTTTTGCGCGCGGCCTGCCGGAGCCGATCGCCGAGATCAAAAAGCCGGAATGGTCGGCGACGCTCTACGATCTGCTTTCGGCCTACGCCGGGCGGCGGCAGACTCAGGCGCGCTCGTTCGTGCGCATGCCAAAGCGCACCGTCTGGTCGCTAGCGGAAGCGCGCGAAGCGCTTGAAAAACTCATCGGCCGCGCCACCGATTGGTGCGCGCTCGACGAATATCTGATCGCCTATATGGTCGAGCCGTCGCTTGCCGCGACGGTTCGTGCTTCCAGCTTCGCGGCAACGCTCGAATTGGTGCGCGAAGGGCGAATGGAAATCCATCAGCACGCGGCTTTCTCTCCGCTCTATGTCCGCAAGCGACAGGATCAGGGCGATGGCGGAGCCGCGTCGGAACCGGGCAATGGATGAGGGGAAACGGGAATGAGAGGGAGCGCGGCTAAGATGCGGGTGGTCGTCGACAACAAGAAGGACAAAGAGGAACGCGCCGAGGAGCTCCGCATCCTCGAAGCGTTATTGTTCGCCGCCGACGAACCGCTCGACGAGAAGATCCTGGCGGCGCGGCTGCCCGCTGGTATCGACGCGCACGCCTTGCTGCTGCAACTGCAACAGGAATACGCGCCGCGCGGCGTCAATCTCGTCCGCGTCGGCGGCAAATGGTCGCTGCGCACCGC